>CAJPNZ010000097.1 GCA_905372155.1 Propionibacteriaceae bacterium
CCTCGACCCACCGAACCGACGTCGTCTCCCCCGTCCTCCCCCGAGCAAACATCCCCGGGAACGCCCAAGGGCAATTCCGCGAACTGGAGCTGGCTGTTCTGGACACTTCCCGCACTCCTGTTGCTGGTTTCACCCGCCGTGGTACGGCTGTCCCTACGCGCTTGGCGCCTGCGTGTCGGGCAGCCCCCGGTGGCTGCTGCCGCCGCTGCGTGGCGTGAACTGGGGGCTTCCCACAGGGATCTCGGTCGGGAGTTCCTGCTTGGTTCCCCCGTCGAAGCGGGCAAGGCCATGGGCCCAGGTCTTCCGGATGCGATGGCGGCGCATCTGCTCGAAGTCGCCGAGGTCGTGCAGCGCAGTCAGTTCGCCCGCGAGACCCCACCGACGGATCAGCTTCCAGAACGTGTGAAGCTCCTGATCCGTGAGCTCCGCAGCAACGTCCCGACCCCGAGACGTCTGCTGGCCTTTCTGCTTCCCGCCTCCCTGTGGCGGTCGAAGAGCACCCGTGGTGGCCGACGCGACCACGATTCGCGATAGCCTTTTCCCACCCATCCATCAAGGCACCTACAATGGCAGGGACGGGGTGCCCGAAGAACTAGGACAGGAGACCACGATGGCTTTGTCTGAGCAGGAGCAGAGGCGCCTGGACCAGCTTGAGGCATCGCTGCTCGCCGATGACCCGAAGTTCGCGGACGCCCTGAGGGGCGCGCCACAGTTCCGCATGCAGCGCCGTCGTGCCGCATTTGCAGGGGTGATCTTCATCACCGGGCTGGCCGCCCTGGTTCTCGGGGTCCAGTTCCAGCCCGTGATCTCCATCATCGGCTTCGTCATGATGCTCGTCGCGGCGATCACCGGAATCAGCGCCTGGTCCAGGGTCGAGGGCCAAGCGGAAACGACACGTCTCTCCAACAGGTCCACCCATCCCTCTGCTTCCGGGACGGACTTCATGAACAAGTTGGAAGAACGCTGGCGCAAACGTCAGCAGGGCGGCGATCTCTGAATCGTGGCCGATACCCGATGTCCCACATCGTCCGGATTCACCGTTATCAGATATCGGCTGGGAAATGGGCTTGAGCTTGCGTTGCTGCCCGATCCACACGCTCCCGCCGTGGCGATCAATCTCAGTTTTCAGGTGGGCTCCGTTGACGAAACCCCGGGACGCACGGGCTTTGCCCACCTTTTCGAGCATCTGATGTTCCAGGGCTCCTCCAGAGTGGCACCCGGGGAGCACATGTCGGTGATCGAGGCCGCTGGTGGCAACGTCAACGCTTTCACGTCCACCGATCGCACGGTCTATCACGAATGTGTACCGGCAGGAGCTCTGGAGATGGTGCTGTGGCTGGAGGCGGATCGTCTTCGCAGCCTCGCGGTGACCCAGGAAAACCTCGACGCCCAGCGTGACGTGGTGGCCCAGGAAAAACGTCAACGCTACGACAACCGACCCTACGGGGATTTGTTGACGAGGCTGGTGGGACAACACTTCGGTTCCGGGCATCCCTATGGACACCTGCCCATAGGCTCCATGGAGGATCTGGCGGCGGCAAGCCTGGCCGAGGTGACGGCTTTCCACTCGAGGTGGTATCGCCCCTCGCACGCGAAACTGGTGGTCTGCGGAGCACTCGACCCGGATGGAACCATCAACTTGGTCGAACGATATTTCAGCGACCTCGAGGATCTCTCCCCGCCGCCCCGGGATGCCATCGCGGAATCCACGTTGCCGGGCGGGAGCATCGCCGTCACCGGAGAGGTTCCCCATCCCCTGCTGCACTGCTCGTGGCAGGCTCCGGCAGCCGATGCCCCCGATCTAATGGCCTTGGAACTGGGATTGTCCGTGCTCTCCGAGGGGCACGCGTCGCGTCTCCATCGCCGGCTGGTCAGGGAACGAAGGCTTGCCCACGAAGTGCACGGCACACTGTTGGGTCATCTCCGTTCACCCTCCATCGCTTCCCTGAGCGCAAGGCCAGCGGATGGGGTGGACACCCGGGATCTGGCCGAGGCGATCCTGGAAGAACTGGCTGACATGGATGCCCCATCCGAGCAGGAGTTGGAACGGGCGAAGGCCCAGTACGAACGCGGTTGGCTCCTCGAGCTTGCCGCCGTCGAGGACCGCGCGGAAGCCACCGCTGACATGTGGACGACCCTGGGTGACCCCGCGCTGATCAACACCCGGTTGGCCGATCTCGCGGCCGTTACGTCCGACGAGGTGCTCCGGGTACTCGCGCATCGCCCAGCGTCCAGCCAGTTGCACTACCTGCCGAAGGGCGCATCGTGATTCGTCCCGCCATAGTAGAGCCACGTCCGTGGCATTTTCCGAAGCTGCTTCGTTCCTCCCTCGACTCGGGACTGGAACTTGCGTTCATCAACCTTCCAGGTCAGGCCCTCGCATCCGTGGAACTGGTGCTTCCCGGCCCGCTGGAAGCCGAGCCACGGGAAATGGAGGGTGTGGCCACAGTTGTCCTGCACTCCTGCGACGAGGCCACCATCACCCTGCCGGACATCGTGGAACGGCTGGAACTGCAAGGAGCTGCGATGCTCGGGAAATCCACATGGGGATACACCCGGCTGGGCCTGAGCGCCCCAGCCCGCCGCTTGCCGAAAGCACTCGAGCTGTTCGCTTCCGTGGTAAGGGAACCAGCCTTCGACGAATCCGATCTGGCTCATCACGTCGAGACCCAGATTGCCGCCTGGAAAACCAGGATGGCCTCCCCCACGGCCGTCACCCGGGAATCCCTGAACGCTTCGTTGTTCGGCCTGGAACAACGCGAGGGACGTCCCCTCGCCGGCTCCCCCGAGACCTTGGAGGCGATCACCCGTGAAGCAGTCCGGGAATGGCATGAACACATGTGGGTTCCCGAGGGCTCGACGTTGATCCTCGCAGGTGATCTGAACGGCCTGGACACAGAGGAGCTGATGGCTCCCCTGGAGACTTGGCAGGGTAAACGGGCCCCAGCACCACCTCCCCAAGGAATCCCGGGCCGTCCCGGAATCGTTTTGGTCGATCTCCCGCAGGCAGCCCAGACCGTGGTGCAGGTATTCGTCCCCACCCCAGGCCGCCGGGACCCTGACTGGGCGGCCCTCAAACTGGGTGGGCACATCATGTGCGGGGCATTCGCCAGCCGCCTGAACCTGGAGCTCCGTGAACGTCTCGGCTATACCTACGGCGTTTCAGGTGGGGTGTCGGCACGCCGCACGGGAGGCTCCCTCGTGCTGGCGACTGCCCTGAACAACAACTCGGCGGCCGATGCCACCGCTCGTATCCTGGACGCGCTCCTGTCCCCCGGCCCCTTCACCGATGGCGAGGTCAGGGATGCCGCCCGTTACCTGGTACAGGCCTCTCCACTACAGTACGAGACGGCGGCCGACGTCACGGTCCAAGCCGCGGCCCTGATCGCGGTGGGTCTCGACCCCAGCTTCGTCGACCACCACCACACCGCCTTGGCGAATACCACGGCGGAGCAGGTCAACGCTGCTTGGCGTGCGAACATCTGTCCTGAGGACGTCACCATCGCGATCGGCGGCCCGGCCAAGTTTCTCGAACCCGGCTTGCAGGCCGCCGGAATCCAGGCCACGCTCATTGGTTGAGCAGGGCGAGCGCCCGTTCCGTCTTGGCCTTTGCCTCGTTGGTCTTCTGCTGATAGGTGGCGAGATCGCCGGCCTTCAGGGCCTGATCGGCCTCCGCGAACAGGGCCACGCCCTCTTTCAGCAGCGCCTTCGCCTGCTCCTTGGTTTCCTCCTCAGAGGTCGGCGGGGGTTGCTGCTGTCCGTTCGAGGAGCTATCCACGGGCTTTTCACCCGTCTCGGCTCCTGCATCGCCCTGGAACACCTGGTCGAGGGCGGCTTTCAGGGTGTCACCGATCCCGACGTGTTCACCGAAACGCGCCACGACGAACCGCAGCGCAGGATAGCCACCGCTGGTGGTACTGGTCTGGGTGTAGATCGGCTGCACGTACATCAGGCCACCACCCACCGGAATGGTGAGCAGGTTCCCATAGATGGCGCTCGTGTTGCCCTGCCGGTTGAACGGGAGCAGCCGTTCCGCCACGGCCTCGTTCGTCGAGATCGCGTTGAAGGTCTGGCCCGGCCCCGGGATCTGCTTGGCATCCGAGAGCTTCAGCGCCCGCAGCTGTCCATAGTTCGGGCTGGTCGCATCCGCGTTCACCGCCATGTAGACCGAGAGGTTCTCGCGTCCCCGTGGGACGAAGACCGTCGTGTTGGAGTAATGCGCCTGCTCCTCACCCGGCCACTTGATGGTCAGGAAATAAGGGGGCTCCTTGGTGCCGCTCTCGCCGCCCTTGACGGGATCGGATGGCACCTCCCAGATGTCCGACTGCTGGAAGAAGGTGTACGGGTTCGTCGTGTGGTAGAGCCCCAGCATCTGGCGCTGTACCTTGAACAGGTCCTGCGGGTAACGCAGGTGCGCCATCAGCTCGGGGCTGATCTCGGACTTCGGGGTGATGATCCCCGGATAGACCTTCGCCCAGGTCTGGAGGATCGGGTCCGATTCGTCCCAGCCGTAGAGGGTGACGGTACCGTCGTAGGCGTCCACCGTGGCCTTGACCGAGTTGCGGACGTAATTGACCTGCGCACCGGAGGACGTACGATCACCGCTGGTGCGGGTGTCCTTGATGGCCTGGGTCCAGTCGACCCGGGTCGAGTTCGGGTAGTCGGCGGTGGTGGTGTAGGCGTCGATGATCCAGACGATGCGCCCGTTGACCACGGTCGGGTAGGAGTCGGAATCCACCGTCAGGAACGGCGCCACCTCCTTGACCCGGTCCACCGGGACCCGGTTGAACAGCAACCGCGAGTTGGGGTTTACCCTCTCGGAGAGCAGCAGGTTGATGTCCCCGAAACGCACGGCGAAAGCAGCCTTGTTCAGGAAGTTGCCGACGGGAACACCACCGCTCCCTTGGTAGGTGTACTTGGTCTCGGTGTGTTCCTGCCCGCCGCCCGGGGTGTCGAGCTCCACCGGTTCCGCACCCTCGGGGGCGCCGGCGATGACCCAGTGCTTGGATTCCTCGCCGAAGTAGATGCGGGGCTGTTCCTGCTTGATCAGGCCCTCGGTCGGGATTCCCCCTGAGAAGTAGGTGGGTTCTCCGTTCGACTCGCGACGGTTGCCGTAGGCCGCCACCAAGCCGTAACCATGCGTGTAGACCGTGTGCATGTTGTTCCAGGTGTTGCCCGCCTCGACGGCATTCAGGTCGAGCTCGCGGGCGGCAACGACGGAGTCCGTCTCCCGACCCTCCACGTTGTAGCGGTCGACATCGAGGGTGGAGGGGAACCGGTAGTAACCGCGTACCTGCTGGAGCTGCTCGAAGGTCGGAGCGATGATGGCCGGGTCCATCAACCGGATCGCCGGCAGCGCGGCTGCGTCGGCACGCAACTGCCCCGCGCTCACGCTGTCCACGGCCTCGTAGTCCGTGATTTGAACCGAATCGATTCCGAAGGCCTTTCTCGTCGCCTCGATGTTGTTGGCTATCCAAGGACGTTCCAGGTCGGGTTCATTGGGTTTGACCACGAAACTGCGCACCGCCCACGGGTAGACGGCGGTGAGGATCATCGCGGAGATCACCAACAGCCCCACGGCGATACCGGGCACGCTCCACCTCACCCGCCACGCGTTGTAGAAGCACAGCAGTGCGCAGATCCCCGCGATCGCGGCGACGATCAGGCTGGCCGGGATCCGAGAGGTCGCATCCGTGTAGTTGACACCCGTGAACAGGTTGTTCTGGGTGGTCAGGTAACCGTATCGGTCGAGGAAGGAAGCGATCCCGTACAACAGCAACGTGACCCCGAGTAGAACGGATACCTGCCGTTGAGCTGCCTTGCCGGCTCCCTTGAGATTTCCCGACTTCCGGAAGGCCTTGGAATTCATGGCACCGGTGAGGAAATGGACCAGCAGCGCTCCGATCAGGCAGACCACCACCATGAAACTCACGTAGCTCAGCACGAACCGCCACCAGGGCAGCTGGAACACGTAAAAAGACGCATCCAACCCGAAAACGGCGTCAGGAGTACCGAAGTCGGTGGCGCGGACCCATGCCAGGAAGACCGGCATCTGACCGGCGGCAACTCCGCCGCCCAGCAGACCAGCCACGGCCGAGGGCAGCAGCATGAGTATCCGGGAACGCCGGTCCAGGTTGTCGCGCAGCTGGAGCAGCAGCTCGGAATCCAGATTCGCGCGCCTCACCGGGGGACGTAGCCGGTAGGCCAACGCAAGGGAGCCGAACACCCCGCCGCCCATGAGCAATCCGAACCCCAGGAACAGCCCCACCCGGGCGGCCAGCTGGGTGGTGAACACCGTCGAGGCGGACACGCTGCTGAACCACAGGTAGTCGGTGTAGAACCGAGCCACCACCACCACCAACAGGACGAGAACGCCGAAGATCAGAATCGAGATCAACAACGGGTTCCGGCGCTTCTCAGCATCGGCTTGGTCTTCTGCGCTCATGCGTTCTCCTCCTTGAACGTGGCCAGCAGGGCATCGGCCAGGCCGGGAACGAGATCCTCGGCGCCGAGCAGATCGTCGGGATTACTGAGGACGCGGGCCAGACCGTGCCGCGCCCCGTCACGCAATACACCAACCACCACCCGAACGTCGGTGCGGGCCTCGTGGTTGTTCACGAACTCGATGGCCTCTTCAGGGTCCACGGGCACCTGGGATTCGAATCTGGGTGGCAGGAAGGCCCGCTCCATCGCGATCGCGCATCCCGTCACGGTCGCCGGCCAGGTCAGGAGCGCCAGCCGCGTGGCAATGTCACCGCCGAGCTGGAAATTCTCCTGCTCCACGGCGGTCAACGCGTCCTCCGCGGTCTGGGCGACCCGTCCCCGCAGCTGCGGCTCCAGTTCGAGCAGCGTCGTGGTCTCCACGAGCGCGAACAATCGAGCTGGCTGATCCCATCCGAGCTCAGAAACGTGGCGCTCGATATCGGCCAGGGCCGCTATCAGGCGACTCGGATCCACCTCAGCCACAGCTGGGTACCTCCTGTGTGGACTGTCCTTCGTTGACCAGCTGCAACGCAGCGATTGCATCCCTGAGGGTACCCACGGGAACCAGCCTGAGATCGGTGTGCAGATCCCCCAGGTCGGCACAGTTGCTGGCAGGCATCAGGAACAGCTTCGCCCCGGCTGCCTCCGCACCCTTGATCTTCTCTCGGATTCCACCGATGCCGTACACCTTTCCTGCGGCATCAACCTGACCGGTGCCGGCCACCACACGCCCCTCACGCAGCACACCATCCGTGATGCGGTCGTAGATCGCCAGCGCGAACACCAGGCCCGCGGAGGGACCGACGATGCCGGGATCGATCCTGTAGGAGATGGAAGGCGCGTAGCGGTAACCGGCCGAGAGCGAGATCCCGAGATACGGCGCCCCGTCCCGTTCCGTGGCGGTTGTCACGGTGACCTTTTCACTGGCACCGCCGCGCAGCACCCTGAACACGATGGGATCCCCAACGGCCCTGGTCTGGATGGCGGTTTTCACCTCATCGTTGGTTGTCACCTCACTGCCGTCCACGGCCTCGATGAGGTCACCGGGCCGCAGTTGCCCGTTCGCGGGCCCGGACAGGCTGACCGAGGACACCATCGGCATTTCAGTGACGGACTGCCCCGCTGCCCTGAGAGCAGCGACGGTCGCGTTGACGCGGGAGGAATCCATCATGGCGACCGCTTCGTTCTGCATCTCGGCGTTCGATTTCCCGGCCGGGTACACGACATCGCGCGGCAGGACATCCGAATCAGCGGCGATATGAGCCATGAGCGCCGAGGGAAGGCTGATGATGGAATCAACCTGTGTTGTGGAGACCGTTGTCATCAGCAGCTTGCCGCCGCTGTTGCTCGTTGGGATGCCGGAGATCTCGATGAGCGGCCCCTCCTCGGTGCTGCCCATCACATCAACGGTCTTACCGGGCTGCCAGGTAACGAACGGCACCGGGATCAGGATGAGCCCCGCGGCGAGCAGCACGAACAGCGCCGAGGACACGATGGCCACCATGTTTCGCGACAACTCGCCTCTCCTTGCCTGCCGTATGGGTGGCGACAAGCCTACCAAGTGGACCTCGCCGAACCGTCCTTCTCAGGTTTCCTTGATCTTTTCCTTGATCCCGTAAGGTTGAATGGTTGCCGAATCGGTTTCCCGTGCGAAAGGCCTGATGTCCAATGTCAACTCCCGAAGGGTTCGACTTCGAACAGCTCAAGCGCATGATGGAGCAGCTCGGTCTCAACACCGATGAGCTGAATCTCGACGAGTTGATGAAGCAGATGCAGCGCCTTCAGACATCCGGTGGAATCAGATTCGGCTTCACCCCGGCCGATCAGGACCCGGAAGCCGCGTGGCGGACCACGATCACCGCGGCACGCCATCTCGCCTCAGAGCTGGGACCCGACCCGTCCCTCTCCCCCGGGGAACGGCTCGCCATCGTCGATGCGGAACGACTGGCCCAGTCCTGGCTGGACCCGGTGACACAGTTCACCTCCTCCGGAACACCGCTGGTTACGCAACGCCGTGAGGAATGGATCGAGGCCACATCCGAAGGATGGCGACGTCTGGTCGAACCGATCATCGACGGGCTCGCCGACGCACTGCAGCGTGGCACAGCAGTCCCCGAGAATCCACAGTTCGCCGATTTCTCGTCGATGCTCGCCCCCATGATGCGAACCTCGGCGTCGTTGATCTACCGCGATCGGTTGAGCAAGGTGCTGGCGTCAGTCGCCGGATCCACGCTCACGGGTTCGGAGGTGGGAATCTCCCTCACCAAGGGGGCCGCCGTGACGGTACTGCCTGCAAACGTCGCCGAGTTCACCCGTGACCTCGATCTGCCCGACGGCGACGTCATGCTCTATCTGCTGCTGCGAGAGGCAGCCAGGCAACGACTGTTCCAAGGAGTCAGTTGGCTGTCCCCCCAGCTGGAAGCACTCCTGGCCCACTACGCCCGCGAGATCCGGATCGACTTCGAGGCCTTGTCCTCACAGCTGGAAATCGGCGATGACGAGGTCTCGCTGGAAGAGATCGTCGCGGTTGGGGAGAAAGTTCGCGGGTCGTTCTTCAAGCCCGCCAGCACTGAGCTGCAGCTGGAGATCCTCGGGCGCCTCGAGGTACTGCTGGCGCTGATCGAGGGGTGGGTGGATCATGTCACGAACCGCGCCGCCTCGAGCTGGATGACCAACGCCACTCAGCTCGACGAGGTGGTACGTCGACGTCGCGCCTCCGCGGATCCCACCCGCGAGGTGTTCCGGGATCTGCTCGGTCTGGAGCTGCGTCCCCGCCTGATCCGCGACGCGGAGAATCTGTGGGCGGCCATGGAACATCGTCACGGAGCCCTCGAACGCGATGGTGTGTGGCAACACCCCGACATGTTGCCGACAGCCCGGCATCTGGAGGATCCCCTCTCCTACGTGCACCCGGCCCACCGTGATGAGGACGACGGGGACTTCGACGCGGAGCTTCGCAAACTGCTTGGCGAGTAGTACTTGACTAAAGTGCCCTCCACGCGGTTGACTATATACCACGGTGCCCACTCGGGCTGGTTCGCAGGGGAAGGCGAACCCCCGGGTGGGACCTTTTCATTCCCCCGCCGGGGCCGCGCCCTTCACGCTGTGTTCCGCCACGATCCGCAGCACGTCTGTACCGAACCGGTCCGCCTTCACCACGCCAATGCCGCTGATCCGCAGCAGCTGGGCGCGATCCACCGGTTCGGCCTCGGCGATGGCCTGCAGGGTGGTGTCGGTGAAGATCACGAAGGCCGGTTGGGACGCGGCGTTGGCGGTCTCCAGCCGCCAGGTCTTCAGGGCGGCCAGGAGTTCCTCGTCGAAGGGCGCCTCGCAACCGATGTGACGGCCCAGCTTGCGTTCGGCGGCGTCGGTCAGCTGCCCCCCACAGACGAAACAGGTACGGGAACGCACGCTACCGCGCCCGGATCTGCCTGCGCGGGTGGCGGGAACCTGCTCCTCGGGCACGAGGCCCGTCAGGAAGCGGGAAAGCACACCCCGGCCGCGGGAAGGCCTGCCGGGCCACGAAACCCGGAGCCGCCGACGGGCCCGCGTCACCGCGACGTGCAGGAGCCTTCGCTCCTCCGACAGCGCGGGGTCCTCCTGGCTCAGCGCGAAGGGAACCATGCCCTCGCGCACCCCGACCACGGCCACCGCATCCCATTCGAGGCCCTTGGCGGCGTGCATGGTCGCCAACGTGACGGCGCTGGTGACAGGCGGGGTCTCGAGATTGGCACGATCGTTCAGCCAGGCGATGAACCCGGGGGCGGTCCAGTCCGGGGCGGTTTCCTGGGCATCACGGATCATGTGCACCAAGGAGTTGATGGACTCCCAGCGTTCCCGCTGCGCGCCCATTCCCGACGGGGCCTCCGAACCCCATCTCAACTCGGCCAGCACCTTCTCGAGCAGCTCCCCCGGGCGGGTTCCGGGATCCCGCTGCGCGGCGCGGTGCAGCCGGTTCACCGCGTCGCGCACCTCGGGACGCTCCCAGAACCGGTCGGTGCCCTTGACCTGGTAGGGAATCCGAGCGGCATCCAGGGCGGACTCGAGGACGGGTGACTGCGCGTTGATGCGGTAGAGCACCGCGCACTCACCCCACGGGGTGCCCTCGGCGTGTCGCTCCCCCAGCCAGGCGACCACGGTCCGAGCCTCGTCCTCCTCCGTGCCGTCGGCATGGAACTCAGGGGGCGGTCCCTCGGGGCGCGTGGGATACAGGTCCCCCGCGCTGGGACGGCGACGCACTATGCGGTTCGCGAGCTGGACGATGCCCGGGCTGGAGCGGTAGTTGCGCACCAATCTCACCTGACGGGCCCCGGGATGTTCGGAGGCGAAACCGGTCAGGCAGTCGGCCCTGGCGCCGGCGAAACCGTGAATGGCCTGCTGGGGATCACCGACCACACAGATGTCGGGGCGGCCATCCACCCACAGCGACACCAGGCGGTGCTGGATCGCGGAGACGTCCTGGTACTCGTCCACCACGAAGTGCCGGTAGGCGTCCCGGATCCGCTCGGCTACGGCGGGGTGTTCCACCAGCAGCGCGGCCGCGCACAGGAGGATGTCGTTGAAATCCACCACCCCGGCGCTCGTCTTGTGTTTCTCGTAGGCCTCCATCACCTGGGCCACTCGTTCGGGTTCCACCCCCGCGACCGCACGGCCGCGGGCGAGCCGGGCATAGCGGCTGGGGGGAACGTTGCTGGACTTGGCCCAGCCGATCTCCACGATCAGGTCCCGCACCAGGTTCGTGTCGGCATTGCCGAGCACCCGGTTCGCGGCCCGCCCCACCAGCGGGAAGGGATTGTCCAGCAGCGCCGGGAACTCGGAACCGTAGGCCGTGGGCCAGAAATAGCGGCACTGGCTGAGTGCGGCGGCGTGGATGGTCCGGGCTGAGACCCGGCGCACCCCGAGCCCCGCCAGCCGCGACTTCAGCTCCCCCGCCGCCCGCGTGGTGAAGGTGACCGCGAGGGTCGCGGTCGGGGCGTAACGCCCCTCCCGGACGGCGTGGGCGATCACGCACCGGGTCGCCC
>CAJPNZ010000098.1 GCA_905372155.1 Propionibacteriaceae bacterium
TTGCTGATTTCCAGGCTGTGATCGAGGAGTTGGAGAAAACCGGTAGCGATACCGAGCAGGCGGTTGCGCAGGCTCATGCCGATGCTGACCCAACCCACCAATGGCCCAACAAGGGCACATCGAACCTTGGCGCTGCCGGGGCTCTGCCCGGGAAATGGGAAAACCCCGATCCTGATGGCAGGAGTGGCGACAGGGTCAGGGAAGATGAGCGTCGCGGAGGCAAGCCTGGCAGCGGTCATTTCGACAACGATTGGGCGGGGCGGGCGATTCTGGAACGGTATCTTACCGGTGGTGACGATTGGAACATCGACAATGACCCCGCTTGGACCCGTTACATGCAGGAAAATCAGATCCTGACCGAGGAGATGAAGAAATATAACAACACTCAAGCTACGGCTGCGGTTGAGCAGTATCGCCAATCTGGGCGGAGTGAAGGATCGTTCAAGACAGAGAGCTCAGTGGAAATTGATAATGGCGAAGGAGTCGTTGGGTATCAGTATCTTCATGGGACGGACGGTACTGTTGGTGGATTTCAGCACAACGGCACGACCTCAGTTAAACCATTGCCGGATGGAAACTATGAAGTGACCGTCAACTCCAACTATCAATGGAATGATGTTATCGATCCGAATTATAAGTATGAAACTGATACGTGGAAGAACAAGGTTGCTGAGATAGTGACCTTTGGAATGGCCGACCCCTACAATATCCATATCGGATGGAAAGGAAGCAGTACGGTGATCGTCGATTCCCAAGGTAACGTGGTGAGCGGAAGTGGGAAGGGATGGCCGTACTCATGAGGGCGAGGGCATGGGTTTTGTTGGCCGGTGCCGTGGGGGTGGTGGCGGTGGTGTTCTGGTGGGTGTGGTTTGTGTTGTTTGCTGTGGATCCTGCTGTGTTGCGTGACGGGGAGACGCGGACATCGGCGTCGGGGCGGTACACCTCAGAGTTTCTCTCGGAGGAGATCGACGGGAAGCGCAATGTGTATCCGGTGATCAAGAATTCGGCGGGCGAGGTGGTGTGGAGCGACGATCGGCGTTATCTCCTGAGTGCGCATCCGGTGGGGGTGGTGTGGCAGGAGGATGCCGACGTGTTGTGGCTGTTGTCTGGTGATATTGGCACATCCCGCGTGGTGGAAAAAGACGGGAAGTGGGCCAAGGAATGGGACTGGGGCACGCTGCCTCCCGATATCAAGAAAATCAAGGAGCACTGATGACGGCGGAGCTGTGTGCGGATACCGGACGTCCAGATTCTCGGGAACTGTCGCGCGTCGTCGCAGTGAAACTACTGACGCGCTCAGGCGTCTTGGCAGAGGAATCATTGGAGTTCCGTCCGACGGGCACCGTGACGCGCACCCCCGTGGACCCGGGTCAACTCGTTCCCGGAGACCCAATCGGGTTGGCCCAGGCGGCGGCGGCGCTGACCGAGTGGGCCGCCACGGCTCCGACAGGCCTGTCGTCGCTTGCTCTGGAGGCGAGCGCTGCTCATGCCCGTCTGGGTCAGCGATTGGCAGAACAACGCGCCGAAGCGGAAGCGCTCTTTTCGCGTGCCCAGGCCGAGAGAATTCCGGCTGATGTGATCTGTAACGCAAAGAACGTGAGAAGCTTCATCGCTGCCAACCCTGCACAAGCAGAAGCTGTCGGCGAGCTGGCCGCCCGGGCCGCAACAATGCGAATGGTCTGGGTTGACCTGCAGAATGATTTCATTGATGATCTTGCCGGGGTTCGTCAAGAACTGGACATTGCGGACTGGTGACGAGATCATAAGCGGCGTCCCGTGTGTTTTGTGAAACCTCTCGATTGTGGAAGTCGATCAGCACCTCGGCAAGCGAAACCCTTGGGTCAGGGCAGCTTGAGGATGGCTGTGAACAGGCCTCGACGCGTCTGCTGTCGAGGCATTGCCGCCACCCCGGATGCCTGATTCTTCGGTCCCAGCGTCCTGATCGGTTTGAATCGCACCCGCCCCGCTCGCCCACGACATCCCTTCCGGGAATTCCCTCACGCGGGACGAAGAGAAGCAGACCGGCGGAGAAAACATTTCTGTAGTCGCTCGCAACTCCGCCCCGGCCGGGTGCCACGCTGATCGGCGAAGAGGTTGTCGGCAGAGGCCGTGGGGCCGAAACCGATCATGGATCAGCTGTTCTCCTCGGTCTCCTGCAACCATTTCCTGGTCGCTTCCCAATTGGCCTGGTAATCGGCCTTGCGCAGAGCCCTTCTCCACGGTTTGACGGCACAAGCCGCTGTCCAGAACACGACGAGAGCGGCCAGCCCCGACGGCAGCGCCAGTTCGGGTGCCTGCCACCCGCCGATACCGGCCCCGACGATGGGAGGCAGAACGAAAATCCAGATGGCATGGTCCCAGCCACCGGGCCTCGGATTCCGGGCCCGCACCACCGTGGGGCGCTCCGCTAGCGTGAGGAGCACGCTGCTCGTTGTTGCCGTCGCGAGGCCGATCAGTGTCGCGGTCCCGAAACCGAGTTCCAGGTGCAGCAACCAACTGAGGGGGTACAGCACGCCGACGAGAAACGGAACCCCGACCAGCGACGACAGCAGCCGACCGAGCACGCTCGCCCACAGCGGACTGCATTCCCGGGCCCCACCTCGCTTCCGATCATTCCTGCAAATCTCCTGGCCGCCCCCGGGCGCATCCTCGTCAATCATCCGGACACCCCTCCGGCGCCTGACCTCCCAGCAGTAATTGCACCACTCAGCCGAAAAGGGATCATCACATATTCCACCGCTGGCCGCTCCTGTGTCGCAAAACCCTGATCCGCAGAATCCCGGGAAATCATCATCGGACCACGCCCCTTCAGTTTTCCGCATGCATGCAGGTGATCGCGGAACGTCGATCTTGTTGTTCCGCGATCACCTGAAGCGAGGTTCATTCTGTCTTGTCCCGCGGAATCACCCAGCCGTCACTGAGTTTGTCCTCTCCGAACGTTTCCGCGGTCATCTCCTTCGTGGCCTCCCACTTGGCACGCACCTCGGCCTGGCTGTCGCCCCGTTTCCACGGCTGCGACCACAGGCCAACGGCCCAGAACACGATGAGAACGGCGAGGGCCGTCGGCAACGCGACCTGGGGCGATTCCCACCACCCGACGACGAAACCCACCAGCGGCGGAACCACAAAGATCCACATGGCGTAGGCCCACCCACCGGGAGTCGAATGCCGGGCCCGCACCACCGCAGGTCGCTCACCCAGAGCCATCAGGATCTCACTGGTCACGGTCGCCACCAGCCCCAGCACCACAATGGTGCCGAGGTCGGTTCCCAGCTGCATGATCAGGCCGAGCAGCCACAACACCCCGACGACCAGAGGCGCGATGACCACGGAGATCATCACATGCCCCATCACGGCCTGCCCCAGCGTCGCGTATCCCACCTCTGCCGGTTCTCGCATCTCCTCCGCCATTGGGTCACCTCCTCGGATCACGCCTCCCGGTGTTCTCGAATCGCGAGAAAACCATGCCGCGGTGCTCCGTCTCACGCGCGTGAAGTTCTTCGTCAAAGGCTTGACGCAATCGACTGCCCCAGACCCCAGAATCACACCCCTCTCAGCGGAACACCACCTCACTTTCGTCCAAAGTTCTTAACCTTGGTGAGGATGTGGAGGGCCGTCGTGAAACGTTGATGCGCGGTGATTCCGCTGTCCGGTGGCACGCTCACGACGCCGGAAACAAAAGCAGCTTTGTCGCTTTAGGTCCGCGACGGATCCCATTCGGGTGTCGTCCTCGTTGACACGCCCGAGGAGCCGAGTGGGGCGAAGGATTTTCGGGCGTGCCGGTCGACCGGGTAAAAGGGCCAGTCAAACGGTGAATGACCTGCGAGGGTGTATTCGTCAACCTCCGGACTCGTCGTGTCGTTGCGCTGACGAGACCAGCGCTCGTGTGCTGGAGTGTTCCGCAGTCCATTTTCCCTAACCAAGAGAGGACTGCTTCATGAAGATGACGCGTTTGTTCGCGGGTGCCCTGCTGGCCGCCGTGCCGCTCGTCGCGGCTCCGGTTAGCCAGGCCTCCGCCGTATCGGATGCGCCTCAGACCGCCGTGCAGAGTGCCCCCGCGGCCGTCGTGCAAAGCAGTGCTGCATACTCCCGCACCATCCTGGTCAAGGTCAACGAGTTGCGCGCCAGCCTCGGGCTGAGGCCCGTGACGCGCTACGCCCAACTGGACTCGATCGCCCAGGACTGGTC
Organism: Propionibacteriaceae bacterium; assembly: GCA_905372155.1. Lineage (GTDB taxonomy): Bacteria > Actinomycetota > Actinomycetes > Propionibacteriales > Propionibacteriaceae > Arachnia. Next base: position 4,189 of record CAJPNZ010000098.1, read on the forward strand.
CCAGCAGATGGCGTCGAGGAACTCGATGTCGCATCGGCCGAAGTTCGCCAGCGGCTACCCGCGAGGGTGGAGCTCGGCCTCGGAGAACGTCGCCATGCGAGGCGGCTCCGGAGGTGGGGACATCGGTGCCCGGCTCTTCGAGCAGTGGCGGAATTCGCCGGGCCACTACGCCAACATGGTCGCCCCCGACGCGAACGCGCTGGGCATCGGCCTGGCCTACAACTCGTCCACCAAGTCCTGGTACGGCACCCAGAACTTTGCCAGCTACAAGAACCCGGGCGGCTCTGGTCTCGTCGCCTCCTGACGACACCGGTCAACGTCTGCGACATCGGGGCGGTCCGGATCGGCTCAGCCGATCATCGGGCCGCCCCGATGCTGTGAAATCGCGACCCCCGGGGAAGAGCGCCAAGGAGTCAGGGCCCTAGGAGAGCGAGCGGCACGACACCTATCCCATCCCTGCGACGATACGCGGCGGGCCCTGTCGTCACGACGAGCGCATCCGTGAGCCGACTGCCCAGCCTGCCGCGCAGCCAGTCCAGGTGACGGACGTCGTCGTCGCCTATCGCAGATGCGAGCTTCACCTCGATCGCGAGCAGCTCCCTCTCGGGGCCCTCGACGATCAGGTCGATCTCGTGATCACCGCGTTTCGTCCTCAGATGTGAGACCACGGCATCCGAGACCTGTGCGCACACGCGAACGGTCAATGTCGCCAAAGCCTCGAACAAGCGCCCGAACAAAGGAGCGCAGCCGGGGAGGACCACGTCGTCACGACCCTGCAGGAGGGATCTCGCCGAACCACTCAACAAACGCAACGACAAGGCCGGATCCGCCAACTGGTGACGCGGGGAGGAAGCCAGTGCCCCGAGGCTGATTCCCAATGGCTGCCATGGGGGGACGGGGTCCAGAAGCCACATGCTCGTGAGCCAGTCGCGGTAACGAAGCGTGGTGGGTCGATTCGGGGGAGTGCCGTCGCCGATTGCCGCGGCGTTGCGGATCTTCTCATACGTGGTCGTGGTGGATTCGGCCGACGCATAGGAACGCAACCAGGACATGAGGGTTTCGGGGCGCCGCAGGACCGGATCGTCCTCCGTCCGCAACTCCTTCGAAGCCAGTCGCTGCAGGTAGCCGTCCAGCTGCATGCGGCGCAAGCGTTCCGGTAGGCCATGGATTCCGGGGAAGCCCGAGGCGGCTATTTCGTGGGCATAGTGATCCAGGCCGGCGGGGGTGTCCCCGCGCAGTGCCCCAGCTTCTCCCCGCAACAGGGCGTTCAGGGAAACCGTAGGATTCGCACCCACCCGTTCACACAGGGCCATGGGTCTCATGCGAAGCGACACGATCCGGCCCGCCCCGGAGTGGATGGGAGCCCGGGGTTTGGGGGTGGCGCTTCCTGCCAGCAAGAAGGAAGCCGGTTGGGCGCCGTCGTCGACGGCCCGGCGAACCACGTCCCAGACGGTGGGCACGTGCTGCCATTCGTCGATGAACGTGGTGCCCGACCCGGCCACTCGGGAGGGTTCGGCCGCGACTATTGCCCGCTGCGATTCGGAGTCCAGGGCCCAGGTGCGGCTGGCGCGACGGGAAGCGGTCGCCGTTTTGCCGACCCCCTTTGGACCGTCCAGGGCGATCGCGGGAAGCCCGGACATCAGATCGTCCAGGACCATGTCAAGGACTCGCGGACGGTACTCCATGAAGTCCCATGATACAGATGGAGCGCCTTCTATGATACAAAAAGTACAGTCCCTGTTCGGCTCTTTGAGCAGTGGTGGAACTCGTCGGGCCGCTACGCCAACATGGTCGCCCTGATGCTGTGAGCAATGGTTGACTGGCCCCGAAAGGGTGAGCGATGAGTGATTTCCGAAGGAAGCTGGCGGAGTTCTTCGATGCGGAGAACCGGCGGGACTGGGACGACTACCGGGAGTTCCTGCACCCACAGGTCGAATGGGTCCTGGAGGAAGACGTCATCAAAGGGCGTGAGCGCTACTGTGAGACCATCGTCGCTGCATATGCGCAGTCGGCCTCCCGGTTCAGGACGCACCAGATGCTTGAATCCGAGGACCGCAGACGCATCGCCACGCTGCTCGTGGACACGGATGGCAGGCGTTCGCTGGACATCTTCGAGTTCGAGGATGGTCTCATCCGCCGGGAATGGGAGTTCCTGCTGGGGCGTGGCGTCGACTGGAACGGCAGATCCCTGAGCTGCGGACAGGGACGGGGAGAGGCCGACGAAATACCTCTTTGACAAGGGGTTTGGCAGCTGACAGCGGTGCCCGCAGGCGTTCCTGCGATACAGGCGGAACGCCCTTTGCGATACGGGAAGTACAACCCCTACGGTACAGACGGTGGCTGTGGGGAAGAATGGGCGCGTGACGTGTGACGACGAGGTGAGCTACGACGCCGACCGGCTCCCGTCCCGCGACGAGACGCGGACGCTCTACGACTCCGTGGGATGGGCCGCCTACACCGACGACCTGGATGCGCTGATCCGCGGGCTGGAGAACTCGGCGGTCGTGGTCACCGCGCGGTCGGGAGGGGAACTGATCGGCCTGGCGCGCATCGTCTCCGACCGGGCCACCATCGCCTACCTGCAGGACGTTCTCGTCCACCCCTCCTTCCGGCGTCGCGGAATCGCGACGGCGCTCGTCAACCGGGCCTTCGCCCCCTTCGGCCGGGTGCGCCAGCACGTGCTCCTGACCGACGCGGAACCGGGGCAGCGGGCGTTCTACGAGTCGATCGGTTTCACCGAGATCCGCGACCTCCCCGGGCAGGGGTGCAGGTCGTTCGTCCGTTTCAATCCGTGACGCACCGAACCCGGCGGGCGGGCTCCCGCTAGCCTGTGCTCCCATGAGCGAATCCCGGGTGCGTGCCGCGCAGCAATCGGACGTGGAGGCGCTCGCCGTGCTGGCCGCGGAAACCTTCCCGATGGCCTGTCCGCCCGAGATCACCGACGAGGACATCGCGGTTTTCGTCGAGGAAAACCTCAGCCCCGAGCGGTTCCGCACCTACCTGGATGCGCCACTGCACGTCGTCCTCGTGCACGAGACCGGCGAAGGCCTCGACGGCTACCTGCTCATGATGGCCGGCGACGACTTCCTGCCGGATCCCTCCTTCGGGGTCACGCGCCTGCCGGCCGCCTACCTCTCCAAGTGCTACGTGCGCCTCAACAGGCACGGCGGCACCGTCTCCAAGGCCCTGCTGGACGAGGCCAAACGCATCGCTGCCGCCGACCTCCGGGTCGCATCCATCTGGCTCAACACCAACCAGGGCAACGTCCGCGCCTGCCGGTTCTACGAGAAACACGGCTTCGTGAGGGTCGGCGTGAAGATCATGCCGGTGGGCGAGCAGGTCTGCGACGACTACGTGTACGAACACGTCCTAGCGCTCCCCTGAGGCACCGGGGAAGAGCCCGGGGCAGCGGAGCCGGAGGAAGCCGCCGGACGTGGGGTGCCGCGTGCGTGACAGCGCGGATGTGCGGTGTTCGCCGACCGGGACCGGCAAAACTGATGGTAGTTTCTAACATGTGCGAGTAACTAACATCAAGAGTGGGTGGTGCGGACTCGCCGCCCTGTCGCTGGGCATGGTTCTGCTGTTCATGAACACGACGATGATCAACGTCGCACTGCCTGCGTTGGCGTCGGGGCTCGGGGCCAGCGGCGGGGAGCTGGAGTGGATCGTGTCCTCCTACAACCTCGCATCCTTGTCCGTGCTGCTGCTGGGCGGCGCGCTGGGGGACCGGTTCGGGCACCGCCGCCTCCTGCTCGGAGGGATTGTCGCGTTCATCGCCGGAGCGGTCCTGGCCGCGGTGGCGAAGACGGTGATCGTGCTGCTTGCCGCCCGCGTGGTCATGGGGCTCGCCGCATCGGTTTTCACCCCCATGTCGCTGGCGCTCATTCCCCGGCTCTTCCCGTCCGGTAGGTGTGCCGTGGCGACGGCGATCTGGACGGCCGCCGGTGCGGTGGGTGCGCCATTCGGTCCCCTCGTGGGCGGACCCATGATCGACCGCTGGGGATGGCGCGCCGTGTTCTGGCTCGACATCGTGGTCGCGGTCCTGGTCCTGGGTCTGTGCCTGGTCTTCGTCCCCGGCGGCCGGGCCAGGGCCGGGGAACGCCCGCTTCCCCTGGCGCAGATCGTGATCTCCGCATCGGGTTTCTCCCTGCTCACCTGGGGACTGATCAATGCCGAACGCACCTGGGCGGCGCCGACCACCTGGGGTCCGCTCGCGGTGGGGGTGGTTCTGCTGGTGGTTTTCGTGCTTCTCGAAACCCGGTCCGGGAACAGGCTCACCGACCTGGGGCTGCTGGCGGATTGCCGTTTCCGGACCTCGGTGCTGGTCCTCATGCTCATCAGCTGCGTGCTCTTCGGAATCCTGTTCGTCGCTCCCAGCTACCTTCAGACCGTCCTCGGCAACAACGCCACAACGGGAGGGATGATGCTCATGCCGGTTGCGCTGACGGCGGTGATCGGTGCCGTCGTCGCAGGATGGCTGGCCCGGTTCGAGGCGCTTCGGGAACTCATCCTGCCGATCGCGTTGGTGTTCGTGGCAGCCGGACTGTGGTTGTGCGCGACCAGCACGACCAGCAGCGGGTACTCGCCGATGTTCTGGGGGTTGCTGACGGCCGGAATGGGTCTCGGCGTCGGGCAGTCGCGAGGCATCACGTCGGGCATGAGCGCCGTCCCGGACGAGCGCGGCGGGGCCGGAGCGGCCCTGCTCAACGGCATCCGCCAGCTCGGCGCCGTCCTGGGGGTCGCGTTGTTCGGGTCACTGACCGGGAACTGCTATGCCGCAGGGGTGGCGGGAACCGCCGGGAAAATGCCCGGTGCCGACGGGGCGGCGATCGCCCAGTCCATCGCCGCGGCCTTCGCGGTGGCCGACGGCCTGCCTGCAGCGCAGGCCGCATCCGTCCGGGCAGCCGCATCCGGCGCCTACGTCGCTGCCGTGCAGACGGTGTTCGGGGCCAGCGCGCTGGTGGCGGCCGTCGCAGCCGCCGTCCTCGCCACATCCGCCGCGGTGCGCGGTTTCGTACAATCGCGGCCATGAGCAGCGACCGCCGAACGCGCAAGAAACTCGCCACGCGCAAGAGGATCCGGCACGCCGCCCTCGACCTGTTCACCGCGAACGGGTTCGACAACGTCACCGTCGAACAGATAACCGACGCCGCCGACGTCTCACCCATGACCTTCTACCGGCATTTCGGAACCAAGGAGGCCGTCATCGTCGACGTCATCCTGACCGGGAGCATCGGGCAGACGATCCACCGCGAGGCCACCTCGGCGCCGGTGGCGGGAACGCCGGAGGAAGTCGTCGGTCTGGTCGATTCCATCCTGGCCGACTCCGCCGACTGGATCGACGATTTCGCGCGCAGGATGAAACTGGTGCACGGCAATCCCCGACTCCAGGACCTGCTGTGGCAGCAGACCACCGTGTGGACCACCGCATTGGAAACCCTCCTGGCCGGCGACGGGCTGGGGGTTCGCGCCCGTGCTCGCGCCATCATCGGTATCGGTGTCGAGGCGTGCCTGGCCTGGCCGGACCGGGAGGGCTTCCCCTCGGCCTCGGCGCTGCGCCAATGCCTGCGGGAGGCGGCGGAGGTCCTGGGCTGAACGCGCGGAAATCTCCTCGCAGGTCGTGTCAGCCTTTCGGCCAGATGAACATCCCGGATGCTCAAAACGCCCATATCCTGAGATTTTCTTGGGACTTTTCGAGCGCTGCTTGGTGGGCTCTGAAGCCCATGAACAGGGACTATGACGCTCACTCCTGTCCGAAAGTTACGTATCGGAACCTGAAAAAAAATTAAGGAAGTGATTGGATGAACGGGTGTTTGCCCCCCAACTGAGAGGACTGCTGATGAAGCCGATGAAGAAGGCTCGTCTGTCCCTGGTGGCGCTGCTGGCCGCTGTGGTTTCGTTCTTCGCCTTGGCTGCTCACGCCGAGGCGAATTCACAACGGCCCGCCGTTCTCCCAGCGGACGTCAACAGCAAGGGCGCGGAGTACGCCAGGACCATCCTGAACAGGGTCAACGAACTGCGAACCGGTCTGGGACTGAAACCCGTGACCCGGATCGCCGAGCTGGATGCGGTCGCACAGGACTGGTCCGAGCAGATGGCCTCCCGGAACTCGATGGAACACCGTCCGAACTTCACCGACCACTACCCGCAGGGCTGGAAGGGAGGCTCCGAGAACGTTGCCTGGCGCAGCGACGGCGGTGACGTCGGCGCGCTGCTGTTCGAGCAGTGGCTGGGTTCCCCGCCGCACTACGCCAACATGACCGACCCCAACGTGGACTCCCTGGGAATCGGCATCGCCCATAGCCCGGGCAACGGGAGCTGGTACGCCACCCAGAACTTCGCGACTTACGGCGACCCGCTCGGCGCGGGACTGACCGAGAGCGCCGGGGGAGCCGGACGGTCAGGAGCAGAAAACGCGGAGAACGCCCGCGGCGCCACTTCCGTCTCGACGACCGAGTCCTCCGACTCGGGTGAGAAGAGGACGTCCAGGGGCGGTGAGCGGAAGCCTACCGAGGCAACCGCATCCGCCACTCCGACGAAGGAGACCCGAAGCGCCGAGGCCACCGAAACCTCGACCCCCCGCAAGGCAGGACTGCCGAAGACCGGTGACCAGGCCCTCATGTGAACCTGCGTCAAGCCGGACCGCGAGCTTCCGGGCGAACAGCCCCGGAACTGGGAACCACCACCGCGGGGCAATCCCCTCGACCCCGGTGATGTCGAATTCCTCGCGGTCCGGCTTTTCGTTGTTCTCCACGCGCTCGTCGCCAACCAGCTTCGGCTCACCCCGCTCGCTGAGGCGCACGTACCGTTTCAATCCATTCCTGTAAGACGGCTGCCCGCGGATTCACCGCATCGGGGTCAATCGATCCGGAGCTCGCCCATGGCGTCCCAGTCGTCACCGTCGACGGTGCGCGAGATGATCCTGGGGGTGGCGGTCAGGAAGGGGCGCATGGTTTCGAGTCCGGCCTTGAAGTGGTCGGAGGTGACGTGGGCCTCGGCGGCGTCGTCGTTGAAGGCCTCGACGAGAACGAACTCGTTCGGGTCCTCCACGCTGCGGGACCACTCGAACCATTTGTTGCCCGGCTCGGCGCGGGTGGCGGAGGTGAACGGCCCCACCGCCTCGATGAACTCATCGGCCAGTCCGGGCTTCACGGGAAACTTCACGACAATCAGGATCATGCCGTCAACTCTATGTCCTGCCCTAAGAGATGGGGTCCGGGGGCTTGTGGTCGGGTTTGGTGTTCGGTTGCCGGGGGTTCCGACTCGGGTCGCTCGTTCCTCGCGCCCCGGCTCAACCGGCTTGGAGGTGGTGAA
>CAJPNZ010000099.1 GCA_905372155.1 Propionibacteriaceae bacterium
AGGTCTCGATGATGCGGTGACGCCGCACCACCGCGCGCCCGATCCGTTCCCCCTCCTCGGTCAGTTCGATGTTCCCGTAGGGGCGGTACTTGATCATCCCCTCCCTGGCCAGGCGCTTCAGGCTGGCCGAGACCGTTGAGGGGGTGACGCCGAGGGCGGCGGCCAGGTCGGTGGTGTTCGGGCGGCGCCCGTCGTCGGGCCACTCGCAGGCCTTCCAGATCAGCGCGAGGTAGTCCTCCGTGACCCGGGTCACGTCAGCGCCGGTGGCCGTCATCATTCCTTCTTCCGGGTGGTCGTCCCGCCGGAGGCTGTCACAGCGACCGGCGGGCTGTTCGTCGCGGGTCGTTTTTCCGCCCGCGATGACGATTCTTCCCGAAACCGCGACGCGTCTCAACAGGGCGACGGGTGTCGCAAAAGGTGTGGTCAGACACACTTTCAGTTACCCGTGGACACACCGGCACCCGTGGCGTCACAGTGGCTGGAGACAAGCACTCACGTCCCGGGAAAGGTCCCAACGATGTCCCTCTGGTCCATCTGGTTGGTCGGATTCGGTGTGTCCGCCGACGCGTTCGCCGCCTCGCTGACCAGCGGCGTGAAAATGGGCCGCTTCAACTACCGGCACGCCTTGGTCGTCGCCCTCACCTTCGCGGGTTTCCAGGCCGCGATGCCGCTGCTCGGATGGCTCCTGGCCGCCAACTTCACCAGCATCCTCGATCCCTACGACCACTGGATCGCCTTCGCGCTGCTCGCGATCATCGGCGGCAAGATGGCCTGGGAGGCGTTCCAGGCCGACGAGGACGAGGACGACGACGGCCAGGGAAGCAGGCTCGACCTGCGTCGCCTACTGATCCTGGGGGTCGCGACCAGCATCGACGCGGCGGCCGTCGGGGTGTCCTTCGCGATGCTGGAGGTCTCCATCCTCCTGGCGATCCTCTGCATCGGCCTGATCACGCTGGTGACCTCGTTCGCGGCGGTCGGGATCGGACACCGGATCGGGGTGAGGTTCCGCAGGCCCGCCGAGTTCCTGGGCGGTGTGGTGTTGATCATCATCGGGGCCCGCATCCTGCTGGAGGGACTCGGCCTGCTGTAAACGAGTCCCGCGGCCGGGTCACGCATTCCGGCCTCCCGTTGTCTGGTCAAACCTTCATCAAGGGATACGCTGGCGCCGTCATCATGCATCGGCCCGTCCCGAAGGAGCGCCATGGAACGCAACACCGAGTTGCTGCTCCGGGTGGCGCGCATGTACCACGTGCAGTCCGAGACCATGGATGCGATCGCCCATCACCTGGGGGTTTCGCGCTCGACGGTGTCGCGACTGTTGAAGGAGGCCCGGGACCGCGGACTGGTGCGCGTGACCATCACCGACCCCGACCGCCCCATGACCCGCCTGGCCGAGATCTTCCGCAGGAGCTTCCACGTCCAGGCGCACCTGGTCAACGTCCGCCCGGGTTCCAGCTACGTGCTGCGCCTCGAGCAGGTCGCGAAGGTGGCCGCCCGGCTCCTCGACGAGATCATCACCGATGACGACGTCGTCGGTGTGGCGTGGGGAACCACCGTCTCCGTGATCGCCCAGCACCTGCGACCCCGCGACCTGAGCGGGGTGATCGTCGTCAGTCTCAACGGCGGCGCCAATCAGCGCACGACGGGGCTTCCGTACGTCGGTTCCATCCTGCAGCGCTTCGCCGCTGCGTTCCACGGCGAGGAACAGTTCCTGGCGCTGCCGGCCTTCTTCGACAACCCCGACACCCGCACCGCCATGTGGGCGGAACGCTCCACCCGCCACATGCTCCAGGTGCGGGCCTCCTGCACGAAGGCGGTCTTCGGGGTGGGCGGGCTCGGCTCCGAACTCCAGTCGCACGTGTACTCCGCCAACTACCTCGACGACTCCGAGCTGGCCTGCCTGAAATCGGAGGGTGTGGTGGGCGACGTCTGCACCGTGATGCTGCGGGCCGACGGGTCCTGGCGCGACATCCCCATCAACTCCCGCGCCACCGGCATGACCCCGGCGGAGCTGCGAACCATTCCCCGTCGCATCTGCGTGGTCAGCGGGACGGGCAAGGCGGTGCCGGTGCTGGGTGCGCTTCGCGCCGGGGTCGCGACGGATCTGGTGATCGACGAGGAGACCGCCCGCGCGGTGCTGCACGAGATGCGTCCCGGATTGCGCCTCGACTAGGAACTCCGGGCAGTTGGTTCCCGTTTCCGGTTCGGATGCGCTTCGTGAACCTCATAGGCTGTCCTCATGACTGATCTGCTCGTCACCACCCTGGACGACGGGGTCGCGACTCTCACCCTCAACCGTCCCAACGCCATCAACTCCCTCAACCTGGAGATGCTCCAGGCAGCAAGCGAGATCCTCACTTCGTGGGCCCACGACGACTCGGTGCGGGAGGTGGTGCTCCGCGGCGAGGGGACGCGCGGGTTCAGCGCGGGCGCCGACGTGCGGGAGCTGTCGCAGGCCGTCAGCGACAACGAGTCCTGGCTGAGGTTCCTGGAGGTCGAGTACCTGCTCGACCTGATCGTCGCCCAGTTCCCGAAACACATCACCGCCCATCTCAACGGCATCACCATGGGCGGCGGTCTGGGTCTGACGGTCAACGCCGACCGGCGAATAGTCGACTCGTCGACACTGATGGCGATGCCGGAGACGAAGATCGGTTTCTTCCCGGATGCGGGTGTCATGTACTGGCTGGCGCGGGCGGGAGCGCTGGGCACCCACATGGCGCTGACCTCCGGCACGATCGGCGGGGGCGACGCCCTGCGCATCAACCTGGCCGGCGAGTCGGCCGACGGCGACCTGCCCGCCCCGCTGTCGGAGGCCGCCTGGGTCCAGGAGTGCTACACCGGCGACGACCCGGTGGAGATCGCACACCGGCTCGAGGAGCATCCCGACCCGGCCGCCCAGCAGGCGGGTCGCGAGCTGCGGGCCCGCTCGCCGTTCTCGGTTCACGTCGCGCTGCGGGCGCTGCGGCGGGCCGCCACCCTCGACCTGAACGGGGTGCTGCACCAGGACCTGCGACTCGCGGAGCACATGATCCCCGTCGACTTCGTCGAGGGCGTGCGAGCGCTCCTGATCGACAAGGACAACCAGCCCGCCTGGCGCTACGCCACCCTGGAGGACGTGCCCACCCGGGTCGTCGACGAGGTCTTCTCCTACTGACGGAAAAACCCTCGCGAGGTACCGCCGCGGCCTTTCCGTGACTAGGCTCGTGTCCCATGAGCGATGACCAGTCCCGCAATCCCGACCTGCCCGCTCGCGACGGCTCCATCGACCCGTGGCTCTGGCTCGAGGACGTGACCGGCGAGGACGCGCTGGGATGGGTGCACGAACGCAACACACGCGCCGAGGGGGAGCTCGACGCGGACGACGATGTGACGACCCTGGCCGCGGAGCTGAAGGCGATCCTCGACTCCCCGGCGAACATCCCTAACGTGGTGCGCCGCGGCGACCAGCTGTACAACTTCTGGACCGACGCGGAGCACCCGCGGGGGCTGTGGCGGCGCACGTCGCTGGACTCGTACCGCACCGAGGAGCCCGACTGGGAGGTGCTGATCGACGTCGACGCCCTCAATGCGGCGGAGCAGGAGGACTGGGTGTGGCACGGCGCCACCGTGCTGCGCCCTGAGGACGGTCAACCGTGGCGGCACGCCCTGGTCGACCTGTCCCACGGTGGTTCCGACGCGGACGTCACCCGCGAGTTCGATCTGGTCACCAAACGGTTCGTGCCCGCGTCCGAGGGCGGGTTCGAACGGCCCGCCGCGAAGGGCAGCCTCAGCTGGATCGACGCCGAGACGGTCTTCGTCGCCACCGACTTCGGGCCCGAGAGCGTCAGCAGCTCCGGATACCCGCTACAGGTGCGCCGCTGGCGCCGGGGCACGCCGATGTCGGAAGCGGCTCTCGTCCACCGGGGTGATCCGACGGACATGCAGGTCGGCGCGGGCCGCGATCACGTGCCGGGTTTCGTGCGTGACTGGGTCTACCAGGTCCGCGGCTTCTACGACTACGACCTGTTCCTGCTGAATCCCGACGACTCCCTGACCCTGATCGACGTTCCCTCCGACTGCACGGCCGCCCCCCACCGCGACCTGTTGCTGCTCACGCCCCGCACCGACTGGGAGGTCGACGACGTGCTGGTGCCCGCGGGATCCCTCGCCGTGGCGCGGCTGGAGTCGTTCCTGCCCGGCTGGGAGGGGAAGGGACCGCGGGTGCGGGTGTTGTTCGCCCCGTCCAGGTCGACGTCGATCGCGGACTTCTTCGTCACCCGGAACTTCATCGTGATCACCGCCCAGGAGGACGTCCGCACCTATCTGTTGGTGTTCCACCACGACGGCGAGCAGTGGCAGTCGCGCCGTATCCACCGCGACCTGCCGGGCACGGTGTGGGCCTCGGCCGTCGACGACGTCGAGGGCGACGAGCTGTGGATCACGGCCACGGGTTTCCTCCAGCCGCCGACGCTGTACCTGGGCAACCTGGCGCCCATGCTGAAGGGCGGGGATCCGTCGCCGCTGGTGAGGATGAAGGCGGAACCGTCGCACTTTGACGTCACGGGCCTCGAGGTGAGCCAGCACTTCGCGATCAGCGACGACGGCACGCGCGTGCCGTACTTCCAGATCGGTCGCGCCGATCTGCCCCCGGCCGGGGAGAACCCGACCCTGCTCGGGGGGTACGGCGGCTTCGAGGTGTCGATGTCGCCGCAGTACGGGCCGCTGACGGGCAAAGCGTGGCTGGAGCGGGGCGGCACCCACGTGGTCGCAAACATCCGCGGCGGCGGCGAGTACGGCCCGGCCTGGCACCAGGCCGCGCTGAAGGAGCGCCGGCACCGTGCCTACGAGGATTTCGCGGCGGTCGCGCGGGATCTGGTCGCCCGTGGCGTGACCACCCGGGAGCGCCTGGCCTGCTTGGGCGGCTCGAACGGCGGCCTGCTCACGGGCAATATGCTCACCCGGTACCCGGGCCTGTTCGGGGCGGTGGTGATCCAGGTTCCGCTGCTCGACATGCGCCGCTACACGAAGCTCCTGGCCGGGGCGTCGTGGATCGCCGAGTACGGCGACCCCGACACCGACGACTGGGACTACATCCGCACCTTCAGCCCCTACCACCTCCTGGAGGAGTCGGTGAACTACCCGGCGACGCTGGTGACCACATCCACCCGCGACGACCGCGTCCACCCGGGCCACGCCCGCAAGTTCACGGCTGCCCTGGAGGCCATCGGCGCCGATGTCCGCTACTGGGAGAACACGGAGGGCGGCCACGGTGGGGCGGCCGACAACGCCCAACAGGCCTGGATGAACGCCCTGATCTGGACCTTCCTGCACCGCACCATAGGCCGCTGATCGGCACCACGAAACCCGCTTCGGTTCGCTTGCCTTGTCGTCGTCCGCCAGCCCGCCAGTTTGGTCGCGAAACACGCCAGCGACGCGACCAGCACCCAGCCCCACATCACCGCACCCCCTCATCCCTGGAGGACTGATCCCGGCGGGCGGTGCGCCGACGCTGAAGCAAGATGGCACCACCGCCGACCACGACGGCCGCCAGGATCGGCAACCCGGCGGGCAGCCCGCCGCCCGCCAGCGCCCCGACGAAGGCGAACTGCGACCCACCCGTGTACATCAGCAGGCTCAGCACCATCGCCTGCCAGACATCGAGCCCAGCCGCGACGGCCAACGGCCCCGAAGGACACCTCGTAGGCCCCTGTCGCGACGCTGACGGAAAGCGCCATCCGCCACGTGGCGGAGGTTTCCGCGGTCAGAGGTCCCCGCCCGTGATCCCTGCGACGAGACCACGTGCCGCCTTCTCGCCGAGGTCGACCACCACGTCGACGGGCATGCCCGAGTCGAGCTGCCGGAACCCCGCCTCCAGCAGGCCACGGGTCAGCCCGGCCGCCACCCGCAGCTGCATCGGGTCCTGAACGAGGGCCGCCCACGCCTGGGCGATCGAGTCGCGCATGACGGCGTGGGAGTCGTCCATCACCTTCGCTGTGGCGGGCGACGGCGTGATGGAGCGGCTCAGCCCCATCAGCCAGCCGTGCCCGGTGCGGGCCGCCTGCTGCAGGTTCGCACGAACCCACACGACGATGCGCTCGGTCGGCGCCTCGACGGTCCTCAGCTCGGAGGCGACCGCGTCGATCCAGGCGGGCAGGTGGCGCGCAAGGACCAGACCACGCAGGTCATCCACGGAGTCGACATAGCGATAAATACTGTTGCGGGCAATTCCGGCGGCCGCGGTCACTGCGCCGGCGGTCAGCTTCTCGGGCTCGCCGGAGCGCATGATCTCCTCGGCGGCGTCGATCAGCCGACGCTGAACCATCGCACGGTGCTGGGCAACGGTGGGGGCTGCGATCTTCGGCACGCGATTCCTTCCTGACTCCTTGGCGACCAATAATAGAACTTCGTCGCGAAACCACACCAGAGGCGATCACGATTCACTGCCCACACTTTGACACCCCATCTACACTGGACCGGCACCACGACGACCTGAGGGGAACCATGACCGTCAACGAGCTCATCATCATCGGCTCCGGCCCTGCCGGATACACCGCGGCCATCTACGCGGCCCGCGCCGCGCTGAACCCCGTCGTGTTCGAGGGCGCCCTCGACAGCGGCGGCGCACTGATGAACACCACCGAGGTGGAGAACTTCCCCGGATTCCCCGACGGCGTGATGGGCCCCGACCTGATGGGCCAGATGCGCTCCCAGGCGGAGAGGTTCGGGGCGCAGCTGATCACCGACGACGCCGAGGCCGTCGACCTGACCGGCGAGGTCAAGAAGGTCACCGATTCCGCGGGCAAGGTCTGGGAGGCGAAGGCGGTGATCCTGGCCATGGGATCCGGGTACCGCAAGCTGGGCGTCGACGGGGAGGAGCGGCTCTCGGGCCGCGGCGTCTCCTGGTGTGCCACCTGCGACGGTGCTTTCTTCCGCAACAAGCCCATCGCCGTGATCGGCGGCGGGGACTCCGCGGTGGAGGAGGCCACCTTCCTGACCCGTTTCGGTTCCCGCGTCACCCTCGTGCACCGGCGCGATGAGCTGCGCGCCTCGAAGGCCATGGCCTCCCGCGCCGAGAAGGACCCGAAGCTGGATTTCGCGTGGAACTCGGTGGTGGAATCCGTCAACGGGGATGCGCGAGTGGAATCCGTCACTCTGCGCGACACGGTGACGGGGGAAACCCGCCGGCTGGAGGTTTCCGGGGTGTTTGTCGCCATCGGCCACGACCCGCGCAGCGCGCTGGTCAAGGGGCAGGTGGAGCTCGACGAGGCGGGCTACGTGAAGGTCGCAGCCGGCTCCCAGGCGACGAACCTCCCAGGCGTGTTCGCCTGCGGCGACCTGGTGGACCACACCTACCGCCAGGCCATCACGGCTGCCGGTTCCGGGTGCCGGGCCGCCCTCGATGCTGAACGCTGGCTGGCCGCGAACGAGGCGTGACCGTAAACTCGCCACAAAGAGCAAGGAGTATGACATGGCCGTTGTCGATGTGACCGAGGCGACCTTCGCCGACGAGGTGCTGCTTTCGCCGATACCGGTGGTGGTGGACTACTGGGCCACGTGGTGTGGACCATGCAAACAGATGGCTCCCATCATCGAGGAACTCGCCCGCGACTACGAGGGTCAGGTGAAGTTCGTGAAGCTCGACATCAATGCCGAGGTGGCGTTCGCCGCCGAGAAGGGGATCCTCAGCATCCCCACCCTGGAGTTCTACAAATCCGGGCAGGTGGAGAAGACCCTGTCCGGAGGCAAGTCCAAGAACGCGCTCAAGAAGGTCGTCGACGAGCTCATCTGATGACCGGTCGTTTCCCGCGTTACGGCGAGGGCATGCCTCGTCGTAGCGCGAGCAGTCCCGACTCCCCTCTGGAACCGCAGTTTCCCGCGCCGCGGCGATCTGCGGAGAGCGTCCCGACTCCTCCCAAGTTCACCGGCCCGCGTCGAAGCGCGATCAGCCCTGAAAGCCCCGACAAGACCACGGTTTTCAAGAGAATCACTGAACCGATCGCGCGTCGTTCGGCCGTTTCACCGGAAACCCCCGCCAAGGACCCCGGTGAGTGGCGCAACGTCCCGAAGGACGAGATCGACGCCGAAACACCACGACACCACATCCCGCCCATCCCCGGATTCGTGAAGATCATGGGGGTCGTCGCGGTGGTGGTGCTGCTCGTGATCGCGGTCTGGGTGGGTATGGTCCTCAGCGGGATCGGAAAACCCAGCGCAGACGCGTCGCCTGCCTGGGCCCTCAAGCTTCCGTCGCAGATCGCGAATTTCGCGCACGACGGAGTAAAGGAGTCGCCAGCACCCAACGGCGAGGGGACAGTTCTGCGGTCCAACTACTCCGATGGAAGCTCCAAGTTCATGCTGCTGCTGCAACGTCCGGCACCGGAGCTGGCAACCCATCTAGCCGAGTCCGGTATCACCAACGTCACCTCGGTGCACGACGCCTCGTGCGGAAACTACGACAAAGAACAGATGCCTGTGTGCGCCCGGGTCATCGACAAAACGGTCATCATGGTCATGGGGTTCAGCGGTCAGGACAACGAGACCTTGGCGAACCTGATCGAATCCATCTACGACGTGGTGAAGAACCAGCAGTAGTTTCAGCGGTCACGAAGCGCGGGTGGTGTTGGAGAATCATTTGGAGCGCTCCAAATAGCCTCGAATGTTACGCATGCGCCTCCGATCCCGTCGTCCTCCGGATAACGTGTACTGGATGAAGGCCACGCGACACGACACCCGTCTGGACCCGTTCGTCGAACACTACGCCGCCCGCACTCAGGGGCTCAGGGTATCCGCGGTCCGGGCGCTGTTCGCCGTGGCCAATCGACCCGAGATCGTGTCGCTGGCGGGCGGGATGCCGAACATCAAGGACCTGCCCCTGGGCGAGATCAGCGACCACATCGCCCGGATGATCCGCGACCAGGGCACGCAGGTCATGCAGTACGGCTCCGGGCAGGGCGAGCCGCGCATCCGTGAGCAGATCTGCGAGGTCATGGCGGAGGAGGGCAGCGTCGCGGACCCCGACGACGTCGTTATCACCGCGGGCTCCCAGCAGGGCCTGGACCTCGTCACCCGCGTCTTCTGCGACCCGGGGGACGTGATCCTGGCCGAGTCGCCATCCTACGTGGGGGCGCTCGGCACCTTCCAGAGCTATCAGACCGAGGTGGTGCACGTCGCCTGCGACTCCGAGGGGCTGATTCCCGAGGCCCTGACCGAGACCGCCGAACACCTGAAGAAGCAGGGCAGGCGCGTCAAGTTCCTGTACACGATCCCGAACTTCAACAACCCGTCGGGGGTGACGCAGCCCGTGGAGCGGCGCCGCCGGGTCATCGAGAGCTGCGCAGGGGCGGGGATGCTGGTGGTGGAGGACAACCCCTACGGGCTGCTGACCCTCGATTCCGGCCCGCTCCCGGCGATGCGTTCCCTCGAGACGAACGTGGTCTACCTGGGGTCGTTCTCCAAGACCTTCGCGCCGGGATTCCGCGTCGGATGGGTGTGTGCCCCGCACGGGGTGAGGGAGCGCCTGGTGCTGGCCCAGGAGTCGGCGACGCTGTGCCCTCCGGTGTTCTCCCAGTTCGCGATCAGCAACTACCTGGAGAACTGCGACTGGCGCGGCCAGATCGGGGTCTTCCGCGACATGTACCGCACCCGACGCGACGCCATGCTCGCCACCCTGGAACGGGAGATGCCCGACGGCTGCTCCTGGACCCGGCCCGCGGGCGGGTTCTTCGTCTGGGTGACGCTGCCCGAGGGGCTGGACGCATCGGCGATGCTGCCGCGCGGGGTCGGCGCCCGCGTGGCCTTCGTGCCGGGACCCGCGTTCTTCGCCGACGGGCAGGGTTCCCGCAACGTGCGGCTGTCCTACTGCTTCCCGCCGCCCGACCGGATCGCGACGGGGGTGGAGCGTTTCGCCCAGGTGGTGCGGGGCGAGCTGGAGATGCTGCGGACCTTCGGCATGCACACCCCGTCGCACGCCAACCCGACCAAGGGACCGGGACCGAACCTGAACTGACCACACCCCGAGTGAAGGACTGATGCCATGACCGTGTTCGTGATCGCCGGTGGCCTGAGCCACGAGCGGGAGGTTTCGTTGCGCTCCGGGAAGCGCCTGGCGGGGGCGCTCCGGAAGAGGGGCCATGCGGTGACCGAGACCGACGTCAACGCCGACCTGATCCCCCGACTGCTCGGGGACGAGGGCCCCGTCGCCATCCCGGTGCTGCACGGCGGGCTCGGCGAGGACGGCGCGCTGCGGGAGGTGCTGTGGACGCTGGGGGTGCCCTTCGTCGGCAGCGACGGCGCCAGCTCCCGGCGCACCTTCGACAAGTCGGTGGCGACGCGGTTGGTCGGGGCCGCCGGCCTGGCGACCCCGCAGCAGGTCGCACTGCCCGACGACGTCTTCCGGGAGCTGGGCGCCCAGGCGATGATGTCGGCGCTCGGGGAGCGGATCGGGTTCCCGCTCATGGTGAAACCCGCCAGGTCGGGTTCGGCGCTCGGGGCGACGAAGGTGGATTCCGCGGACGACCTGCCGGCGGCCCTCGTCGGAGCCTTCGCCTACGGGAAGGACGCGGTGGTGGAGGAGTTCGTCGAGGGCACGGAACTGTCCGTGACCGTCCTCGAGGACGGCACCGGCCCGCGCGCGCTGCCACCCGTCGAGATCAGGCCCGCCTCGGGGGTCTACGACTACGAGTCCCGCTACACCGCAGGGGCCACCCGTTTCCTCACCCCCGGCGAGCTGCCCGACGACGTGCTCGAGGCGGCCGGGGACTTGGCGATCCGCGCCCACCGGGTGCTCGGCCACCGCGACATCTCCCGCACCGACATGATCGTGCGCGAAGGCGTCCCGGTGTTCCTGGAGAGCAACGTGGCACCCGGCCTGACGGACACCTCGCTGACGCCCCTCGCCCTGGAGGCCGCCGGCCTCGACATGGGGGAGGTGTTCTCCGCCCTCGTGGAGCGGGCCCGCCGCCGCGGCCACTGACGGGGTCCCTTTCCAAAGCCGGTTGAGCCAGCACGTGAGCACCTCTTTTCCAAAGCTGGTTGAGCCGGGGCGCGAGGAACGAGCGACCCGAGTCGAAACCACCGGCAGCCGAACAACATACTCAACCCAGGTCACCATGGTTTCGACACGACCCACTCGCTGACGCTCGCAGGCCGGCTCAACCAACTTCCAACCCCCGAAGTCGAAACCACCGCCCCGGATCAACCACCTTGTCTCCGTCTGGAGGTCTCATTTTCCTTTTAGGACAAAACCCCTTGTCAGGGGCCCGAGCGCCAACCGCCGCAGCCAGTTTTATCGACTTATCGATCAAACGGTAGAGCTATTTGGAAACTCCCATCAGGGCTCGACGGTGCGGCCGTCGATCACGGCCATGATCCGGTCGAGATCGTCGGTGGAGGCGAACTCGATGGTGATCCTGCCCTTGTTCTTTCCGATGGCGACCTTCACCCGGGTGTCGAAGTGGTCGGAGAGAAGCG
>CAJPNZ010000100.1 GCA_905372155.1 Propionibacteriaceae bacterium
CTTGTTCACGTTTGCCTGCGCTGTGAGGCCAGCGAACACGAACAAGGCCAGCAAACCGGGGGGAGCGGGGAGGGGATGGGCGACAATGAGGGCATGCTGAGCGTCCTCTCCCCCGCCAAGTCACTCGACTTCGACTCGCCGGTCACCGTCACCGGGCACACCGAACCGCGGTTGATCGACGAGACCGAGGGGCTGATCGAGATCATGCGCACCAAATCGCCCGGCGACATCGCGAAACTGATGCGCATCTCCGAGGACCTGGCCCATCTCAACGCGACGCGCTACCGCGAGTTCACCACCCCGCACACCCCCGACGACTCGCGCCCGGCGGTGCTGGCCTTCAATGGCGACGTCTACCAGGGGCTGCGCGCCCGCGACTTCGATGCCCGTGACCTCACCGAGGCGCAGAAGAGCCTGCGGATCCTGTCCGGGCTCTACGGGCTGCTGCGTCCCCTCGACCTGATCCAGCCGCACCGCCTGGAGATGGGCACCCGCCTGGCCACCGACCGCGGCCGCAACCTCCGCGACTGGTGGGGCGGGCGCATCACCGACCTGCTGCGCGAGGACCTGGCCGCCTCCCCGGGGGCGAAGGTGCTGGTCAACCTGGCGTCGCAGGAGTACTTCGCCGCCGTCGACGCCGACCGCCTCGATGCGCGGATCATCACACCTCGTTTCGAGGACCGGGACCGGAACGGCACCGCCCGCGTGGTCAGTTTCCACGCCAAACGCGCCCGCGGCACCATGGCCGGCTGGCTGGTCCGCAACCGGGTCCGCTCCGCGGCAAAACTCCCCGACTTCGCCGAGAACGGCTACGCCTACGACGAACAGCGCTCGACGCCTGATGCCCCCGTCTTCGTCCGCTGACCGGATCGCGATGGGACCATCAGGAGGGATACTCGCTGCGGCGCATCGCGGGCCAGAACGTGTGGATCGGTGTTTGTGGTGTCTCAGGGGATGCACCACAACGCCGGGAAGTGCGGGTATCAGCCGGTAACAGCCGATATGAAAGTCCAGAAACGCCGGTCCAGACCAAGAACCCGCAGGATCTTGGACTGGTGCGCTGGCCCAACCTCGCCTCTCCAACCGCGCTGGTGCTCGGGGCACACGGGGCCTCCGTGCCCCTAGCTGCCTCACTTCGTGCCAGAAACCATTGCCGCGCTCCTCCTCAACAACTGCGTCAGCATAATGGCCAGTGGATTCGCCAGCGCGCGGCGGTGCGTCGTCGCCGCACGAGCCCAGTGCGGGAGGTCAATGGCGTGAATCTGAGGGGTGGCTTACAGGCGACGCCGAAACCATGCCCTGACAACCACACGTTTGATATGGCGTGACGAGGTGGATCACCGCTCCCACACCGCGGTCAAGGTCCACACACCGTCCCGACTGCCGGTCTCCAGCCTGCCATCCAAGGCTGCCACACGGGCCTCGAGAAGATTGATCCCGAGCCCCGAATCCGGCATGCGGGGGACGTCGGAAGACGAGGCCACCTGGTTTTGAACCTCGACGTGGAGCCGTCCGTCACGGGCCGACAATGCGATGTTGCAAGTGCTACCCGGGGCGCCGTGTTTGGCGACGTTGGTACTAGCCTCTCGGAGCACTGCTCCGACTGTGTGGCGCAGGGAGCCGGGTACATCGTCCGCAAGGTCACGGAAAACCTCGACACGAAATCCCACATCCTTCAAGTACGTCTCTGCGCGCACGAGATACTCGTCGAGGTCGAGCTCCGGTGTGGGGGGTGAGTCCTGTCGCTGTCCTCGGGGTTCACCCACGCTGATGATCGACACCAGATGTCGCATCTCCCCCAAGGCGCCACGAGCAACAGTTGCTATCTCCCCGAAAGCAGCGCCGGCCTCTTCTGGGGAGAGTGTTGTTTCGGCGAGTGTTGCCAGCATCGAGATTCTGGTGAGTTCGTGGGCCACGACGTCGTGCAGCTCCCGTGTCAATTCCCGGCGCTGCGCGGTGAAACGTTGTTCCATGAGTTGAGCACGTATGGCTGCGGCTTCCTCTCGCTCCTTCGCTTCGCGCATCAGTTGCTCGTTTTCGCGCTCCGAGCGCTCCTTGCGGGTGAGGAGAACCCACACGATTCTGCCGAGTGCGATACCTGAAACGATTCCGACGACGGGTTCCCAGAAGGCGCTCGCATCGGCGTGAAAGGTTACTCGCATCACCAGATACGGGAGGACCATGCTGAGCAACCTGAGCCAGTCGAGCAGCATCGCTGCCAGTACCATCAGGAAGAGTGCGGCGAGATTCAAGTTGTTGGAGTTGGGCATCAGGGCTGCTCCACCCACCAGGAGGGCGAATGGCACCGGGGCCCAGGAGGGTCTGAAGGCCAGAGCCAAACCGGTTCCTCCGCAGCCCACGAGGATGAACAGGCGGACGAATGCCGAGGAGGGGGAGATTCCCGTCATCACATCCATCAAGAGAGACCTTGCGTCATCCAGCATTCCGGCCGCCGTGATGACTGACAGAGCCCACGACATCTTACGTGGTAGCTGGTGAACCGGATCGTGGAGTAGGGAACGCGGGAATCGCAGCACAGGCGATGCACCGCTCAACGCCATGTCAAGTCCCATATTCTCACGCGACCAACCCTGCGCGAAATGCCGATACGATCAGTTGCACACGATCTCGACTGTCGAACTTCCTCATGAGATTGGACAGATAATATTTGATCGTGGACTCCGAGAGAAACAAATGGCTTGCCATTTCGCTGTTGCTGCTGCCTGCGCAAAGTTCCTGCAGTACCTGTTTTTCGCGCTCGGTGACCGCGGAGACGCCCATGTTTTTTGCCGGGTTGGAGCGGCTTGCAGCGTCGATCAGGTAGCGGATCACTTGCGGGTCGATGACAAGCTCTCCTCTCGTTACGTCACGCACACTCTGGACAATCTTCTGCGGTTCGGAGTCCTTGACGATGTAGCCGCTGGCCCCGGCCAGCAGAGCTGGGGTGACATACTGATCGTCGACGTGCGCGGTTACCACAACTATCCGTGTGGTGACCCCCTTTTCCCGGAGGCGACGCGTGACCTCGACTCCATCAAGATCAGGCATCTGAAGGTCGAGGAGCAAGACGTCGGGATTGCTGTTTTCAACCATCGAGATTGCTTCGGTACCGCCAGCCGCCTCGCCGATGACTTCAATATCCTCGGTGTTACTGAGGTACACCCGTAGTGCACTTCGGACGAAAGCCTCGTCATCGACGATACCCACCGCGATATGAGGTTGAAGCGATACCACCGTTAACCTCCCATGTGGTTACTCTGACCCGTACCACATGCTACCCCAGCAGCTGCTGGTTGCAACGCTGATCGGAGAGATTGCTGGGAAACTCCTCAGCAGGTTTGACAGACGGAATCAGTTGAGCGAGCCCCACGCTTCGGGGCGAGGGATGCTGCGAACGCCCCGACAGGTGAGCGCCGGGATGCCTGCCCCCAGGACCAGGACAGCGCAGAATGCCACGGCGCCCGGGTATCCAGCGATGTCCAGGGCGAAACCTGCAACCAGAGGTGCCAAAGGTGTCGTCACGGATCCGAGGAACGACACTGCGCTATCGACCCGGCCCTGGAGGTCTGATGGAACCTTCGCCACCAGGTAGCCGCCGATCACGGCGTTGAGGACGGGAGCGGAAAGAATTGCCAGGGCCATGAGGCCGATCACTACCCAAGCATTGCTTGCAACTATTCCGATCGGCAGGATCATCGCCGTGAGCCACACCAGGCAGAGTCCGATGAGCGCCCCACCACGGACGCGGGGCACCACGACGGCCGCGACTACCGCTCCGCACATCGACCCAACCGCCAGAGCGGAGGTGGATAGTCCCACCACGGCGGCGGAAACTCCCTGCGAGCGCAGATGGAAGATCGTGGCAATCATGACCGCCGATGCAGCGAAGTTCACGACGGTGACCGTAAGTACTAGCGCACAAAGAGTGCGGGTTCGTATCACAAAGCTTATGCCCGACCAGAAACCTTGATGTTCAGCTGGAGCTTTCGCCGCAACGGCGGTATTTCGTCGTGGGAGCCGTCGGTAGAAGTAGGCCGCCAAGAGCGCCGCGAGCGCCGCGAGCGCCGCGGCCAGGAAGGGTACCCAGCTTCCCAACGTGTAGAGAACGCCACCTACCGCGGGAATTGCCAGGCCAAGGGCAGCTGACCGTCCCTCCGAGAGACTTGCCGCAGCGGCAAATCGGTCTGCCGGTACCAGCGATTTGAGCGTCGCGGAGAACGCGGGGGTTGCCATGGATTGGAAGACCGCGGCACAGAAGACGAAGCCCAGGAGCCAGACCAGACTGACAGATGAACGCAAGGACTCGAATCCCGCGATCAGGCAGTACGCAACTGCCGTCAAGCAGGCCAAGGTGCCGATAAGCCGATCACGCTTGAGTCGGTCCGCCATCATCCCGCCGGGCAGGAGGGCCATGCTTGTTCCAGCCGCACTTGCCGCCACTACCAGGCTCGCGGCACTGGAGGAAGTGGTCACGGCGATTGCCAGTAGGGGTAGGGCGACGGACGTGAGCACCCGTGCCGCCAACTGTGAAGTGTCCGCGGCGAACCAAAGTCGGAAGAGTGGGTCGTGGCGCGGGGACTGTGTCTTGACAGCTGAGCGCCTCGGCGTGGAATAACCGGCGGCGGAGGCTGTCATGAGAATTGTGCTGGTATCCCCGTCGTAGGCGCGTGCCGGTGCAGCTGTCATCGCGGATCCTCCTCGAAAATCCAGCCCAGCAGGTCCTCATGGGCGTTTTCCAGCGCCCGCAGCGCGACAAGTACGCCTGCTGTCCCGGTGGCCACATCCCCGCTGAGGCGCCAGCCATCCCCACAGATCATTGCGGCGGGTGAGTCGGTGGCAGAGACCAGGCCGACTGCGTTGCGTTCAAGACTCCTCCGAAGCCGCATCCGAGCTTGCTCGGCGGCTGAGTTCTCGTCCAGCAACCGAGTCAGGCCGGCATATCCGAGCAGCAGGCCCGCGTAGCCGTTGAACAACCCCGCGAACATGGACCCCGGTGCGTCGCAAGCCTTGCGAAGCCCTGGAAGACACGACCTGAGGCCTTCGGGCCAGAGGTCTTCTCGAACTCGCGGGAGAAGCACCCCGAAGCCAGCGCTGCCGGTTGCGAGGTATGGCAAGCCCCTCGTCCCTTGATCGGCGAGGAAACTGCCGTCCTGCTCGGTGTAGGACGCCAGCTCGCGAGCCAGGGCCGTGGTGCAGGCCGTCTCCAGCAGGTCGACTTCTCTCAGGAAACCGGGCTGGCGAAGGGCGGTGTTGAACACCCAGGCGAGACCGAGATTGCCGTACAGCAGGCCCGTGCTCTGCATGCGAGGATCGTTGCCTCGATTCATCTTCGATACGACGATGAATTCCGGATCTGCGACGTACCGGCGGGCGAGCGACTCCACCGCTTCAGCGACTCGGGTGAATAGCTCTCCGTCCTCCTTGACCACACGTAGCCGTGTGAGTCCCAGCAGTATGCCCGGAAGCCCTGAGAACACGGAGTGATTCTCCGATGCCAGGAGAGTGTCGAGCTTGGTGCGGACTACCTCGGTAGTCTCGTGAGGAAAGTCCTTCTCCAAGGCCAGCAGGTCGCCAACCAGACCGTTCATGAGGCCGAGATGGCGGGTATTGGGGGTCGGGAAGCTGGGCAGTGAGGCACCAAGAACCCGTGCGATGGTGGCATCGCCGCTGGCTATGCCGGTCCAATCTTCCTCGAGGCCTCGATAGTGAACAGGATAGATCCTGCCCTTCTGATGGTGAAGAGCGCTTGCCGCGATGAGGCCGTTCCTCAGTTCCCTCGTCCAGGAACGACCCGGGACGCGGTTCAGGGCGCGCACAGGAGCAATGGGCGTGATCACTGAGCCCTCAATTCCGTCCACCTCGCGCGATATATCCTCGATCTCGTCCAACAGGGCATCGGTGGCGGAGGAACCTGGGCGCAGCCACGGATGATCATGATCGTGTCGTGCCAGGTCAAGCACTGTGTGCAGGTGATTGGGCTCAACCGCGCTCTCCGAGCGGGAGATCCAGAGCATCGACGCCGCGATCCGACTCAACCCGTACAAGTCGTGCCGCCGGGGCGAGTGAAGTCCTTGGAGCCCGTAACCTGGTGCAGCCATGATCTGGGTTCTGTGCTGGGCGGTGGAGGGGACACTGTTTTCAAAGTCAATCAGGGACACGTCGAGAGTCGTGGGATTGATCAGCACGTTTCCTGGGTGGACATCCATATGCGCCCAACCTGATCCGTGCAGCCTGCTCAGGAGAGTTCTGAGCGCAACGAGCACCGAGTGACACGATGCAGCCCACTGGTCACCGGTTCGAGGGTCGGTCCTCTGGCGGGGCTCGTTGTAGTGAATCCAGTTCTGGAGCTGGATCCCAGGGAGGTACTCCTCAACCAAGTACAGGTGCTCCCAGTGCCGACCGCTGTACAGGACATTCGGAACCCCGGGCAGGTTCTCGAGCCCTTCGAGGACTTCCCGCTCGCGGTCCAGCCGATCCACTGCATCTGCCCAGTTCAGATCAAGACCGGCGTGGGGACGCGCCTCCTTGATGATCACGGGTGTATCGCCGTATCGGCCGAGATACACGCCCCCGGCGTTCGAGTGAGTGAGCGCACTGTCGATCGTGAAGGGCAACGCAACTTGGCTCACCGCCGAGACTTCCTGGAGCCATGATTCCAAGAAATTCGGGACCGGAGCCCAACCAGGAACCGAGAAGGACAGTGCCCTATCATCTGGTACGACATTGCCCTTGGGGTCACGCAGGTGAGTATCGGGCACTCCAGCGTCTACCGAGTGAGGGCGGAAGAGCCCGTAGCGGAGATAGATAGGCGCCTGTGCCCACCTCCGGTCAAAGAGAATGTAGGGGCCGTCCAGACCGGCGAGGCGACTCTCAAGTTGGCGCAAAAGATGCGGAAGCTGATCCTCGGAAGGGAAGAGCGCTATGAACTTCCCCGAGTGGCGGCGATCGCAATTTTTGCCGTTTCGCCAAAGGAACTTGTCCTCGTCCGGGAGGTGTTTAAAAGCTACGCCGAGGTCAACTGCGATGGCCGCTGTGGTGTCGAGGACTTGCTGAGCTTTGCTGGCGCAAGCGCTGACGTGAATCTTCCACCCTTGAGCAGGGAGTTCGGAATCCGAGGGTGCGTAGAACACCCAGTCGGCCGTCCGTTTTACGTGCCAGCCGACCGGTACGGTGACGGTGAATGGGCTACTGGGTTTCTGTGATGCCTCACGGTAGAAGGCATCCAGTTTGGACATGTGGGCGACGGCGCTCAGCATAGTATCTCCTAGGTGATGGTGGAATGTAGGAAGCGGAAAATTGTTGCCAACAGGTCGATTCCTGCGGCTTGATCCGTCGGGCCGCGATGGCTACCGCGACCTTCCAAGAGCGTGGCTTGACCGCCACGGCCGGTGAGGGTGTTGACGAAGGCCCTTGCACGATGGAAGGGGATCCTGTCGTCATTGCGTTGCGAACAAACCAGAAGCTCCGGCAGCGAGCTGCAGTCATTTGGAAGCTGGTGGATCGGTGAGTAGGCGTGCATATTTCTGGAATCCTTCGACCACGATCCGTACTCCTCGAGCCAGCCACGGCCAGCCGAGGTGGATTCCATGACGGATAGATCCAGCAAGGCGTTGTTCAGGACCGCCGTCCGCAGGAGGGCGGGATGGCGTATGCAGGTCAGAGCTGTCAGGAGGCCTCCGTTGGAACTGCCCAGGCAGGCCAGATGGGCCGGGTCAGAGATGCCCGAATCGGTCAAGTCCTGCAGGATCGAAGCCAAGTCGTCAGCGGCTTGGAGCTTCCCCGTCTTCTGCCCCGCGAGGGCCCAGGCAACTCCCTTCTCCCCACCCCCTCGCACGTGAGCGAGGACCAGGTTGAACCCGTGGGCCACCCATCCTGCGTACATTTCAGGGCGATACTCAGGCCTGACGCTCACTCCGAAGCCGCCGTAGACGCACACCAGCGTGGGGGCAGGGGCACTGGAGGTCCGGCACAAGTGGTAAGCCGCCTCTCCGAGTGCGCGGTACTCAAGTCGCGGAGCGGCATCGCGAATGGGTTCAGCAGCTCGGCAGGTCACGGTGTACGGCAGCGTGGCCGGGCTGGACAACGATGTGACGACCTGGTCCCAGTCTGCTCGGATGATGGTGCAGGCCCCACCCCAATGTCCGAGATCATCGATCGTCCAACTCCGGTCGGTGCGACGTGCATGCATGAGCCATTCCTGACCGTCGCGGACGACGACAACGGCGATGCCGTCTTCAAAGGGAGCTGCGCTGACCACGACCGCGCGCTCAAGCACGACCTCTGGGTGCGAGGGCTCCTCCGCAGGAAAGAAAACGAGACTCTGAGCCTTGAAAGCGGTGTGACTTCCGGCAGCAGGGCTCGCGTAGACACCGTTGTGCCCAGCCCAAACCTGTGACCCGTGGGGCAGGTCCAGGGTTCGGGTTTCTCGGCTGCTGCGCAGGTGCCAGCGACGCCCGGAGGTAGTTTGCTCCGTGATGAGGTAGGCGTCGTTCCCAAGATGCTCGGCCATGACCGTCACAGCATCCTGCGGGACTTCCGCTATCACCGTGGCCTCGGAGAGCGACTCTCCTCGACGCCACAGGCGGACGACACGGGGGTGTCCGGCACGAGTCAGTTCTGACTCATCGGCGGCCACAAAGGCCAGAACCGTGTCCTCGTCCTGCCACTGGAGCCCCCCCCTTGCTGGCGGCGGCTTGAAAGTAACCTTTTTCCAAGCTGGCGCCGTTGACAATCACTTCATGGGTCATGGCATGGTCTGCCCCGAGGCGGGAAGCGCGAACAAGGAGGGCTTCTCCGGAGGGAGAGGGGAGAACGCTGAGGACACGCGTATCGCCGTCAGAGTCGCCGAAAGCCACCGCTAGAAGATCGCCGAGGAACTCCCACTGGTTGCCCACTCGACGGCTGATCGGGGCTCGTCCAGTTTCATTGAAATCCACTTTGTGGATCACTGACTCTCGGGCGAAGTGGGTAACCCTGGAGTTGCTCGTTTCCAGGGCATCGCGCAGCAATCGTTCCACTGGGAGATCGGAGGTGAGCCCGGTTGGCCTGCTGGAAGTGATG
Source organism: Propionibacteriaceae bacterium (assembly GCA_905372155.1). GTDB lineage: Bacteria > Actinomycetota > Actinomycetes > Propionibacteriales > Propionibacteriaceae > Arachnia. The sequence continues at coordinate 9,061 of CAJPNZ010000100.1, forward strand.
TGACGTTGCTCGATCATCACTTTTCTCATTCGTTTACTAGGCAGGTTGAGAGTGGTCGGCGCCAAGCAGCAAGCCCGCCCATGAGCATGATCATGACGGTACCCGATCCGCCCAGGAGAACTACGGCCGTGGCTCCGGTCAAGTCGAGGCCGCTCAAGTCGATGGATGTTTGCCAACGACTGGCGCATGCCGTCAGTATCAGGAATACGATGCCCGATTGCATGAGAGCGATCAGGACCGCGGTGACGACGTACATGACAGCTTCGCAGATGAACACTGCAACGCTTGCGAACGGGGAGGCGCCGGCTACGCGAAGAGACGTCAGATCATGCGCCCGGCGACGGGAGGCCATGAACACGACAGCGGTACTACCGACAGCGCCGATCATGGCAATAGGGGTGAGCATGAGAATACCGTCAAACGTGTTGATAGGAGTCCCTTGCGCGTTCGTTGCTGCTGCCACCACCATGTTGAAGTTGACGAAGAGGCCGATACCAACCATGAGGGAAGTAACCGTCGCACTTGATTGGTTCACCCGGGTGATGGCGATGTGCCGAGCAATAGCCCATGACGTCCATTGAGTGAGGCCAGGAAGCCATGTCCAAGCTCGCATGAGTGGGGTTAGGAAATATGGGGCGCCGAGGGCGACTGTGAGGACCAGAGCCTGAGTAGCAGGCAACAGGGTGACAAATACCGCGGCAAGTCCCTGTGATCTGGGGACGGCAAACATTGGCGAGAGGAGCGGAGCTTGGACGAGGGCCACGAAGAGAAGAAGCTTGGTGAGGCGTCGTGCTCGAACCGGGGCCTCTGTATCCGGCGCTTGGCTCGCCAAGGGAGAAGTGCGAGATGCGCGAACACCGGGCCGAATCCCAGCAAGGATTCCCCACGCGGCGACAATTACAACTGAAATCAGGATTCCCAAGTACCTGGCGGACTCCGGTGGTGTTTGAGAAGCGTCGATCGTGCCTCGTCCCAGCAAAGAGGCCACAGCGTGATGGAACGGGACCGAAGCCACGGCTCCAACCAATGCACCGCAAGCGGAGACGAGGATCACCTGGGTACTGAAGATCCGCACAACTTGCTGGGGGCTGGCCCCTGCCAGGCGCCACAAGCTGTGTGTGTGACGAGTCTGTGACACAAGAGTGTTCAGCACCCAGCCAAGCACCAGGACGGAAGGGATTCCAGACAGCACCATCAGGTTTGCGGACGCCTCTTGCAGGGCATCGCGTGCCGTGGGAGTGAGGAAGGCGCTGTCAGGACCAAGCAACCCCAGGAGAATTGCATAGCTGCACGAAGCAGTGAACATGGCGGTCACTGCTGTGACCAGGAAAGCCCCGGCCCAGACGTTTCGGTGTTCCACGGTATCGCGGATTGCGAGATCAAACATGTTGGCCGCCTAACAGACTTCCGGCGAACAGCTCATCCGCCGTCGGGTTGACAAATATTCTCTGCACTTGTCCGTCGCGGAGCGTGATGGCCCTATCAGCGCGGGCAGCCGCTTGAAGATCGTGGGTCACCAAGAGGACGGCGCTGCCGGCTTGTGCCAGGGATTCCAGTGCATCGAGAATGATCGATCCGTTGTGAGAATCCAGAGCGCCCGTCGGTTCGTCGGCGAAGACGAGTGACGGTTGGGAGTATATGACACGCGCGACTGCCACGCGTTGCTGCTGCCCGCCAGAGAGGTCGCCAGTTCGCTTTGTGATCTCAGCGCCAAGGCCCATCTGTTCCAGAAGGAGTGACGCGTACTTCTTGTCAATGCGTCGACCGGCGAATCTACGGGGCAGGGTGACATTGTCGATTGTCGGCAGCGATGGGATCAGGTTGTACTGCTGAAAAACGAATCCCACGCCAGCTCGGTGGATGGCGGAGATTTGCCGCTGACTTGCCTTTGTGGTGCACCTCCCAAGCAGCTCCGTCGTCCCATGGTAGGGTCGGGTGAATCCCGCCAAGGTGTACAGGAGAGTTGACTTGCCGCCACCGGACGGCCCCACGATCGACACCATTTCACCAGGAGCGACCGCGAGATTTATATCCTGCAGTACCATGTTGGGATTCTCGACTTGGGGGTTGTGTGAAACGTAGAGGTTGCGACATTCGCAAACAAAACCGGAGGTGGGGGACATACTGCTCTCCTATGGACTTTCGGTAGAATAGACGTGACGCCCGGCGTGAACTTCGGATATGGATACCCACTGATGCGGGCGTCACGTCCAATTCTCATCATGTTTTCGTTGTGCTGGGTCAGCAGAAGATGGAGAAGATACTCCAAGCGACTTCGGCTGGAGTGCTACACGTTTTGTGGACAGTGACGAAAAACAGGTTTAATCGAACATG
>CAJPNZ010000101.1 GCA_905372155.1 Propionibacteriaceae bacterium
CCGTCAGCCCCGGGCCCCGCCGGAACCAACGGACCAAGCCGGTCAGGGGAAGCGGGTAGAACCGCAGCGCGACCACGCACCCGGCGGCCGCCAGGGCCAGCGGGGTGAGGGTCGCGAGCCAGTCGATGCCCGCGTCCGAGCCGGCGTCGCGGGTGAACAGCTGCCAGCAGGCCAGTGCGGCCCCCGCCAGCACGGCCACCTCCGCGGCGACCCGCCACCGCCCGCCGCCACTTACCGACAGATCTTTGCGCCCCGTGGGGGTGGTGGCCTCGACGCCCAGCGCCAGCATCGCGGCGGGAAGCAGCCCGGCCACAATGGTGGGCAGCCACTGCCAGGCGCCGACGTCGAAGGGCACCAGGAGGGTCGCTGCCAGGTGCCCCAGCAACGCGGCGGGCATCCCGGTGAGCAGCCCCCAGCCGGCCGCCCAGGCGCGCAGCTGCCGCGGTGAGGCGCCGCGGGACCGGGTGATGACCAGCGTCGCTCGGTGGCGTTGCAGCACCATCCGGGCCGCCACCAGCATCAACGCCACCGCCACCCCGACGGGTCCCGCGACCACGACGGCGACCAGCGAGGCCGTGGTGCGCTGCTGTTTCACGATCCCGTCGAGCACCTCGGTCAGTCCCGTGTCGAACCGGGCCTCCTGGCGTTTCAGGGCGGGTTCCAGCGCGCCGGCCGGAACCACCTCGCGGACATCGGACTGGAAACCGACGAGCTGGGTGCGCAGCTCGGGCAGCGAAACCCGTCCCGCCGCCAGCGATGCGGCGTCGAGGGGATACCAGACGAAGAAACCGACCCGGGTCCCGCTCTCGGCCGCGACGTTCAACAGGTCCTCGGGGGCCATGAAGGCGGCGACGGCGGCGGCGGTGCCGCTGTTGGGATCCACCTCCTGCTCCAGCTGGAGGCTCGGATCGAACCGCCAGCGCGGGGCGGCGGGGTCAGCGATGCGTACGGTGCCCACCAGGGCGATGCCCTCGCCCAGCGCGTCACCCGCCCGTTTGCCGATCCGGGCCGCGACGTCGTCGGGAAGCACCACCTCCACGTTCCCGGTCTGCGGCGATACCCCGGGTTGCGGCCAGCGTCCCGAGACCAACTCGAACTGGCTCGTCATCTCGGGGTTGGCGGTCAGGGTGACGCGGACCTGGTAGAACTCGGTCCCCTGCGGGATGAAAACGGACTGATTCCCCAGATGGGCCAGTATCTGGGGTGACCCGAGCAGGCCGCGCAGCGGTTCGGGTTGCGCGGCGCGCAACCGGTTCAGGGAGTCGAACCAGACGCCCCACGGGTCGTCGGTCCCGCTGCCGCCCACCGCGACCTCGGTGTCCCACCGGGCGCGGAGATCGCCGCGAACGGCCGAGACCTCCCCCACCCGGGAGGCCAGGTATTCCGCGTCGGCCTGCGCCAGGGCGCGCGGCGCCAGGGTGACCAGCCCCGAAACCACGGCGACGAACAGCGCCAGCAGCAAAGGCGCCCAGATGTCGGCGGTGAACATGCGGCGCGCCAGCCGGGAGAGTTTCATGGCGTCTCCTCCCGGAGGTGTCCGTCCCGGATCTGCCCGCGGATGACGCGGCCCAGCGCCCACGTCGTCGCCGCGATCAGGAACACGAAAACGGCCAGCAGCGCACCGGGCCAGGCGGGTTCGATGCGCGTCTCGATGGGCAGCGACACCGTCCCGGGCGCGACGACGCCGCGGGCCAGGCCGGCCATCAGGGCCCGGCAGAGCAGCCAGGACGCGCCGGCCCCGAAAGCGGCGGCGAAGACCACGACCCCGAGCAGTTCCAGGACCCGGCCGCGGACCTGGCTCCCGGCGTCGGCGCCGAGGGCGTGCAGCACCGCCACCTGGCCGCGCCGCATCCCGGCCTGGGTGAAGGCCACCGCCCCGATCCCCAACACCGCCAGCACCACCGACCCCAGGGCCGCCGAACGGAACCGGGACGCGACCAGGCGGCTGGGGTCGTCGGGGGCGGCCTCCGTCGGCGTGACGGTCACCGCCGAGATCCCGGGCATTCCGCGCAACCGGTCGGCGGCCTCCCGGGCCTCCTCCCCCACCGGGGACAGCCACAGCTGGGAGGGGGCGGGCAGCTCCGCTCCCCGGCTCTCCAGCGCCCGCCGGAGCGAACCGGCATCCGCCAGCAGGGCGTTCGACCGGGTCGTCCCGGGAACGGCCTCAACATTGGCGGCGACCACGGCCAGCAGATGCCGGGAGAAGAGCTGGATCTGGAACTCATCGCCCATCGCGAGCCCCGTCTCCTCGGCGAGCCGCGGGGTGATGGCAACCGGCAGGCGTTGCCCTGACGGTTGCGTCCCCAGGCCTTCCGGCAGGTTCTGACCGGAGACCGCGGCCAGCCCGGGGATGTCGGCGGCGATGGCGGTCAGCGCGACCGGGCCGATCGAGGCCTCCGGGTAACGCCACACGGGGGTCGAAGGCTGGGAGGCCAGCTGCCCCACATCCGCGTCGGCCTCCCGCAGGTCCGCCACCACGGGTGCCCCGGCGGTGAGGTTCCTGAGCCGTTGCTGCAGGGGTGGGGCGGTGCCGTCGTATCCCGCCGCCAGGAGGGTGGTTCCGACGGCCAGCACGGTGGCCACGGCCGCGACGGCGAAGGCCCCCAGGTTCCGCGCCACCTGGGCGGCGGCCAGCGCACCTGTGAGACCACGGCCCCGCAGCAGCAGCACCTCGGCGAGACGGGCCAGGGGACCGAGCAGGGCCACCGCCACCAGGGCGGCCAGCAACAGGAGCAGCGCGGGGGCCGCGGTGGCCAGCCAGTCGGGAACGGGACGTTCCCGGTCCCATCGGATGGTCGATCCGACGCGCAGCAACTGCGCCGAGGCCAGCCCCGCCCCTCCCGTGATCAACGCCAGCGACGTGGCGGCCACCGCCGTCCGCAGCCTGCCCGCACGCAGCCGCGAGGTCTCGTCCCGGCTCGGCCCGCGCAGCCGCCCGATCCCGGCCAAGGCCACACATCCCAGCACCAGCACCAGGGTGGCGGCCCCACCCGCCAGCACCGGCGCCACCGGGACACCGCCGAAAAGAGTCAGCACCGCCCACGCCAGGCCCGAACCGGCGAACGAACCCGCCAGGGCCACGACGCCCGCCTCCACCAGATTGGCGAACAGCACCTGGCCCCCGGTGGCGCCCCGGCCCAGCAGCTGCAGCGTCTCGGTTTCCCGGGTGATCGCAAGCAGCCTCGTCACCCGGGAAACGGCCAGCGCGGCGACGATGGCCAGCAACCCCGACGGAATCCAGGACAGGGCCCGCGCCACCGCGAGGTTCCGGGCAGCCGAGGTGGCGGTTTTCTCCAGGTCGCCCAGCACCTGCACACCCCGCACACCAACTTCGCTGGAACGCAGCTGCTGCCTCAGGGCGGTGGCACCCCGGGCGAGGGGGTCGAGGTGTTCCGCCGTGATCCGGGCGGGCTCGGGCCGGATCGTCCACCGGGCGAAGGGTTCCGCCTCGGAGGCTCCCGCGATCACGGCGGGATCGGCGACGACGTCGCGTGTCACCTCCACCGGCACGTCCCCGAAACACGATCCGATGATGCGCCGCACGGTCTCGTCCTGGACGGCCGGGTCGGCGGCCCGGCGGGTGACGATCTCGGCGCCGGCCGTCCCGTCGACGGTCAGCGCCCGGCGGGCGGCGGATCCCTCCTCGAAGGCCGCCCGGCCGAGCACCCCGGAGAGGACACCCGCGACGACGGTGGACAGCGCCAGCAGCACGGCCAGCAACCCCATGGATCCCTGTGCCCGCCGGACAAGCCACCGCCACCGCGACAACATGACAGGACTGTAGAGGACCACGGCAGGGTTTCCAACGGAAACGTCACCGGGGAGGTTTGTTCATGGACCGCGCGCCGACCGGCACAACTCTCGATCAGCGCAGGCGTGAGGGTGACCGTGAACAAGCTCGGTCGTTGAACAGCTGGGCGGCGCTGCATTTCGCCCGGTCTCAGCGAGGGTGGTGGGCCAGATGGGCGGCCAGGTAGCAGCCGGTGGCGCTGCCGGCCGGGCCGGTGTCGGCGGAAACCTGTGCGGGTGTGCCGGTGGCGATGACCCGTCCGCCGGCCTCCCCGCCGCCCGGCCCCATGTCGATGAGCCAGTCGGCGTTGGCGATCATGTCGAGGTCGTGTTCGATGACGAGCACGGTGGCCCCGGTCTTCACGAGCCGGTCCAGGATCCCGAGCAGGACGCGCACGTCCAGCGGATGCAGGCCGATGCTGGGCTCGTCGAGCACGAACACGGTCCCGTGCTGGTCGCGTCCCAGGTCCGTGGAGAGCTTGAGGCGCTGCGCCTCACCGCCCGACAGGGCCGTCGTCGCCTCCCCGAGGGTGAGGTATCCCAGTCCCAGATCGGCCAGCAGCCGCAGCTGGCGCCGCACCCTGGGAAGGTCTGCACAAAACCGTCCGGCCTGCTCCACCGTCAGCGCGAGCACCTCGGGCAGGGACAGGGCCTCGACGGCGCCGTCTCGTGGGACCCTGCGGATGCCGTGCGCCTGCTCGCCGTAGCGGGAGCCTGCGCACTGAGGACAGACGATGTCGACGTCGGGCAGGAACTGGACATCGAGGACGATCTGGCCGGTGCCGTCGCAGTGCTCGCAGCGCAGCGAGCCGGTGTTGTAGGAGAAATCGCCGGCCTTGAGACCAGCCTCCCGGGCGTCCGGGATCCGCGCGTAGACGCGCCGCAGCTCGTCCATGACCCCGGAGTAGGTGGCCACCGTCGAACGGACGTTCGTGCCGATGGGGGAAGCGTCGACGACGACCACTCGGCGGGCGTCGCGGGCATCGATCGAGGTGACCGGGGCGGGCAGGGGTGTGTCCTCGGCCAGGGACCGCAGCGCGGGGACGAGGGCCTCCAGGACGAGGGTGGTCTTGCCGGAGCCGGACACGCCGGTGACGGCGGTCAGCCGCTGCTCGGGGATGGCCACGTCGAGGGCACGGACGGTGTGGATCGGGGCGGTTTCCAGGTGGATGGTGCCGTGGTCGAAGACCTTCCCGGCCGGCGCCTGCTCGCGGCAGAGGACGTCGGCGTCACCGGTGATGAACGGGGCGATGCGACTGGCCGGCGACGATATCGCCTCCGCCACGGGGGCGTTCACGACGATCTCGCCGCCCTCGCGTCCCGAGCCCGGGCCGATCTCCACGAGCCAGTCGGCCTCCCGCAGCAGCGCCACGTCGTGGTCGACGACCAGCACCGAGTTGCCGTCGGCGAGCAGGTCCCGCACCAGGCCGGTCAGGCCTGCGAGGTTGGCCGGGTGCAGACCGATGCTGGGTTCGTCGAGTATGTAGAGCACACCGGTGGTGCGGTTGCGCACGGCCCGGGCGAGCTGGACGCGCTGGCGTTCCCCGGTGGACATGCTCGACGATGCCCGGTCCAGCGACAGGTATCCCAGGCCGAGGCCGAGCAGGCGGCGGGCGGTGGTGGTCAATTCGTCGATGATCTGGCGGGCCATGGCGACGAGCTCTTCCGGCATGGTGTCCACGATGCCGGCGGCCCATTCGACGAGGTCGCTCAGCGCCATGGTGCAGGCCTCGTCCAGGCCGAGACCACGCACCGTGGTGGAGCGCGCCAGCTCTGACAGGCGGCTGCCGTGGCAGGCCGGGCAACTCGCCGCGTGGAGGAATTTCCCCACGCGCTTCATACCCCGCTCGTCCTTCACCTTGGACAGCGCGTTCTCCACAGTGTGCACCGCGCTGTAGTAGGTGAAATCCATCTCGGCGGCCACGTCGGTCTTCTCGTTGACGTAGAGGATGTGCCTCTTCTCGGCCGGGCCGTGGAACACGATCTCCCGCTCCTGAGCTGTCAGCTCCCGGAACGGGACATCCGTACGCACGCCCATCTCCCGGGCGATGTCCTTCATGAGCGACCACATCAGGGTCTGCCAGGGCGCGACCGCGCCCTCGTCTATGGAGAGCGACTCGTCGGGCACCAGGGTCGATTCGTCCACCGTCCGCACCACGCCCGTACCCTCGCAGCGGGGGCAGGCGCCGTCGGAGTTGAAGGCGAAGGATTCGGCACCCGGCTGGGTGAACTCAACCCCGCAGGTGGTGCAGTGCAGGGGCAGGTCGAGGGCGACGTCGATGGTGGGCTCGTTGAGGTGTCCGTTGGGACACATGTGGTGGCCCAGGCGGGAGTAGGCCAGGCGCAGTGAGTTGAGCACCTCGGTGGATGTGCCGAAGGTGGAACGCACCCCGGGCACGGGCGGGCGCTGATGCAGGGCCAGGGCGGCGGGCACGTGCAGGATCTCGTCGACGTCGGGACAGGTCGCCTGGGTCAGGCGCCGGCGCGTGTATGTGGACAGTGACTCCAGGTAGCGGCGTGCGCCCTCGGCGTAGAGCACCCCGAGGGCGAGCGAGGACTTGCCCGAGCCGGACACGCCGGCGACCGCCACGAACTTTCCCAACGGCACCTCGACGTCGATGTTCTTGAGGTTGTGCACGCGGGCACCGAACACGCTGATCGCGGTGGGAACGGAAGGAGGGTTTCCAGCCATGCGCGTGAGACTACGCGTCCTCCACGCGGACGGGGACGCCCCGCACCATCGGGGCGCGGAGGTTCTGTCTCCTGCACGTGCGATGTCCCGCGGGCGATGACGGCGGGAACAAAACGACCCCATGATGTGATGATGCGGTGATGCTAATGTGTTCTCATGCGAACGACGCTGGACATCGATGACGACGTTCTCGCCGTCGCGAGGGAGAAGGCGCGGCGCGAGGGTATCTCCCTGGGCCGTGCCGTGTCTGCCTATGCGCTGCGCGGGATTCACAGTGGCGAACCGAACTCCGGCTCCCGCGGAGTCCCGGTCTTCACGCCCCCTCAGGGAAGCCAGGCCCATACGGTGACCCTGGACCACGTCGAGAGATACCGCGATGGCGACGAGTGAGCGAACACTGCGCCTACTCGACATCAACGTGATGATCGCGCTTTCACTGGCCAATCACGTTCATCACAAGGCCGCCACCAGCTGGTTCGAGGACATCGACGCGTGGGCCACGTGCTCGATCACCGAGTCCGCGTATTGCAGGCTCCTGCTCAACCCGCGGGTCACGGGGTTCGAACTCGGGGTTTCAGAGGTCTTCGACGCCCTGAGGACATTCTGTTCGGCCAGCGGGCACGAGTTCATTGAGGACTCGGCATCGCTGACCTCTCCTGCCATCGATGTCAGCGGGATTGTCGGATACCGTCAGATCACGGACTTCCACCTCGTGGATCTCGCGGCGCACCATGGGGCGGTGCTGTCGACGCTGGATACCCGGATTCCCCTTGCTCTCGCAGATGACGATCGCCACTTCGTCGAGGTCATTCCTGTCGACTGAGGGGACGCACCAAGCGGGATGAGTCGGCGCGTCCACCGTCGTGTTCTCGTACCGGGCCGTACCGGTCACGATGGTGGAACATCGGATCACCCGATCCGGTGCGCGGTTACCGGAGCACCGGAACGGAAAGTCATTCCTGCCCCTTCCCGCGTTTGCGCGCCCGCAGGCCTTTCCAGTGCTCCAGGCGCTCACGGATGTGCCGCTCATGCCCGTTGGCGGTGGGCTCGTACAACGGCCGGCGCTCGACGCCGTCGGGCAGGTAGTCGGCGCCGGAGAAACCGTCGGCCGTGTCCGGGTCGTACTCGTAGCCCTCGCCGTAGCCGAGCTCCTTCATGAGTCGGGTGGGGGCGTTGAGGATGTGGGCCGGCGGCATGAGCGAGCCGGTCTGTCGGGCCAGGCGCACCGCCCGGCCGTAGCCGCGGTAGACAGCGATCGACTTGGGCGCGGTGGCCAGGTAGACGACCGCCTGCGCGATGGCGAGCTCCCCCTCGGGCGATCCCAGGCGCTCGTAGGCGTCCCAGGCCGCCAGCGTCATCTGAAGGGCGGCCGGGTCGGCCATGCCGACGTCCTCGCTGGCGAATCGCACCAGACGCCGCGCCACGTAGAGCGGATCCTCGCCCCCACCTAACATTCGGGTCAGCCAGTACAGGGCGGCGTCCGGATCGGAGCCGCGCATCGACTTGTGCAGGGCGGAGATGAGGTTGTAGTGCTCCTCGCGGGACTTGTCGTACAGGGGAGCCCGGGAGGCGATGACGCCGCGCAGCCCCGCGACGTCGAGTGGCCCCTCGCCGCCCGCATCCTGGGCGGCGAGGACCTGCTCGACCATGCCCAGCAGGTAGCGGCCGTCGCCGTCGGCCATGGCCAGCAGGGCGGTGCGGGCCTCGTCGGTCAGGGCGAGGGCGCGGCCGGTCAGGGACTCGGCGCGCGCCAGCAGCTCGGTCAGGGCGGCCTCATCCAGGCGGCGCAGGACCATGACCTGGCAGCGTGACAGGAGGGCGCCGTTGAGCTCGAAACTCGGGTTCTCGGTGGTCGCGCCGACCAGGACAACCGTCCCGTCCTCGACGTAGGGCAGGAAGGAGTCCTGCTGGGCTCGATTGAACCGATGGATCTCATCGACGAACAACAGCGTCCCCTGCCCGATCTCGCGGCGGTGGGTCGCGGTGGCGAAGACCTTACGCAGGTCGGCCACCCCGGAGAAGGTCGCGGAGGCCTGCTCGAAGAGCAGGCCCGTGCGATCGGCCAGAAGACGGGCGATCGTCGTCTTGCCGCAGCCCGGAGGCCCCCACAGGATGATGGAGGACAGGCGACCGGAAGCCACCATGCGTCCCAGTGGCGCGTCCGGGGCGAGCAGCTGGTCCTGGCCGACTACGTCGTCGAGTGCCCGCGGGCGCAGCCGGTCGGGCAGCGGGCGCCCAGGATCATGGACCGCACCGGAACCATCGGGGCCTGAGGCCTCGAACAACGAAGGCGAATCGGGTCCAGGCATACGGCGGGGCATGACCTCGAGCATAAGACTCACCGACGACACACCGCGGTGCATCCTGCCCACCCGATGTCACAGAAGGTCCCCTCGGTGCGAGCACCGAATGGCGGTCCGCCCCATACGACGGCTGGCCGTGCACCCTTGGTTCGGTCAGAGGTCGTAGGTGACGGTCCCGACCCACCTGGCCGTCTCAAGGTCCTGGTCGTCGAGGAAGGATGGGCGTACCGCTGTTCGTGCGCGGAACTCGCTCGACAGCACTCAACGAGTGCGGCAAGCTCGTGGCGAAGCCCGCCGCACGGGAGAAGGCGCGACGCGCAAGGAAGAGCGGCGACGGGGCGAGACGCTTCCAATAGCATGAGCGCTATATACTTTTCCCATGAGCCGTTTCCGCTCCGACGACGCTCCCGCGGTCATTCGCGCCGCGCGCGCGGATGCGGGTCTCACGCAGGTTGAACTCGCCCGGCGCGCGGGCCTGCGTCAGCCGAGCCTGGCCCAGATGGAGTCGGGTGCCAGGCCCGTGTCGGAGCAGATGCTCGAGCGGGTGTTGCGTGCCGCCGGCTACCGCCCCTCGGTCCCGCTCTCCACGCACGCCGACGAGATCATCGAACGTGCCCGGGCCCACGGCCTGGAAGCCCTGCGGGTCTTCGGGTCGGTGGTGCGCGGCGAGGACGGCTTCGACTCCGATATCGACCTGGTGGTCACACCGTCGGCCGGGACCGATCTTTTCGACCTCGCGCTGTTCGTCCACGAGGTCGAGGAGCTCACCGGGTTCCCGACGGACGTGGTCTCCGACACGAATGTGCCCGCCGCGCTCGCCGACGCGGTGCGCGAGGCGGTGCCGCTGTGAGTGAAGGACACGACCAGGCGCGCTTCGCACCCCGCCCCCGCCGCCAAGCCACGAACTCGCACGACCGGGCGAATCTCGATGCCGAGCTTGAGCTGATCCGCGCCAGGATCGACACCGTCACCGCTCGCGGGCGCGAGGACTTCCACGACGGGAAGGAGACCTACGACGTCGCCTGCATGGTGATCATCCGACTCGCCGCCCTGCTCGAACGTCCCGAGTTCGAGCCCCACATGGAAGCGGTCACCCAGCAGGAGCGTCTCGCCATCCGCACAACACGCAACATCGCGGCTCACACCGGGTATCGGTCCATGAACGACGACCTGTTCTGGCTCGCCGTCACGCAACGGGTCCCCGCCATACTGGACCGGCTCCGCGGACGGTGACGGCATCTCCCACACCCGTGAGGGAGACGAAGGCCGTGCGATCAATGAGCTCCTGCACCAGCGGGTGCGGGATTCCCGCTGCCAGCGGCACGGCAAGAATGGGACCGCTGGTGTAGACGATCCCGGCCGACGATGCCGGACCGGGGGCCTGGTGCGGCCGGTCAGCGGGCCGGGGTTCCCACCAGCGACTGGTAGGCCGTGTTGCGTTCCCGGTCGTCGCCCTTCGTTTCATCCCGCGCGGGTTCCTCGGGGGTGGGCTGAGGGGCCGGTTCGGGTTCGTCGCCGAACATGGAACGGCGTCCCTCGAAGGCCCTGCCGAGGGTGATCTGGTCGGCGTACTCGATGTCGCCGCCGACGGGCAACCCGGATGCGGGCCGGGTGACGCGCACCCCGAAGTCGCGCAGCATCCGTCCCAAGTAGGAGGCCGTCGCCTCGCCCTCGGTGTCGGGGTCGGTGGCGAGGATCACCTCGGTGACGGTCCCGTCGGCTAGGCGCTGGAACAGTTCCCGGGTGTGCAGGTCGCCGGGGCCGCGGCCGTCGATCGGGGAGATCGACCCGCCCAGCACGTGGTAGGTGCCGCGGAACTCGCCGGTGCGTTCGATGGCGACCACGTCCTTGGACTCCTCCACCACGCACAGCAGCGACCGGTCGCGGCGCGGGTCGCGGCACACCCGGCAGCGGGTTTCCTGCGACACGTTGAAGCACACCTCGCAGAACCGCGCCGCCTCCTTGACGCGGCGCAGCACGTCGGCGAGCTGGAAAACCTCCTCCTCGGGCGCGTCGAGCAGGTGGAAGGCGATGCGCTGCGCGCCGCGCGGGCCGATGCCGGGCAGGCGGCTCAGCTCGTCGATCAGGTCCTGGATGGGGCCCTCGTACAACTCAGAAACCCATTCCCGGGATCTGGGGGGTGGCCGAAGCGGCCGCCGCCTCCACCTGCTGGCGTGCCGACCGGAAGGCGGCGACGATCAACGCGGACAGGCTCTCGGTGTCCTCCGGGTCGCAGGCGGCGGGCGCGATGGTCACGTCCAGCAGCTCACCCAACCCGTTGAGCTTCACCGTGACGAGATCGCCACCCGTGGCGGCCTCGAACTCCCTGGCGGCCAGGTTGTCGCGGGCAGCGAGCATCTGTTCCTGCATCTGCTGGGCCTGGGCCAGCAGCGCATTCATGTCGAATCCTTCGGTCATGGCGTCCTTCCGTCGCGCTCAATGATAAAAGGTCCCACGGACAAGCGAGTTTCCCCGCACGCCGATCGAGCCCCCGAAGCTGGCTGAGCCAGACCACGAGCCCCCTTCCCGAAGCCGATTGAGCCGGGTCGCGAGCACCTCTCCCCCAAGCCGGTTGAGCCGGGTCGCGAGGAACGAGCGACCC
>CAJPNZ010000102.1 GCA_905372155.1 Propionibacteriaceae bacterium
CCGAACCCCCGACCCTCAACGACGTCTTCCTGGAGATCACCGGGCGGGCCCTGCGGGACGAGGCGGCCTGAGATGCTGATCGTCTTCTCCCACCAGGTGCTCAGGCTCCTGCGCGACAAGACCCTGCTCGTGTGGACGCTCGGTTTCCCGATCGTCTTGTCCTTCATCTTCATGGTGCAGTTCTCCAACCTGGAGGAGGCCTACGAGGCCAGCCCCATGAGCTTCGGAATCGTCCAGGACGAGGCCTACCGGGCGGCTCCCGGCCTGGACGCCCTCGTGGAGCGGATCTCCGCCGACGACGCCGACCCCCACCTCATCACCAGAGTTACCCACTCCACCGCATCCGAGGCCGAGGCCGCCGCGAAACGCGGGGACACGAGCGGCTACCTCGCCGTCGAGAACGGCGATCCCGTGCTGCACGTGACCCAGAAGGGTGACGCGCAGGAGTCTCTGCGGGTCCTGCGGGTGGTCATGGACTCCTACACCCAGACCCGGGCCGAGCACGAGGCTCTCATCGAGGCCGGGACACCACCGGAGCAGGTGGCTTCCCTTCAAGCCGGGCATGGTTTCACCCAGTCGGTCTCGGTGACGCCGGCTCCCGTCAAACCAGCGACCCGCTACTACTTCGCGCTGCTGGCCTTCGCCAGCGGCATGGGCACGACCGTCGCGATGATCGCCGTGCAGGGCATCATGGCCACCTCACCCCTGGGAGCACGGCAGACCATGGCAGGCCTGCCGCGGTGGAAGGTGCTCACGGCCACGCTCGCGGCCTCGTGGGTGTGTGTCCTGGCCTGCCTTCTCATCGCCTTCGCCTTCATCGCGACGGTGGTGGGGGTGGACTTCGGACCGCACCTGCCGCTGTGCCTGGTGGCGATCGGGGTGGCCAGCCTCATGTCGAGCGCGGCGGGCGCCGCGCTGGGAACCTTCGGGAGACTGGGGGTCGGGATGGTCTCCGCGATCACCTGCCTGCTGTCGCTGTTCACCGGCCTGTACGGCCCCGGGGCACAATCCCTGGCCGACTCCGTCGAAAGCAGTGCCCCGCTGCTGGCGCAGGCCAATCCCCTGTGGCAGGCCTCCCGCTGCTTCTACGGGCTGCTCTACTACGACTCCCCGGAGCCCTTCGCCCGCAGCTGCGCGGCCCTGCTGGGCATGACCTGCCTGTTCCTCACCATCGCCCTGATCCGTGCCAGGAGGATGAACCATGAACACCTTTAAGACCTCGTTGAAAGTGGTGGCGGCCCATCGGCTCTACATCCTGATCTACCTGGTGGCGCTGTCCCTGCTCGGCCTGCTCGCCGGAGCAACCCAGGCCGGGAGTTCCTCCGACCAGGTCAAACAGGCCACGGCGAGCGTCGCCGTCATCGACCGCGACGGCTCCACGATCTCCCGCGGGGTCAGGGACTACGTCGAGTCCGTCGGCGAGGCGAGGCCGCTGGAGGACTCCAGGCAGGCCATCCAGGACGCCACCGCGCAGAACCGCATCAACTACATCCTGATCATCCCCGCCGGCTACGGGCAGCAGCTCCAGGAGGCCATCCGCCAGGGCACCGAGCCGCCCCGGATGGACACGGTCATCGGATACGAATCTGCCGCGGGATCGCTGATGAACGTGCGCACCAACTCCTACCTGGGGCAGGTCGCCGACTACCTCTCGACGCTCACCGACGACCCGGCCCGGGCCGTGTCCCTGGCCAGGGACACGATGAACCACTCCGCCCCGGCCGAGCGGGTCGCCCAGGACGCGACGCCCCTGCCGTACGGCCTCATCGTCTACGCCAAGTTCTCCATCTACCCGATCATGGCCTTCGCGATCGTGACGATCTCGACGCTCATGGCGTCGCTGGGGCGCCGGGCGGTTCGTTCCCGTCTCACCGCGGCACCGGTGAGCAGCAGGTCCCGCAACCTCGGGGTCATGGGCGCCTGCCTCGTCATCGGCCTGATCGGGTGGCTGTGGATCTTCGGACTGGCCGTCGCGGCCTTCGGGGCCGGTGCAGTGACGACGTCGGCGCCGCTGCTGGGGGTCGTCGGGGCGGCCCTGGGTGCCTACACGCTCGTGGCGGTCTCGCTCGGATTCCTCATGGGCCAGTTCGGCCTGGGCCAGAACGCGGCCAACGCGGTAGCCAACATCGGCGGCATGGCGCTGTCCTTCCTGGCCGGGGCCTGGGTCTCCATCGAGTGGTTGCCCGACGCCGTCGTCCAGGCCGCCAGGCTCACGCCCGGTTACTGGGCGGCCCAGGCGATCTCGGGAGCGTTCACCGCCACCTCGATGTCCGCCGACATCATCGGCCCCCTGCTCGCCGACTGCGGGATCTGTGCCCTGTTCGCCGTCGCGATCTTCGCCGTCGCCATGGCCGTGGGCCGCACCCGGGCGCGGTCATCGCTGTGACCCGTCCTCCTGTCCGGCGAGCGTCACCCGTTCGGTGGTGGAACCGGGCAGTGGAGCGTCCCCGGGCCGGGCCAGCGGGCCCACGAGCTCGTGGGCCCGGTAGGGCTCGTCGAGGAAGGCGATCTCCTCCCCGGTCAGTGTCAGGTCGAAGGCCCGCACGGCGTCATCGACGCGGCCCGGCCGCGAGCAGCCGACGATGGGGGCGTCGACCCCCTTGGCCCACAGCCAGGCCAGGGCGACGTCCGCCATCGCCACGTGGTGACGCTGGGCGAGCTCGGCGACGCGCTCGATGATGGGCATGTCGGTCTCGCGTTCGCGGTCGTACTTGCCGCGCATGGTGGCGTCGGTGGTGGAGCGCACGGAGTCGGAGTCCCAGGTGGGGCGGGTCAGGTGCCCAGAGGCCAGCGGACTGTAGGGGATCAGTGACATGCCGTACTGGCGGCAGACCGGGATCATCTCCCGCTCGTCCTCACGGTAGAGCAGGTTGTAGTGGTTCTGCATGGAGGAGAACCGGGTCCAGCCGTGAGCGTCAGCCACCGCCTGCATGTTGTGCAGCTGGTAGGCGTACATGGCCGATGCCCCCAGGGCCCGGACCTTCCCGGAGCGCACGAGGGCATCGAGGGCCTCCATGGTCTCCTCGATCGGGGTGGCGTAGTCGAAGCGGTGGATGATGTAGAGGTCGAGGTAGTCGGTGCCCAGACGCTTCAGGGTCCCGTCGATCTCGCGTTCGATGGCCTCGCGTGACAGGTGTCCCTCGTTGAAGTAGACCTTGGAGGCCAGGACCACGTCCTCGCGCTTGACGCCCAGGTTGCGCAGCGAGGCGCCGATGAACTCCTCGCTCGTGCCATAGGCGTAGACGTTGGCGGTGTCGATGAAGTTGACGCCCAGCTCCAGGGCGCGGGCGATCACCGCCTGGGTGGCGTCCTGGTCGATGACCCACTGGTGGAAGTCCGGGAAGACCTTCCCGAAGCTCATGCCCCCGATGCACAGCCGGGGAATGGTGATGTCCGTGGTGCCGAGTCGGGTGTATTCCATGTCCAGTCTCCTTCGGTGCGTGAGTCGGGCGTATCGGGAGCGCCCCGGTCCAGCTGCCCCGGGCGGTGCCTCGCGGCCAGGTTCTGGCAGACCCCCTCGCGGGTCCGCCCGCGACAGCCGTGCGAAGACGGCCACCCCCGGGCCCGCGCCATCGCCGCCGGGAACTCATGGGCGCAGGCAGGCCAACGGAACGACGAGAACACCGTCGTCGCGGCGGTATGCGGTGGCGCCCGCGGTGACCACGGCGAGGAAGGACGGCTCACCCATGCGATTCGCATCCACGCGCTCGCGCAGCAGCCTCAGGTGAGTCGCAGCCTCATCGAGCTGACGGCTGCCGAGTTTAACCTCGATCGGAGCCCACCGCCCATCCGCGAGGACGATGACGGCGTCCGCCTCCAGCCCGGTCTTGTCCCGGTAGTGGAGGAGAGTCCCGTCGATCGCCTCGGCGTAGACCCGCAGATCGCGCACGCACAGCGACTCGAACTGCAGGCCGAAGGCCTCGAAGTCACGAAGCAGGTCGGCGGGTGTCCAGCGCATGACTGCGGCGCCGATCGACGGATCGACGAAGTGGCGGGTCGGGCTCGTGCGAATCGCGGTCTTGGAGCGAAGCACGGGATTCCACGCCGGCAGGTCCTCCACGACATAGGCGCGGGAGAGGGCGTCGAGGTAGTCGCTGACCGTGTTGGGCGCCATGGCGCCGTCGTTGACGGCCAGGTCCGCCGCGATCGTCGTCTGCGAGGCCAGGGTGGAGACGTGACGGGCGTATGCGCGCATAAGGGCGCGCATACGGGTCGAATTCCGTGAGACGCCGTCCATGCGCGCGACATCGGAGTCGATGAGCCCCTCGACGTAAGTCCGCGCCAGGCGACCGGGGACCGACGTGGCCCCCGCTGTGACGGCGGCGGGCCATCCCCCGCGGCACAAGACCCGGGCGATATCCTCGACGTCGAGCGGGGCGACATCGGCGACTTCCTCCTCTCCGTCGAAGAGACGCTGCAAAGAGATCCGGCCGCTGGAATCCTCCGACTCGAAGAGAGTCATGGGCCGCATGACCATGGGGGCGATCCTCCCGACGCCGGAATGCGCCCCGCCGACGGCGGGTGTTGACGAGCCGGTGAGAACGAACTGCCCCGGCTTCCCGCGAAGGTCGACGGCGAAGCGGACAGCGTCCCACAACTGCGGCGCCATCTGCCACTCATCGATGAGCCGGGGCGTTCGCCCCTCCAGGAGAGCCGAGGGTTTGGCGTCGGCGAGTGCGAGGTAGGACGCACTGCGATCGGGGTCCTGAAGATAGACGACGCTGGCGGCCTGCTGCAAAGAGGTCGCCGTCTTGCCGCACCACTTGGGACCCTTCACCTGCACCGCGCCGCTGGTGGTGAGAGCCTCGGCGAGCACACCGTCGGCGATCCTGGCCATATAACGCGCGGGCACCATCGACGCTCCTCGACTGAGAACACTGCTGTTTGGCGAAGAAGTCTACCCCGTTGCCTGAGTTGGACTGATTTTGTTGCGTGAGTTGGACCGGTTTCGTTGCGTGAGTTGGACCGGTTTCGTTGCGTGAGTTGGACCAGTCCCGGATGGGGACACCCCGGCACGTCGGCGCGCTCCGATGTCGTCGCGGCCTCCCCGGGGTCTTCCCGGCCAGACCTCGCCGACCTGGGCGAAGACGGCCCTGGCCCGGGCCAACCCGCGTAGAAGGCGAGCTGGATGACGATCTCCACAATCTCGTCGCGGGTGACGCCGTTGGCCCGACCCATCTCGAGGCGCCCCGCAGGGACCGGATATCGCCCGCTACACCGACGTCGACCCCCCGGAGGCTCCGGTCCTCAGATCGACCAGACGGGGACCGCCTTCACGGTGGCCGTCACGGGGTAGGGCTCCCGGGTCTGGCAGATGATGGCGCCCGCGCCGACGTCGTAGTCGCCGACGTCGGCGAGAACGGAGAAGCCCGCTGCAGCCTCACGAGTCACCGTTGCCGACGTCTTGATCTCAACGGGATGCAGCACACGCCCTTCCTGGATGATCAGGTCGATCTCCCGTTGACGGGCATCCCGGTAGAAATGCACGTTCCGGGCGTCACCGCCTGCGTTGAGATAGGACTTGACGACCTCGCCGACGACGAAGGTCTCGAACACGTGACCGGCCATCGCCCCTCTGCGCAGGGTCTCCGGAGAACTCCACCCCAACAGATGACAGGCCAGCCCCGTGTCCGTGAAGTAGAGCTTGGGAGTCTTGGTGAGCCGCTTGGTCGCATTGGACCAGAACGGGCGCAGCAGGCGCACCACGCCGGAGGCCTGTAGGACCGAGAGCCAGCTCTGCGCCGTCTTGGTGTCGACCCCGGCGTCCCGGGCGAGGGCGCTGTGATTGACGAGCCTGCCCGTGCGCGCGGCACAGGCGACGAGGAAATGATAGAAACTCGCCTCATCCTTGACGGTGATGAGATCGCGTACATCCCTCTCAAGGTAGGTGCGGACATATCCCGTGTAGAAGGCGTCCCAGGACACCGAGGAATCCATGAGCCGGGGCATCGATCCGCGGTGGATCGTGGCCCACAGATCGAGGTTCTCAGGAGACTCGCACCTTCCGTCGTCGCCGACCTCCGACGGGACATAGGGGCCCCTCCCCCCGCAACCGGTGAGCTCCCGCAGGGACATGCCCGTCATCTCCAGGATCGCGACCCGCCCCGCGAGCGACTCGCTGACGCCCTGCATGAGCTGGAAGGTCTGGGAGCCGGTCAGCACGACGCGCCCCGTCTCGGGGGACTGATCGACGAGGAACTTGACCTGCTGGAACAGCTCGGGAACCCGCTGAACCTCGTCAACGGCCACGGGCAGCCGGTTGGCGTCGAAGAAGAGCACCGGATCCTCCCGGGCGAGCACCCCGACCCGGGGGTCGTCGAGCGTCACGTAGCGGAAGTCCTCGGGCAGCACGTGTTGCAGCATCGTGGTCTTGCCGACCTGACGCGCCCCGGTCACCAGCACCACCTTGAACTGTCCCATGAGGGACAGCAGCGTTGCCTCGGCCTCGCGACGCCTGTACATGAACCGCCTCCTACAGCGCGATAACAGGGATTCTACGACGCTTTGTGAAAATCTGGATCGCAACTCCAGATTTTCACACCACGACGAGGAGGACCAAGACGCGGTCGAGGGTGTCAGATGGTTTGCGCTGAGGAGCTGGGATGACCCGAAGGAGACTGATTGCGACCAGAACACCGGAGGCTGATGGGTCGTTCGGTGCAGCGGGTGCGTGGCGTCAAGCGGTGAAAGCAACGAGGTTCGTCACAGCCCATGTGCCGGCTGCGACATCCTTGGCCGGGGCGGGATCGAGAACGGCCGTGAACAAACCCCGCGATGCAGATTCATGCCCTACACGTTCGATCGAACCCGTGTTTCACAGCTGCCCACGAAATCACGTGGCGTTCCTCTTCACGGGCCGGGTGCCGAGAGGGGCACCGGCGGGCCCGGGCTCGTATCACCCGGGCCCACAGCCCGGCTGAGGCGGGGCGGGCGCCCTATCCCAACCAGGCGGCCGCGACCTGATCGCGAGGCCCCGGGTTCAGGCGAGGCTTGCCCGGAAGAACTCGGTGATTCTGTCGAAGGGAATCGCACCCCTGCCGCCGCCGTCGTACAGGTCCGTGTGACTGGCCCCCGGGACGATGAGGAGTTCCTTGTTCTCCCCGGTCAGCTGGGCGAAAGCCCCCTCCCCCATGTAGCGCGAGTGCGCCTTCTCGCCGTGAACCACCAGCACCGGGGTCCTGATCTCGCCTGCGTAGGCGAGCAGCGGCTGGTTGAGAAAGGACGCGGTGCCCACGACGTTCCATCCCTCGTTGGAATTGAGGGAACGGAGGTGGTAGCCGCGCGGGGTTTTGTAGTAGTCGTGGTAGTCCCTGACGAAGGCAGGGACGTCCTCGGGCAGCGGATCGACCACTCCACCGGCCCGCGCGTAGGACCCGGAACGGTAGTCGGCGGTGCGCTGGGCGGCGAACCGGGCACGGGCAGAGTCGCGCGCCGCGGCGGAGTCCTGTTCGTCGAAGTAGCCCTTGGCGGCAATGCGGCTCATGTCGTACATGGTGGAGGCCACCGTGGCCCTGATCCGGGGGTCGAGGGCTGCGGCGTTGATGGCCATGCCACCCCAGCCGCAGATGCCGATGATGCCGATCCTTTCGGGATCGACATCCTCACGGCAGCTGAGGTGGTCGACGGCGGCGCTGAAGTCCTCGGTGTTGATGTCCGGGGAGGCCATGTAGCGGGGAGCGCCGCCCGATTCCCCGGTGTAGCTGGGGTCGAAAGCGAGGGTGAGGAATCCTCGCTCGGCCATGGTCTGGGCGTACAGGCCGCTGGACTGTTCCTTGACCGCACCGAAGGGACCGGACACGGTGATCGCGGCGAGGGGCCCCTGACCCCCTTGGGCCGGTAGAGGTCGGCCGCCAGGGTGATGCCGTAACGGTTGTGGAAGGTGACCTTCTCGTGGTCCACCTCGTCGCTGTGGGGAAAGACCTTGTCCCATTCCCGGGTCAATTCGAGCTTCTCGTCGTTCATGTTCTCATCCTCCTGAGACCGTTCGTGAGAGCCGGTGCACGCCACCGCGCCGGGAAGGCACGGCAGCCGCCGACCCCTGGAAGCAATTCTGTCCACGATCCTGCCATGCCGCCAATGACTCTTTCTCATGGCTGATATTCTTTTTCTGCATATCATGCCGGAGGAGTGGAGCACACCGTTGGAGATCCGAACCCTGCGATACTTCCTCGCCGTGGCCCGCGAGGAGAACATGACCCGGGCCGCCGAGCAGCTCCACGTCACCCAGCCGACTCTGTCCAAGCAGATGAAATCCCTGGAACGCGAGCTGGGAAGCACGCTCTTCACCCGCCGTTCCTTCTCCATCGCCCTGACCGAGGAGGGCAGGCTACTGCGGCGCCGCGCCGAGGACCTCGTCGCCATGGCCGACCGCATCACCGACGAGTTCCTGGAGCTCGACGACGTGCTGGGCGGGGACCTCTATCTCGGCCTGGCCGAATCCCACCAGGTGCGTTTCCTCGCCCGCGAGATCAAGCGCCTCAAGGAGGACTGCCCCGGGATGCGGTACCACATCACCAGCGGCGACACCGAACAGGTGACCGAGAAGCTCGACAAGGGCCTGCTCGACTTCGCCGCGCTCGTGGAGGAGCCCGACACCGCGCGGTACGAGGCCCTGAACCTGCCCGAGGCCGACCGGTGGGGCATCGTCACGCGCGCCGATGGCGAGCTGGCCCGCAAGGCCCGCGTGAGCGTCGACGACCTGGAGGGGCTACCGCTGTTCTGCTCGGAGCAGTCCTGGGCAGCGGACCTGCCGCGGTGGGCGGGCGCACGCATGGCGGAGCTCCGTCTGGAGGGGACCTTCCGGCTCGCCTACAACGGCTCCGTCTTTGCCCGGGAGGGCCTGGGCCATCTGCTGACCTTCGCCCGGCTCGTCGACACCGGCGAGGACAGCGGTCTGGTCTTCAGGCCGCTGTGGCCCGTCCTGGAGTCGCCGATGTACCTCATCTGGCATCGACAGCAGGTTCTCTCCCCGATCGCCCGGCGCTTCCTGACGCAGGTGAGCGCGGCCCTCGAGGAGGAAAACACGAACGCGGGCCAACAGTGATTACCGCCACTGGCGGTAAAATGTGGCGGTAATCGTCTTCACGCCCCGGACGCGGCGACATCGACACCTGAGGGGACGATCGCATGGTCTACGAGCCGCCGCTGAACCGCACCTCCGAGATCGACGGGTTGTGCATGGAGATCGCCGAACTCGTCGGGGCGCTCGGCCCCGCATCGGTCCTCGGTACGAACCCCGTGCTGCACCGCGAGCTGCGCATCACCACCATTCACTCCTCCCTCATGATCGAGGGGAACACGCTCTCACGCGAGGCCGTCACGGCCATCCTCGACGGCAAGCGCGTCCTCGGTCCCGCTGATCAGATCCTCGAGGTGACCAACGCTCGTCGCGCCTACCAGCTCATGGATGACCTGGACCCCCTCTCCCCGGACGATCTCCTGCGCGCCCACGGCGTCATGATGCGCGGGCTCATCAGCGACGCCGGACGGTACCGCTCCGGGGACGCGGGGGTTGTCGAGGGGAGCAGGCTCATCCATGCGGGCACACCGGCCCGATACGTCCCCGAGGTCATGTCGGATCTGTTCGGCTGGATGGCCTCGACCGATCTCCACCCGCTGCTGGTCTCCTGCGTCTTCCACTACGAATTCGAGTTCATCCACCCCTTCTCGGACGGAAACGGGCGGACGGGACGCCTGTGGCACACGCTGTTGCTGTCGCGGTGGCGGCCTGCGCTGGCGTGGCTGCCGGTCGAAAGCGTGATCCGGGACCGCCAGGAGAGCTACTACGGAGCCATCGCCCGCTCGAACGCGCAGGGCTCGGGTGAGGCCTTCGTGACCTTCATGCTCACGGTCATCCGTGACGCGCTCACTCCCTATGCGACGACCCCCGCGATTCGGGACCGCCGAGAACGTACGCTGTCGTTCCTCGGCGCCAACCCGGATGCGACCATAGCGACGCTGGCCGAGCACCTGGGATGCTCGCGCAGGACGGCGGAACGCCTGGTCGCCGGGCTGCGTCGGTCGGGACGTCTGGCCCGGCACGGCAGCACCCGGGCAGGAACATGGCGGGTCATCGGCGACGCCGGCCCCACGTGAATGCCGGTCAGGATCGCAGGGCCCGCAGCGGGAAGGTCACTGCACCCTCGGGGAGCGGCATCATGGGGCCGTCGGCGGTGACGATGGCGCGGAACTCGGGAGGAGGCGTCCGGGGCGTGTCGATGTCACCCACGAAAGCCGCGAGTGAGGCCTGGGCCGTCAGCAGCCACCCCAACCCGGCAGTTGGCGCCCATTCAACCGCCCACAGGGCGTCCCTTCAACCATGCAAGTGGCGTCAATTCATCCGGGTGTTTGGTGGTCCCTCATCGCCTGGGGTGGTATCCGGTCGCACTGTCCCGGGGCGCAGCCGCCGCGGCCCGAATCCCGCTCGGCGACCAGGTCCTGTTCCGAAAGTGCCGCCTCGGACCGGCGATGCGCCAGCCGCTCGACGCTCTCCCGGGGCACCGATCCCGTGCCCGGAATCATTCCCCGGCGCCCCTTACCACGCGGCTGCGGAACTGGTCGGCGGTCAGGTGCCGGCGAGATGCGATCGCCAGGTACGACAACCCGACGGCGATCGCCCCGAACAGCAGGGCCGCCCCGCCGAGTGCCACCAAGCCCGACCCGCTGGCCAGGAAGGTGCGCACCAGCAGCAGACCGTTGTGCAGCGGCGAGATTCCCGCGATCCCCTGGACCCAGCCCGGTGTGGTGGAGGTCAGCCCGAGAGCGACGGTGACCACCAGGGCCAGCACCGAGATCCCGCGCCCCACGTTGCCGAGCCAGCCGGTCAGGGCGTGGTTGACGACGGCGAAGCTCGCCCCGACCATCGCCAGCAGGGCGGCCGCGCCGACGGTGCGTCCCGGCGTCAGTTCGAGTGCCATGCCGACCGCGACGCCGAACAGCAGGCCCTGGACCGCGCCGAGCGCGGCCGGGGGCCAGAGGGTGCGCAGCCACAGGGCCGCGCTGGTGCGGGAGGACGCGATCAGGTCGGAGGGAACGGGACGGGCGAAGCTCCACGACAGCAGCGACCCGAGCCACAGGGCCGCCACAGCGAGCAGCGCGGCCAGCGGCACCATCATCACCTCGTAGACCTTCCCGTCCTTCAGCACGGGGGAGGCGACCACCTGCGACAACGTGTCGCGGTCGGAGTCGCTGTAGTTGGGAAGTTTGGACCCGGCCTCGGAGAGCTTGTCGTGGAAGGCCCCGAGCCCCTGCGACAGTTCCCGCGACCCCGCGCCAAGCCGCAGC
>CAJPNZ010000103.1 GCA_905372155.1 Propionibacteriaceae bacterium
GCGAGACGCTGCGCCTGGTCGCGGGCATGGGTGCGGGGGAGTTGACCCGCGCCGCCGAGGTGATCGCCGACGGTCTGACGGCCATGCGCGGCACCACCGCGCCCATGCCCGCGACCTGCGTAGCGAGACGCTGCGCCTGGTCCGCGGAAACCTCCAGCATGCCGTTCTCGGCGGCCTGCGGCACTGCGGCGAGGATCACCAGGTCCCGCAGCCGCCGCAGCAGGTCCTCGGCGAACCGGCGGGGATCCTGGCCGATCTCGATGATCTTGTCGATGCTGCGGAACACCCCCGCCGCGTCCCCCGCGGCGAAGGCGTCGACGATCTCGTCCAGCAGCGCGTCCGGGGTGAATCCGAGCAGCGCCGCAGCCTGGTCGTGGGAGACTCCCTCCGGACCAGCGCCGCCGAGCAGCTGGTCCAGCACAGACAGGGAATCGCGCACCGATCCGCCACCCGCGCGCACCACCAGCGGCAGGGCCGACGGCTCCACCACCACACCCTCCGTGTCACAGATCCCGGACAGGTATTCGCCGAGCAGACGCGGCGGCACCAGACGGAACGGGTAGTGGTGGGTGCGCGACCGGATGGTGCCAATGACCTTCTCCGGTTCCGTGGTGGCGAAGACGAACTTCGCGTGCGGCGGGGGTTCCTCGACGAGCTTCAGCAGCGCGTTGAAACCCGCGGTGGTGACCATGTGGGCCTCGTCGACGATGTAGATCTTGTAGCGGCTGTGCACCGGGGCGAAAAAGGCACGTTCCCTCAGGTCTCGGGCGTCCTCGACACCGCCGTGGCTGGCGGCGTCGATCTCGATCACGTCGATGCTGCCCGGCCCGCCGCGCGCCAGGTCCTGGCAGGAACGGCAGACCCCGCAGGGCGTGGACGTGGGGCCCTGTTCGCAGTTCAGGCAGCGCGCCAGGATACGGGCGGAGGTGGTCTTGCCGCAGCCGCGCGGCCCGGAGAACAGGTAGGCGTGGTTGACGCGGTTGTTGTCCAGGGCCCGCATCAGGGGCACGGTGACGTGGTCCTGACCGATCACCTCGGCGAACGAATCCGGGCGGTAACGCCGGTAGAGCGCCAGCGGTGGGGGCGCGACCTCGGGGCGCGCCCGCCGGTCGTCCGCGACCGGATGCGACGGCGCCGCGGACGCGGGGGCCGCCGGTTCTTCGTCTCCAGGCTCGTCGAAGAGACCCGGCCCCTCCTGCTCGAAGGCGGGCTCGTCGAGGTATCCCTCGTCCAGGGGTGCGTACTCGTCCTCGGGTTCGCCGTCGTACTCGTCTTCCACGCGCTCAACTGTATTGGAGGACACCGACACTTTCCCGCCGGCCGCGTCTCCCGGGCAGGAGGTTTCCCCAGAGCCGGCCGCGCCGACCGCAGAGTTGGTTGAGCCGGGCCGTGAAGGCCAGCGAACAGCCCGAACCGAAACCAAGCGGCGGGTCCCGGGGACTCGTGGCCAAGCCCGCGTCCCGGATGCGGGCGGCCGCAAAAGAAAAAGGCCCCTCGCGCACCCGGAAGAGCTCACTTACCCTTGCTGCCTTCCGACCCTGGGGGAATTGGGCGAGGTACCGCCGCGCGAGGAACCACGCACGAGTGTACATGAGACAGAACCCCGACGACGACCTCGCGGTCAAGCCCCCACCCTTTGAAACCGGTTGAGCCAGCACGTGAACATTCTCTCCCCGAAGCTGGTTGAGCCGGCTTCGCTCACGTGCTGGCTCAACCAGCTTCAGGGAGGGCAAAGCCGGTTGAGCCAGCACGTGAGCGAAGCAAACGGCTGAGTCGAAACCACCCCACACCCGGTAGGCAGAACCCAACCACAAACCCACAGACACCCCCACCATGGCTTCGACACGACCGGCTCGCTGACACTCGTGAGGCTCGGCTCAATCAACTTCAGGGGGCTAGGCCGTCCTGGGAACGGCGCCCTCTAGGCTCCTACCGTCGCCGTTTGAGGGGTTCTGGAATGAATGCTGTTGTCGTCGCCGTCCTTGTGATGCTGATTCTCGCCACCTTCCGGGTGCACGTCGTGCTGTCGTTGTTCCTGGGAGCGCTGGTGGGTGGCCTGCTCTCCGGGATCGGCCTGGAAGCGACGATGGTCGCCTTCCAGGAGGGTCTGGCCGGTGGCGCGCGCATCGCCCTTTCCTACGCGCTGCTGGGGGCCTTCGCCATGGCCGTCGCCCACTCCGGGTTGACGCAGCTGCTCGCCGATGCCCTCATTCACCGGCTCGACGGTCAGAGCTCCGGTCAGAAAACCGCCTTCTGGGTGAAGTGGGGCATGCTCGCGGGCATCGCAGCGATGGCCGTGATGAGCCAGAACCTGATCCCTGTGCACATCGCGTTCATTCCGCTGCTGATCCCGCCGCTGCTGGCGATCATGACCCAGCTGCGACTCGACCGTCGTGCCGTGGCCTGCATCATCACCTTCGGCCTGGTCACCACCTACATGTACCTGCCGCTCGGGTTCGGGAAGATCTTCCTGGAGGACATCCTGCTGGGCAACATCGCGAAGGCCGGTCTCGACGTCGAGGGCGTCAACGTGATGGTGGCGATGGGCATTCCCGCGCTCGGCATGGTCGCGGGCCTGCTGATCGCGGTCCTGGTGACCTACCGCAAACCCCGCGACTACGACCCCGACGCGAAGGTCGATGTCGCCGCCCCCGCGAAGGTGAGCAAACCGAAGGTGATCGTCGCCGTGGTCGCGATCGGCGCCAGTTTCGTCATCCAGTCCTGGCTGACGATCACCGATTCCAAGGCCGATCCGCTTCTCGTCGGTGCCCTGGTGGGGCTGTTCGTCTTCATCGCGACGGGCGTGGTGCGACGCCTGGAGGCCGACGAGGTGTTCACCTCCGGGATGCGCATGATGGCGTTGATCGGTTTCATCATGATCACCGCGCAGGGTTTCGCTTCGGTGATGAAGGCCTCCGGGCAGGTGGAACCCCTCGTCCAGGCCACCGCCGGCCTGTTCGGCGACAACAAGGCGATGGCGGCCTTCGCGATGCTCCTGGTCGGTCTGCTCGTGACGATGGGCATCGGGTCGTCGTTCTCCACCCTGCCGATCATCACCGCGATCTACGTCCCGCTGTGCGCGGCGCTGGGTTTCTCGCCCCTGGCCACCGTCTCCATCATCGGCACGGCGGGCGCGCTGGGTGACGCGGGGTCCCCCGCCTCCGACTCGACCCTCGGCCCCACCGCGGGCCTGAACGCCGACGGCCAGCACGACCACATGCGCGACACCGTCATCCCCACCTTCCTGCACTTCAACCTGCCGCTGCTGGCCGCGGGCTGGGTGGCTGCCATGGTGCTCTGAACCCCGGCTCCGGGACATCTTTGGTTCGGTGAGGCAGGATCGGTTCATCCCCGGAGCATGCGAGGGTCAGGCACCCTCGCCGGAACGAATCGAGGTGGCCATGAGCCCGTCACACCCCCACCGCACCGCATCCGCCGGCACGCGCCAGGTGGAGTTGAATCCCCTCTTCGCCCGGCCAGGTGAGGCCACCGAGCTGCCGCGCACCCGCCTGCCCCGAGGCGAGTCGCTGCCGGAAACCGCCTACCAGATCGTCCACGACGAGGCGATGCTCGACGGCAACGCCCGCCTCAACCTGGCCACCTTCGTCGGCACCTGGATGGACGATCACGCCAACCGCCTGGCGTTGGAGTCGGCGGACAAGAACATGATCGACAAGGACGAGTACCCCCGCACCGCGGAGATCGAAACCCGCTGCTGGCAGATGCTCGCCGACCTGTGGCACTCCCCCGACCCGGAACACACGATCGGCACCTCGACGATCGGATCGTCGGAGGCGGCGATGCTGGGCGGCCTGGCGTTGAAGCGTCGCTGGCAGCAGGCCCGCCGCGCCGCCGGGAAATCCGCGGACCGCCCCAACCTGGTGATGTCCAGCGCCGTGCAGGTGTGCTGGGAGAAGTTCTGCAACTACTGGGACGTGGAGGCGCGCTACGTGCCGGTCAGCCGGGAACATCCGATATTCGACGGCCACGACCTGGAACACTACGTCGACGAGAACACCATCGGTGTGGTCGCGATCATGGGAATCACCTACACGGGACGCTACGAACCGGTCGCCGGGATCGCAGCCGCCCTGGACCGCATCCAGGCCGAAACCGGACTCGACGTCAGGATCCACGTCGACGGTGCGTCGGGGGCAATGGTGGCGCCCTTCCTGCAGCCGGACCTGGAATGGGACTTCCGGCTGGAACGGGTGGTCTCCATCAACACCTCGGGGCACAAGTACGGGCTCGTGTACCCGGGTCTGGGGTGGGTGGTGTGGCGCACCGCCGACGACCTGCCCGAGGATCTGGTGTTCCGGGTCAGCTACCTGGGAGGCGACATGCCGACCTTCGCGCTGAACTTCTCCCGCCCCGGATCGCAGGTGCTGCTGCAGTACTACTTGTTCCTGCGGCTCGGTTTCGACGGGTACCGGCGCGTCCACGAGACGTCGCGGTCGGTCGCCACTTTCCTGTCGGGCGAGATCGGCGCCATGGACGACTTCGAGCTGTGCAGCGACGGCACCGACATTCCCGTCTTCGCCTGGCGCCTCACGCAACGCCCCGGCCGCAACTGGGGCCTGCACGACCTTTCCGACCGGCTGCGGATGAAGGGGTGGCTGGTGCCCACCTATCCCCTGCCCGATGACCTGGCCGACGAACTGGTGCAGCGCGTCGTGGTCCGCAACGGTTTCAGCCACGACCTGGCCCACGCCTTCCTCGACGACCTGCGCTGTGAGGTCGACCACCTGAACGCCCTGACGACCCCCATGCCGGCGATCACCAGGCAGTCCGGTTTCCACCACTGAGACCGGCCGAGTTTGCCCAGTCCCGGGTCCTCGGGTAGGGTTCCCCGCGGAGGATTCGCCTAGAGGCCTATGGCGCTCGCTTGGAAAGCGGGTTGGGTTCACGCCCTCACGAGTTCGAATCTCGTATCCTCCGCCACAAGAATCACATCATCCCGAGCCCCGGTGTCCGCACCGGGGCTCGGTCTTTCCCGGAGAATCGCCCGTCCTACCCAGGTTCACCGGCCTTCCCGCGACACGCCGGCCCACCCAATGTGAACGCCAGCCTTGAGTTAGTCCGCTGTCCTTCCCGCGCAAACGCCAGCCTTACGGCCATCCGCCAGCGCTACAGCGCAAGCGTTCGACCACAAGACAAGCGTTCGGCAATTGGACAGGCGCTCGGCGTCACCCGCGTCTCTTGGACCATCCCGGGCTGTCCGCGACCGCCAGGGCCGCGGGAACCATGGCCGCCACCATGTCGTCCAGCCAGCTGGGGATCGGTCCGGCACCCGACCCGAGGAAGGGACGCACCAGGCCGTAGGTGGTCTGCTGGACCGCGATCCGCACCAGTTCCAGGGGTTCCAGGGACCCGAAACGCCGCCGGGTCAAATCCACCATCACCGCAACTACCTCGTCGTTGAGCCCCCGGGCTGCCTCCCGCAGGTCGCCGGGACAGGCGGCAAGCTCGTCGCCGCCGGCCTCCAGACGCGCCAGCACCTCCTCGTGACGGAAAAGCGTCAAGGACCTGGCCTCGCCGGGGTGCTCGCGACAGTAACGGGGAATGGCTACGGCGGCCGCGGCGAGCGCCTCCCCGGGATCCCTGGAGGACCCGGCTGCGGCCAGGAAGTCGATCTGGAATCGCCTGATGCTGCGCACCCACAAAGCCAGCAACAACACCTCGCGGTTCGCGAACCGGTAATAGAGCGATCCGACCCCGGCCCCCACGGCAGCCGCGACGTCGGCCGTGGTGGCGGCCTTCCCGTCCCTGTCCACCACCACCAGCGCGGCATCCAGCAGCGCCTCCTCGCTGAACTTCGACGGCCTGCCCACGACAGCAAGCGTACCCGCCCCGTGCTAATTTTTGAGCATGAAATCAAAAACCTTCCCCCTGGTGGGCTGGAGTCTCGTGATCATCGGGATCATCCACAATCTCTTCGGTCTCGTCGCCGGGTGGCAGCTTCTGCTCGACGCGGCGGACGCGGGTCTGATCGGGGTCTGGGACGCCCCACCCGCCCGGGGTCGGATCTTCTGGTTCCTGGTGACGGGATTCGCGTTGATCGCCACCGGCCTGCTCGCCGCGCAGCTGGAACGCTCAGGGGAGGCGATCCCGTGGTCCTTCATCGTGTTCTTCGGCCTGCTGACGCTGACCGGGGTGGTTCTCATGCCGGCCTCGGGTTTCTGGCTGCTGCTGTTCCCCGTCGCGGCATCGGCCCTCCGCCGCGCCCGCCACTGACCCCAGGAGGACACCCGGGTCCCGGTGCAAAACCCCCGGGACCGTTCATCGTCCAACGCATGTCATTGGCTGCTCGCCCCATTAGGATGTCGCCCAAGGAGGCGAGATGGCGACTGAGGAGAACCTGGCACGACAGCGGCAACTCTACGGAGAACCGCTCGCCGACATCACAGGACGCATTCGGAGCAGCCTGAGCCTGACGCAGGCGGGTCTGGCGCAGGTCTTGGGCCTGTCCGCCCCCATGATGTCGCAGCTGCTGTCGGGCCAGCGCGCCAAGATCGGCAACCCGGCCGTTCTGGGGCGCCTGCAGGCCCTCGTGGAACTGTCCCGGCAGGCCGCGACCCTGACTGCGACGCAACGCACGGAACGCCTCAAGGAGATCCAGGAAGCCACACCCACGATCTCCACATCCCTGAATCCCGCCATCCGAGAGCTGCACAACGCGGCGCCGCCCGAGGAACTGCTGCGACTCGCAGAGCTCACCACCGCCCCCGAGCTGACACGCCTGCTGAGGATTGCGGCCCGGCATGGGTGAAGTCTTCGGAGGACGGTATGAGCTGATCGACCTGATCGGTGAGGGCGGCATGGGTGCGGTGTGGCGCGCCCGCGACCTGAAGCTGAACCGGGTCGTCGCGGCAAAGGTGCTGCGCCAGTCGGACGCATCGGCCCTCCTGCGCTTCGTCCGGGAGCAGGGGCTCCGGGTGAATCACCCCAACGTGGTCGCCCCGCTCGGTTGGATCGGCGAGGACAACCAGGTGCTGTTCACCATGCGCATCGTCGCCGGAGGCTCACTGGCGACGCTGATCGGCGACCACGGCGCCCTGCCCCCCCGTTTCGCCGCCGAGATCCTGCGACAGCTCCTGGCCGGCCTCCGGGCGGTCCACGCCGCCCACCTGGTGCATCGCGACGTCAAACCGGCGAACATCCTCCTCGACGCCACCGGATCAGATCGCCCCCACGCCTACCTGACCGATTTCGGGATCGCCGTCGACCTCACAGGGCCGCGCCTCACCGAGACCGGTCTGGTTCACGGCACTCCAGGGTATCTGGCCCCCGAGCTGCAGAACTTCGGGGATGTGACTCCCGCGGTGGACATGTTCGCGGTCGGCATGGTGGGGGCCGCGATGCTCACGGGAGCTCGTCCTCGCGACCTCGGAATCGACACCACCACCCCCACCCCCGAGGGAGTGCCCGAGAGTCTCTGGTCCCTGATCCGCGACCTCATCAACCCCGACGCCGAGGCGCGACCGGGCATGGCGGAAGCCCTGCACCGCCTGGAGGCCCCCGAACTGGCATGGCGGGAGGGAGCCGCCGAATACGTCGAGGTATTCCAGCAACTCGAGCCGCTAGACCCCGCGAACCCACACGCCGCATCGCAGGGCTTCGAACCATCCGGGACGCTGCTGTCCCCGTACGTCGCGTCCTTCCCGACGCCTTCCTCCCCGTCGTTTCCGCAGCGGACACCCACCACCGACCGCCTCCGACAGCCAACTCCTCCGACCGGCCAGCTCCAGCAGGCACACCCTGGATACGCCCAGTTCCGCCATCCTCGCACCCCCACGGCTCTGCAGTCCCAGCCCCCCGTCACCCCGCTTCACGCCCAGTCGCCGCAGTCGCTGCCGATGCTTTCTCACGCCGAGAGCCCCGCCCCGAGGCGGAAGAGCAGGGGCAAACGTCACACCTCCGACTGGGTGCTGTTCGCGGTCTCAGTGGTGGCTTTCATCGCCGGGGTCGTCCTGCTGGTGCTCTGGTACGTGACCTAGGAGAGCGCCGCCCGGGCGAGGATGGGGGAAACGCCGACCCGCATCCTGGATCCGGTTTCGGTTCAACCGCGCCGCCGCAGCAGCACGGAGGCCACGGCTCCACCACCGAGCACGACCAGGGCACCGCCGATCCCGAACAACGCCAAGGACATGACGTCGACCGATGCGGTGGCCTGATCCGACCAGGCCCAACCGGGGTCCCCCGCGGGAATCCCGCCCGCCTGTTCGCGCCCGGGTTCCAGCGCCGGCGCGTTGGCCAGGGTTCCCTCACCCCGTGCCGTGGTGTCCGCGGCCGTGTATCCATGCGCCGTTTCGGCTCCGAGCCGTTGAAGACTCGACTCCAGCGAATCGGCGTCCTTCGCGTCGTAGTAGCTGCCACCGCCCGCCTCGGCGATGCAGGACAGCTGCTGACGCGCCTTGTCCCCCACACCGAAACCGACGATGTCGATCTGAGGGCTCACACCGCCCGCGGTCAGGTCCCGAACCTCCTGACAGGGATCGGGCGAGCAGGTCTCCTCCCCGTCCGAGACGAGGATGATGCGCCGCTTGCCACTGTCCCCCAGGTCCTTGGCCCCCTCCCTCAACGCATACACGATGGGGGTGCTGCCACCGCGGGGTTGGAACTGGCTGACGGCGTTGGCCAGGACCGCTTTGTCCAGGGCGCCGACGGGATGGGCCAGCCGGGAGTCCGCGCAGGAGCCCGAGGTGCTGTTCACGTCGACGTCCGCCCCATACACCCTGAGCCCGACCTCGACATTCGAGGGCGCGGCGTCGAAGGCGTGGACGAGGGCATTCTTGGCGGCGTCCATCTTGGTTTCACCCGACGGATCCGCGTCCTCCATCGACCCCGAGGAGTCCAGCATCAACAACACCTTGGGCGCGGCGTCATCCCCGCGCACAACAGACGTGAGGAAGCCGCACACGGAAACCAGCAACAGGGCCCCGCAGGCCGCCGCCAGACGATGGGATCGGGTCATTGGTGCACCTCCTGGGTCTTTGCAGGTGCGAATCTAGGCTTCGCTGCCGCAAATGTCAACCCCCCGCGGCGATACGTCACCACCCGGACGCCATCGCGGCCGATCCACCATCCTCGGTGGACCACGAGGAACCCCGCAAACTCCACTCCGACAAAAACGCGCACATCTCCTGTCCACCACCCGTCGAGTTCTCAACACCCCGGAACGTTTTTCGACACATCTCACACGGGCCAACCAAGCGTCTTTCCCTCGAGAAGGACAGTGACTTTCGATGGCGCCACTAAAGCGGGGCTTTAAACTTTTGACAACCATCCACTTCTATCGCCAAACTTCTAATATGACCGTACCGCTCAGGGCGCTGGAGACCAGCACCGGACCGCAAAACCAAAGGAAGACCATGTCGAGGATTGAACAGATCCAGCAGCACCTGCAAAGGCTCGTCGCTCTCACCCCTGACCTCGAGGGAGCGCTTCTCGTCACTCTCGATGGCCTGCCCATCGCGTCGGCCCTTGCAGGAGGCACGGACGAGGACCGCGTCGCCGCCATGGGCGCGGCCGCACTGGCCACCGGCACCCGCACCGTCGGCGAGCTGAAACGCGGCGAGCTGGAACAGGTTCTCGTGAAGGGCAGCGACGGCTACATCGTCCACATCGCGGCCGGCCCCGAGGCAGTCCTGATCGGCATCTCGAACGGCTACGCGAAACTCGGCATGATCCTCTTCGAGATGAAGGCGACTGCCAAGGACCTCGCTCGCGAACTCGCATGAGAACTCTGGGGGACATGACCTGTCCGGGACGAGCCTCGCGCTGGACCTACTACGACGGCAGCAGCCGTCAGGTGGTGGTCACCGACGTGGAAACCCGTTTCCCGACAGGAGAGTTGATCGTGTCACAGACCGACCGGGACGGAGTGATCACGACGTGCAACGAGGCGTTCGTGATCATGTCAGGTTTCAGCAAGGAAGAGCTCATCGGAGCGCCCCACTCGATCCTGCGCCACCCGGACATGCCCAGGGCCGCGTACGCGGACCTGTGGTCCACCGTCCAGCAGGGCAAACGCTGGAGCGGATACGTGAAGAATCTTCGAGCCGACGGCGGCTACTACTGGGTCTACGCCACCGTGATTCCGAAGGTGCGAGGCAACGAGATCGTCGGTCACACCTCTGTGCGACGCGAACCGTCGCGGGACAAGGTGTCCGAAATGGAAAAGCTGTACGCGGAAATGGTGAAGGCAGAGGGTCGCTGAAATGACGTTGCAGTTCGCCATCAGTCCCGATGTGAACATTCAGAATGTCACGGACTGGTTCATTTTCAACACCAAGCTGCAGCGGATCACGGAGGAGGCCTTTCACCCGACCGCCTACACGGACTTCGCCGACCTGCACGCAGCCTTCGAGGAAAACAGGGCCGACCTCGTCTATGCGAACGCAGCGGATACGGCATACCTGGTCCGGGACAAGGGATACCTTCCCGTCGCCTGGGCCAGTGGGATGGCGAAGGAAGCCACCGTGGTGGTTGCAGCCGACAGCGAAATCCAGAAGGTCACGGATCTGACGGCCCCGCTGACCGCAGCAGCCACGGACGCCCCGGACGTCGAGAGAATCTGCCGCATTCTCCTGGAGCCCGCAAACCTCGCATACCCGGATATCGAGGTCTCCCTCAGGCCGAATCCCGTGCTCGTCGCGAAAGCGGTCATGCAGGGGCAGGTGCCGGTAGGGTTCTTCCCGCAGAACGCCTACGAAGAGTTGTCATCGATGGTGAAGATGCAGCTCCGGGAACTGATTCGAAGCCGAATCTACGTGGTGCGCAGCAGTCTCCTCGCCAGCCCCGGAATCGCGCATCTCGTGGAGTCGATCTGGCACGGCTTGGAGCAGCTGAGCGCCGATCCCGCCAACAAGGATCTGCTCACCGCCCTGGGCGCCCCGCAAGGCTGGGAACGCCTGGAAAGAGAGGACACCGAATTCATGATCGACCTCATGGATGCACTGGCCCAGGAGGGTTCCCCGAGCCGGTAGCAACAGGCGGGAACAACACCGAAAAACCCACGTGCAGCGCCTCGGGAATCCGAGGCGCTGCATCGTCGATGCTCCGTTCCCGATCCGGCCGCGCCTCTCGGGCGTTTCCCCGGTTGCGCAGCACTCAACC
>CAJPNZ010000104.1 GCA_905372155.1 Propionibacteriaceae bacterium
CACCAGCGCATCCCCGGCTCCCACGGAGAAGACAACTTCCCAGAGTTCCAAGACCAAGACCAGCAGCAGGACAGCCAGCGGAACCAACCCGTCACCGAGCACGACGCCAAGTGCTGACACACCCGTTTGCCGGGTAAGTTGATCGCGTGATTCCCGAACCCGTCAGTGTCGTCATGCCCGTCCGCAATGAGGAGCCGCACCTGGAGGCCGCCGTCGGGCGTGTCCTGGCCCAGGGATATGGGGGCGAACTGGAGGTGGTGATCGCGGTGGGGCCGAGCAGCGACCGCACCCGGGAGATCGCCGACTCCCTGGCGGCCACCGATGACCGGATCGTCGTGGTGGACAACCCGACGGGTTTCACCCCGGCCGGCCTCAACCTGGCCATCGAGGCGGCCAGCCACGAGATCATCGTCCGCGTCGACGGCCACGCCGAACTGTGCCCGGGATACATCACCACCGCGGTGGAAACCCTCCGGGCGACGGGGGCCGCCAACGTCGGCGGCCTGATGGACGCCCAGGGCCGCACGCCCTTCGAACAGGCCGTCGCGGCGGCGTACAACTCACACCTGGGCCTCGGGGGCGGCGGGTTCCACCTGGCCGCCACGCCGGCGGGGCCTGCGGACACCGTCTTCCTGGGCGTTTTCCGCCGAGACGCCCTGAAGGAGGTCGGTGGTTTCGACGAATCCCTGCACCGCGCTCAGGACTGGGAACTCAACTACCGGCTCCGTCGCGCCGGCCACCTGGTGTGGTTCACCCCGGAACTGAGGGTCGTCTACCGCCCCCGTTCCAGCCTGCGGGCCCTGGCGAAACAGTTCCACCTGACGGGGCGGTGGCGGCGTGAGGTCGTCAGGCGACACCCCGACACCGCGAGCCGCCGCTACCTCGCCCCGCCCGCCGCCGTCCTGGGCACGGGCGTCGGTCTGGGAGCCGGAATGACCGGGGTGTGGCTGCGGCGGCCCTGGCTGGCCGCCATGCTCGTCTTCCCGGTGCTGTACCTGGGTTTCCTCGTCTTCGCGACCCTGACCATGCGCGACGTGCCGGCAGCGGCGCGGCTCCGGTTGCCCGTGGTGCTGGCGACCATGCACCTGGCCTGGGGAACCGGGTTCCTCAGAGGGCTTCCCCGACGCGGGTGAGAAGGGCCTTCTCCTCGGCGGCGATCCGGGAGACGCGCTCGGGAGAGGTGCCTGTCACCACGACCGTCGAGCCACCCCCCAGCACCGGGGAGACCAACAACATCCGCACGCTCTCCCAACCCGGAGGCGGATCCGTGAACAGGAGCCGCTGATCCGACCCCGGGAAACGCTCCAGCCCCGCACGGGTGATGTCCGGCAGCCACGCCGGGTCGTCCGGGGAAACAGGCTCCACCCAGTGAACGTCCGGTTCCGCCAGCACATCCGCGTAGTCCGTGCAGTCCGCGGGAAGATCCGGGAGGCCCAGCCCGAGGGGATGCAGCGAGCACATCACGGTGACGGGACCCCTGATCTGGCTAGCCGGACCGACCACCGCGAGCACCGCGTCACCGTCGTCCCGTTCCGCCACGGGGCAACCGCGCTGCCAGATCGCGGCCACCCATATCGCAGTCACCCAGTGCCCCGGGTCGGTGTTGACCAGGTCCAGATGAACGGGTGCCCCGGCCTCCACGCCGAGGCTGTCCAGCATGTTGACGGTCTTGTCCACCCAGTTCGTGAAGGTCGTCCCGGACAACTCCACCCGGGAACCGGAGGCTTCGTCGTAATGGGTGAACAGCGGCGATGCCCCGGGGCGTCCGCCAAGTTTCTCGATGAACATGGTCCGATGCTAGAGGTGCACATCAGGCCTGCCATCGTGCATCGGTGAAAGCCGCCCGGGAGGTCTTGTCGGTCGATGGGCGTTGGACCTTGCCGGTCGTTCTCCACGTGTAGAGGCCCCATGGTTCTCCGTTTCCCATTGCGAGACGCCACATCCCAACTAAAGTCCTGTCATGCGTTACGTGGTGATAATGGCGGGCGGCTCGGGCACGAGGCTGTGGCCTCTCTCGAGACAGGGAACGCCCAAGCAACTTCTGGAACTCTTCGACGGGCGGAGCCTGCTGCGGCTCGCGTATGAACGGGTGGCAGGCCTGCTGCCTGATGATCGGATTCTCGTGTGCACATCCCGCACCTATGTGGATGTCGTTGTCCGGCAGCTTCCCGAGCTGCCGAGGGAAAACCTGCTCGGGGAACCCGTCGGGCGTGATTCGCTGAGCGCCGTCGCATGGTCCGCTGCGGTCCTCGAGCAACGCGATCCGGAGGCCGTCGTCGCCATGCTGAGCGCCGATCACATCATCACCCCCGTCGAAGGGTTCCGTGTCGCGCTGGAACGCGCCTTCGGTGTGGCGGAGACCAGGCCCCAGGCTCTCGTGACGATGGGAGTCGTTCCCACCGAGGCCCACACGGGATTCGGGTACCTGCACCGCGGTAGGTGCGTTGACGAGAAACTGGATGCCTGGCAGGTCTCGGAGTTCAAGGAGAAACCGGAGATCCACGTGGCCGAGCGCTATCTGGCCTCGGGGGAGTACTGGTGGAACGCAGGGATGTTCGTATGGCGTGTCAAGACCTTGCTGGAGCAGCTGGACACATTGGTGCCGGACACCGCCGAAAAAGTGCGCAGGATCGCTGCGCACAATGAGCTCCTTGACGAGCTGTTCCCCACTCTTCTCAAAACCTCCGTCGACTATGCGGTCATGCAGCCTGTCTCCCACGGCAAGGGCAGCGCAGAGGTGCTGGCAGTCGGGCTGGACGTCTCCTGGAAGGACGTCGGTAGTTACCAGAATCTCGCCGAGCAGTTCCTGCTGGACGAGCACGGGAACCGGGTCGACGGGCGTAGCATGAGCCTGGATTCCTCAGGGTGTGTGATCATCAACACCGCTGGTGGGAGGCATGTTGTGGCGACGATGGGACTCCAGAACATGCTAGTCGTTCACACCACGGTGGCCACTCTCGTTGCCCCCCTGGCGGAGACCGGGCGGATCCGTGAGCTGGTGGAGCTGGTGCGCGAAGGACACGGAGCCGAATACGCCTGACGGATGGTTCCTGTAACAAACGATGCTTGGGCAAGAATCAGGCATGAACACGCAGGAGGAGCGTAGGACGCGGGCACTTGACCAAACGGAGGACAGGGGGGAGCCCAGATCGGGGCTGTTCGCCCATCTGACGCAGGTAGGATTGGGTCATACCTTCAACCTTCAACTTAATCTGCCGTCGAGGGTCTCGGTTCTCGAGGCGGTGATGGTCCATCAAGGCGGAGGACGTTTCGGCCGTGACGGTCGGTGGCGGTCCGACGGTGAGAACGGAGCAGGTGGTTTCTCCTTGGGATTCCATCTCCGGCGGGTGGTGAACGGTTGGGGGATGATGTGGATTTGTCCGCCCGGTTTTGGTGCAAGCCGACTCGCCGGACGGGCTTGACGCGAAGGAACCGCACGTGTGTAATTTGGGCCAGAGAGGGGGCAAAATGGACGACATCTGGACGTTGGGGGTGAACGCCGAAGATGAATTCGCCTGGCACCAGCATGCATTGTGTGCACAGACGGATCCTGAGGCATTTTTCCCGGAGAAGGGGGGGTCAACCCGCGAGGCGAAGCGCGTGTGCTCAAGTTGCACGGTCCGTGCTGAATGCTTGGAGTACGCGTTGGCCAATGATGAACGTTTCGGAATTTGGGGTGGACTGTCGGAACGTGAGCGGCGAAAGTTGAAGCGCCAGGCCATCTGAAGCAGCTGCCTGACTCGTCAAACCACCGGTTGGGCTATCGTCAGGGGTGTGTCCCCCGAGGATCGGGGGCCTGCTGACAGGAGGAACCGGCTTGACGAGTCAGGCAATGGCAGACAACCTCTGGGCCTGGATCGACGAGGAGTCGGAGCCCGAGCCGGTTGAAGCGATAGATTCCCGCATGGTGGCCGCGGTGATGGTGGTTCACAATGCGGAGGAGTGGTTGCCGCGCCAGCTACGGGCTTTGGCTGCGTTGAATCCCCGCCCGGCGATGTTGGTGGCGGTGGACAACGGATCAACCGATTCGTCCCGGCAACTGCTGGAGAAGGCTCGTGCGTCGGGGATCATCAGCGGTGTGCTGGATGGCGACAGGACCTTTGGTTTCGGCGCAGCGGTAGCCGCTGCGATACCTCCTGACGCGCCGTGGATCTGGCTGCTGCACGACGATTCGGCTCCTCGTCCCAACACTTTGGGGCAGCTGTTGCAGGGAGCGGCCAGAACGGGGGCGGCCGTCCTGTACCCGAAGCTGCTCCAGCCGCGTCGCCGCAACTATCCGGAGACACTCGCCGAGATCGGGCAGTCGATCACTCGGACGGGGCGGCGCGTGGCCATCGTCGACAACGGGGACATCGACCAGGGGCAGGAGGTCTCTGAGCCCGTCCTGGGTGGTTCCACGGCCGGAATGCTGATCCGCGGCGACGTGTGGCGCCAACTCGGCGGCTTGGCACCGGAACTGCCACTGCACCGCGACGGGGTGGACTTCGGGTGGCGCGCCAATGAAGCCGGGCACAAGGTCGTGACATGGCCGGAGGCCGCCCTGACCCATCGCCAGTCCGGCAGAACAGGAGAGCGACGTGGCGCTCTCGCGCGGGAAGCGCACGAGATCGACCGCCTCGCCGCTCTTCGTGTGGCGGCTGCCCGCGGCGTGAAACCGGCCTCGACCGCCCGGCTGGTGCTTGGGAGCTGGTTTCGCGCCATCGGATTCCTCCTGGCCAAATCCCCCCGGCTCGCGGGCGCCGAGCTGCGAGCCGCTCGCAGATTCGCTTCAACCCGCGCTCAGGTGAAAAGCCTGGCAGCTCGGTCGGTGGGCAACGAAGACGTTTCCCGGTTGCTTCCCAGACGCTATTGGTCCGTGCGCAATGCACTCGACCGGCTGGGGGCGGACCTGGCCGACCGGTACCGGGACTTCACGAACCAGGAATCCGGTTTCAGCATCGACGAGATGACCGGGGATGATTTCGCCGGCGGGCCCTCCCAACGCCGGTTCCTGGCTCCCCTGACGATCCTGACATTGTTGCTGTTGGTGGCAGGGGGAGTGGCCCTGCGAAATCTGCTCGGACTCGGGGATGTGTTTGGCGGCGGTTTGCTCCCAGCCCCTGAGAACATCGGGAAGGCATGGGACGCCGCGTTGAGCCCGACCGTCGGCCTCGCGGGCTCCGATGCGCCGTGGCTCATGATCGGGGCCCTGCTGTCCACCCTCTCGTTCGGTAGTCCGCAGTTGCTGGTTTTTCTGGCCCTAGGGCTGGCGCCTCTACTTGCGGGCCTTTCCGCACACGCTTTCCTGCGTCGCTTCGAGGTGCCCCGCACCACGTCGGCGATTGCTGCAGGCGCATGGGCAGGAGCCGTGATCCTGCTTGGTCTGGTGACGGCAGGCGACGCCGCGGGCATGATGCTCGCAATCGTCCTGCCACAGCTCGCATCCTCCATCCAACGGATGGCCGTCGACGACAGTCTCGGAGCCGAACGGCTCCGGGCGCCCGCCAGCACAGCAGCCTGGTTGTTGGTCGGCTCCGCTGCCTGGCCGGTGCTGCTGGTACTGGGAATCCTCGGCGGGATCATCTGGGTGATCCGGGATCGTTTCGTCTGGTTGCCGGTGCTGATTGCACTCGTTCTTCCGATGATTTTCCTGGCTCCGTGGATTCCATCACTGATCACCCATCCGAGCCGTCTTCTCACGGGACCCGACCCGTTGGCCTGGCCCACGTGGACACCGGCCTCGTTGGCCACCCTGTTCGGACGGATCCTGCCCTCCGGGTTGCCGCTGTGGGCAAACATCGCTTTCTTCGCGGTCCTGGGAGTGGCGGCGGGCTACGCCATCTGCACTATCCGGAGTACGCGAATCCGTCTGCTCTCGATCGCTGGGATCGGGCTGCCGCTCATCGCAGGGGTGGTGCTCTCCCGGATCGCATTGCCGGTGAACGGCGGAGAAGCGCGGGCCCTGCTCTCGGGCTGGGCCCTGCTGACGGTGGCGGGTCTGCTCGCCCCGGTCGTCGCCATGAGGCTCCGGGACGAGAAGGCCGGGGCGGA
This sequence comes from Propionibacteriaceae bacterium, assembly GCA_905372155.1. Classification (GTDB taxonomy): domain Bacteria; phylum Actinomycetota; class Actinomycetes; order Propionibacteriales; family Propionibacteriaceae; genus Arachnia. Next base: position 6,031 of record CAJPNZ010000104.1, read on the forward strand.
TCTGCGCGTCCTGCTCGCCTGCCTCTCCACGGTCTCACTGCTGGCAGCCGGGGTCTGGGCGGTCATCGGCTTCGCGGGCCCCGTCTCCAACCACCCCTCCGAGCTCGGCTTCGCCCGCGGCGTGGTGGTCTCGGAGCGTCAGACCCGGGTCCTGATGATCGAGACCAAACCTGACGAGGGACTGAGATGGAACGTGGTCGATTCCTCCCAACCCGGCTGGGGCACGGCTGAACGCAACCCGGTGGGTGCCTTCCACGACGACTTCGCGGCCCTCGTGCAGCTGCTCGGAGGCGGTGACGCACCGGAGAATCTGGCCGATCGCCTGCAGGACCTCGGCGTCAGCCACGTGTGGATGAAGGGATTCAGCACCGAACAGCTGGCAGCCGTCGGGAACGCCGCAGGTCTGACGCGCTCCCCGGTGGACGGGGACACCGTCATCTGGACGGTGGTGGAGCTTCCCTCCCGCCTGCACATCGTCGACGAGAACGGCAGCAGGGCCATCCTGGACGGGACCGTCACGGCCGCCGCCACCGAACGTCGCCTGGTGCTCGCCGAACCTCCCGACGATCGATGGCGGGTCCGCATCGATGGGCAGGAACTCACCCCGCTCCCCGAGGGCGAGAAGGTGACCTTCGTTGTTCCCGCGGGCCTCGCGGGGAAGGTGACCTGGGGCATGATGCCGGCGTGGTGGATGGTCGGCCTGCAGGTCGGTGTCGTCGTGTTGATCATCGGCCTGGCGGCTCCCACGATCGGAGGCTCCTCAGGGGCCCGGCGCGGACTGGAGGACTGAAGATGCGACGTGTGATCGAGACGCTGGTGGGTTTCGCGGTTCTGACCGGTGTGGTCGTCGGGATAACCACCCTGACCCCGGCCGAACTGCCGCGTGTCACAACGGTCGAGGCGATTCGCTCCACGAAGGTGGTGTGCGTGCCCGCGGCCGCCGGCGCGACAGTGATGGTGGACAACACCACCACGGTCACCCCTTTGGGAGGGGCGACCACGCAGACGAACCGTGCAGTGCTCACGGGGCAGGAGACGTCCGTGGTCGCCGAGGGCACCGATGGGCCAACGGGAAGCACCATCGTCGGAAATGATGGCGTGCGGACCCTCACCCAGTGCGTCAAACCCGTTTCCCGAGGTGTGATCGCGCTCCCGGCCACGGCGGACACGCAGCTCAAGATCGTCAACCCGGATGCGTCCGAGGCGGCGATCGACCTGACCCTCTACGGCGCGGAGGGTGAGATCCAGTCATTGGGGGCAAGGGGAATCACGCTCGCAGCCTATGAGGAGCGCGCCATCGCCCTGTCGGTTCTGACCAAGAAGGCGACTCCGGTCGGGGTGTCATTCCAGGCCAGCCGGGGGCGTGCCGCGGTGATGGCGATCACCCAGACCCAGAGCAGCGGAACCGCAGCCGGGCCTTCCCAACTGGGTACCTCCCATCTGCTTCCCGGGATCCCTGCCGGGGCAACCAGCTCAGTAATCGTGCTCGCCAATCCCAGCGAGACGCGGATCACCGCCAACCTGACGGCCTACGGAACCACCCCCGCTTACCACCCCCAAGGTGGCGAGAACATCAGCATTCCATCGCACGCCAGCGTCTCGGTGTCCCTCGAGAACGCACTGCTGGGCGAGGCGTCGGCCATACAGGTGAGCTCCGACGCACCTGTGATGGCCGGTATGGCGTTCACCCTGGGAGACTCAGCGCAGGTGGCCCCAGTCAGCGCGGGAACATCCTTGGGTGCCTTCACCCCACTTGGCGGGACACTGCAATTGACGAACCCGGGAGAGGGCGACGTGCAGGCCACGGTCACGGCCACTGGCGCCGACGGGACTGAGGAGAAGGCAACGGTAACGGTGGGAACCGGGCAGACCACCGTCCACAAGCTCCCCACTGCCACGGAGCAGGGACAGCGAGTCGTGGTCAGCTCCGATCAGCCGTTGTTCGGAGCCGTCGTCTCCTCCGGGGACACAGGGTCCTGGGCGGCTCCCCTGGAATCGATGACCAAGGGAGAGAACCCGCCGCTGGCGGCTGAACTCGACCCCGGGCTGCATTGACTGAAGGGTTCCGTGACCTTCAGTCATCCCAGTCAGTCGGTTCGTATCCCAGCAGGTCGCTGACAGGACGGCCCGTCAGGGCGCTCAGCTGCTCCACGATCGTGCGGTGGACCAAGGAACGCAGCGCCGCGCGGTTGCTGGCGCGGTGCTCAAGCGGTCGTTCATAGATCACGATCTGGGCGGGGCGACCCTTCGAAGGCTCCAGCGCGGCCGACATAGGGACCCGGTCACCGGACCAAGCAGTTTTGAGCAGGGGCACGTCCTCGACCCCCACGACCATGCCGTCGAGGGCGTGCGGGTCGACCTCGGCGATGGTGGCAAGTGCCTGCTTGACGCACTGGTTGAAGTACTCGACCCGGCTCAGGGGGCGCAGCGGCACGGTTTTGCGATTGCGGGAATCCGGTAGGGCAACAGGTCCGTGCATTCCCCGGTCGTGACGGTCACGGTTGCGTGGCATGCGGCAACTCTAGCCGCGGAAAGCGATAGGCTTCGATGGTGCGTCGTTGTTCCCGGACTGCCTGTGGTCTACCCGCCGTGGCCACGCTCACTTATGTGTACGCGGACTCGATGGCAGTGCTGGGGCCGCTTTCCGATGTCGCAGTGCCTGGGGCTTTTGATCTATGTGCCGAGCACGCCTCCCGTACATCCGTTCCGATGGGGTGGGAAGTGATCCGGCTCCCCCTGGACCGCAGGCGCAGCGAACCAGAAGCCGACGACGAGCTCGTGGCTCTCGCCAACGCCGTCCGGGAAATCGGGCTGCGCGACGAGGAGGACATCCCGACCACCTCTGTGGACCGCACCCCGGCCCCGAAACCCAAACCCCGAAGCACCGGTAGGCGAAGAGGCGGGCATCTGCGTCTGCTCCCCACCGTGGAATGAGCCACGGACGAGGTGACCAACGGTAAGCTCGGGACGTGCTTAAGGAGCAGATCTTCAAGGCCAATGACATTCGTGGCGTCGTGACGGGGACGGATCCGGAACTGGATCTCGATGGAGCCCGCAGACTGGGCGCCGCCTTCGTGGAGCTGCTCGGCCTCTCCGGCGAGACCTTCGTGACGGGCCGCGACATGCGACAGCTCGGGGAGGAACTGGCCTTGGCCTTCGCGGACGGTGCACGCAGAGCAGGGGCATCGATCATCCATCTCGGTCTCACGTCCACGGACCTGCTCTGGTTCGGTTCCGGACATCTTGGACTGCCCGGGGTGCAGTTCACTGCAAGCCACAACCCGGCACGGTACAACGGCATGAAATTCTGCCTGGCCGGCGCCTCTCCCGTGCGCTCCGGTTTCACCGCTGAACTGCGGGAACGCGCCGAGACGGTGAGCATTGGGGACAAGATCGTGGGCGGCTACGAGGAACGTGACCTGACCGCAGATTTCGTGGCACATCTCGACCGGCTGGTACCGGTCTCCGGGAAACGACGGATCAGAGTGGTCGTGGACGCCGGGAACGGGATGGGCGGGCTCACCGTTCCCGCGGTCCTGGCCGATCGCAATGTGGAACTGATCGGTCTGTACATGGAGCCGGACGGCACTTTCCCGAACCATCCCGCGAACCCCCTGGAACCGGAGAACCTGGTGGATGCATGCTCCGCGGTGCGTGAGCACTCCGCCGATCTCGGCCTGGTCTTCGACGGCGATGCCGATCGATGTTTCCTGATCGACGAGTGCGGTGACGTGGTTGATCCATCGGTGATCACCGCAATGATCGCGGTTGCCGAACTCTCCAAGGAAACCGGGGGAGTGGTCGTCGTCAATGCGATTACGTCGCAGGCGGTGGCCGACGCGGTGACCGGGCTCGGACGCGTGGAGATCTCGCGTGTGGGACACACCTTCGTCAAGGCGCTCATGGCCAGCGAGAACGCCATATTCGGTGGCGAGCACTCCGCTCACTACTATTTCCGCGACTTCTGGGGAGCCGACACGGGTGTGCTCGCCGCCATCCACGTCCTGGAACAACTGCGTACCTCGACCGAACCCCTGTCGGCGCTCGCCGCCCGGTTCGACGGCTACCAGCGTTCCGGCGAGATCAATTCCACCGTCACCGATCACCGAGCCGTGATGGAACGCGTCGCCGAGGTATTCGAGGAACGAGGCGATGTCGAGTACTGGGATGGCCTGACCATCCGCGATGAACAGGCCGGATGGTGGATCAACCTGCGCCCCTCCAACACGGAGCCGTTGCTTCGGCTCAACGTCGAGGCCCGGGACACAGAAACCATGGCCCGGTTGCGCGATGAGGTGCTGGCGCTCGTTCGTGAGGAAGAAGGAGAAAACGATGACTGATGCCACCACGGAACTGTCCACGGAGTTCCTGGCCATCGCGGCATGCCCGGCGTGTCATGCCAAGTTCGCCGTTGACTACGAGCGCTCCGAACTGGTCTGCACGTCCGCGACCTGCGGGCTGGCCTACCCCGTGGAGGATCGTATCCCGGTCCTGCTGATCGACCAGGCACGAAACACGCAGTGAGGTTCTCGGATGTCCCGTACGTGGTTCGATGATTCCCGCCTGGAAGCCGATGACCTCGCTGACGACGAGTCACTGTGGTGGCTCGCATCCGCCGGCGCCCGAATCAGGCGTGCCGCATTGAGCGAGCCCGCTGGGCGGCTTGCCCGCGCGGATCGGCCTCGCGGAGTGATCGTGCTGGGAGCAGAGGCGAGGCTGGTGCGAGCCGTCCTGGAGCCTGCCTGCCCCGTACCCTTCATGGCGTGGCCCGGTCCGGCCCTGCCCGCATGGGTCGGGCCGTTCGACCTGGTGGTTGCGCTCGGTTCCCACGACGCCCCGGCCTGGGAGGTTCGCTGTCTGGCCGAAACCGTTCGCAGAGGAGCCACCGTCATAGTCGCCGCCCCGGAGGAGTCAGCGCTGGCAGCGGCGAGCGCGGGTCCGCTGACCACCCACCTCCCCACCC
>CAJPNZ010000105.1 GCA_905372155.1 Propionibacteriaceae bacterium
CACCGCCGTGAAGAAGCTGTGGGAGTCCGGAGTGGCCTTGGACTGGAAGGCCTTCCACGAAGGTCGAGCGCCTCGCAAGGAGCACCTGCCGCTCTACCCGTTCGAACGGACCGAGTTCCCGGTCGACGTCTCCGAGTTCCACCGCCTCCTCGGCGAGCAGCGCCTTCTCGACGACTCCGCGGCGCGTCCCACCTCGCGAGAGCCGGTGGTCCAGCGCGTCCAGGCACCCCCCGCGATGCTCGGTCTAAACTGGGCCCGCTCCCTCGTTCCGGATGTGCCGGTGCGCCCGGCGCCTCGGGTCCTCATCGCCCTCTCCGGCGACGTTCCCGCGCTCCGGGAGGTGCTCGACGGAGTCCGGGAGTGGACGGTCATGTACGTCTCCCTGGGGCAGGAGTACCGCTTCGACGGCCCCACGGGCGGCGTCGTCCGCCCGGACGCGCCGGAAGACATGAAGCGCCTGGTCGCCGATCTCGAGAAGCACGCCCTCGTCGGCGACACCTTCGTCGTTCACCACCGAGGTGACTCCAGCGTGCTGTGCCGCAACCTGTGTGGTGCCCTGGGCGGCATGCGTGACCAGGAGCAGAAGGACGTCGTCGTGCTGCGCACGGGTGGCCAGGCGACCGGCATTGACGCCGACCTGTGGAGCACGATCGGACTCAACCTCGAGTTCCCCGGTCTGCGGATCCAGGAGATCTACTGCAGAAGCGACCTGAGTACGGCCGAAGGACGCACCCAATGGCGCAGTCATCTGGTCACCGAGATCCAGGCGGCCACCGAGGATGTGGCGGTGAGCTACGAGGGCAGCTCGCGTTTGGTCCCCCTCATGACGCAGCTGCATGGCAGGCGGGGCAGCGATCCCGCGATGGACACCTCGCGAACCGTCGTCGTGTGCCGGTCGCAGGACGTCGACGACGTCTGCGCGAGCATGGTCGGGACGACCAGCGGCCGTCGTGTCGACGTCCTGCCCTACGAGGTCGGTCCGTTCCGCAACGGCGGCAGCTCCGACATGCGCGGCCGATCCGTCACCGTGCTGCCGACCACGGTCGGTCCCAACCGGCACGCCGTCATCGACAACGTCGCGGGCCGGGTCCAGGACCTCGCCGGGATCGACCAGTTGGTCCTGTGGGATGTCTGGACCCCCACGCAGGAGGAGGAATCCCTGGCGGAGGAGCTCGAGGCACGCCGCTGCCTGTTCACGAGACTTCGTGAACAGGCAGCGCACCGCAGTGTCCCCTGCCACGTGGTGTCGCGACCGCGGCTGGACGTGCATGCCTGGGGCGCCGACCACAGTGCGCACCTGTCCGGTGGTGGAACACTTGGAGACCAGAACGTCAGGTTGTACTCCTTCGGCGACCCCACCCCCGACGGGCGTTGCCTGTTCGACGTGCTGGACGAGATGTCCGCTTCGGGGATCAACACCGCCTTCTACGGCGCTGACCTGCTGCAACTCCAGGCCGACAGCAAGCGGATCGCGAACGACGATGCGACCACGGGTGGCCCGGACGATCGGGCATCCATCGCCCAGGCGATCGCCGGAGAGCTGAAGCGTCTGCTCGGCCATGAGGACATCGGCCCGCGTCAGGACATGTTCGACCTCGGCCTCGATTCGGTGAAGCTCGTGCAGTTCACCCGTGGACTCGAACGGCAGGGTTTCAAGGTCCTCTCGGGCGATGTGCACAACAACCCGACTGTGGCCGGCCTGGCGCGCTTCATCCATTCTGGGGCGAAACGCATCGACGAGGAAAGCGACTCCCTCGAGTCCGCGGCGCAGGCTCTCTCCGGGGTGCTCGGGCTCACCTGCACCCTGCACGAGTTCGCGGTCGAGGACCAGGAGAACCGGGTGGTGCTCTTCGTCGAGGATCTCGACGACGAGATGCGCGCCCGCCTCCCACAGCAGATCAACGACCTGCACCTGCGTACCGAGTTCCTGCCGCACTACATCCTCCCGGCCACCGCGGAGGATAGGTTCCTAGCGAACCCGTGCTTCGAGTCCCTCGGGCTGAGTGGAGACGTGGACCTTCGCGACGCGGGAATGGAGAAGCTCTTCGCACGGATCGATTCACTCCAGGACACGGTTCAGCGGGCGGTGGCCTCGCAACAGGTTCGGTGCACGTATCCGATCAGCGGAACGCAGAAGGTGTACTTCAAGCGGGGGGCGAAGCCGCAGCTGTACCTGGTGCACATGCGGGAACTGGTCGACATCGAGAAACTGCAGCGCGCCATGCGCGATGTCGTCGGGCGGCACGGCCTGTTGCGCAGTTTCCTCGTGTCGAGCCTCGGCCGGCGGCGGTGGCGTGAATACGAGCCACCGGCCACCTTTGAACTGCCCGTCATCGACCTGTCCGCGCTCACTGAGGAGGAGCAGGCAGAGGTTAGCAGCAGGCTCGTGCGCCGGGAATGGAGTGTCGACCTCAAGGTCGACCAGCTCATGTATCAGGGCGTCATCCTCAAGTACAACGAGAGAAAGTACGACCTGCTGTTTCAGTTCGACCACTCGATCATCGACGCGGCCTCAGGACAGGTGTTCCGTGGCGACCTGCTCAAGCGTTATCAGGAGCTGTGCGCCGGGTCCACGCGGGCGATGCCGCGGGCCCTCAGTTACCGTGACCTGTGCGACCAGATGCAGAAGGGCCCGGTCGCGATCAGCGCGAACGAGATCATCGACAGGTTCGACATCGACGCCTGGGCGAGGTACGGTCAACAGATCCGCACCAATACCGCGCCTTTCGAGGACCGGCCCCTGACGCAGGCCCGCTACTCGGTCGACCTCACCGCCGTCGGTCGCGGTGAAGACTCCGAGGGTGAGGGCATCGAGTCGTTCGCCCTGGTCGTGCACCTCTACGCCCGGCTCGTGTCTCGACTGGTCGGTGTCGACAAGGTCGCCCTCGACCTGGTCTTCCAGTCCCGCGTCTACGAGGACGTGGATTACTCCAACGTGCTCGGCATGGTGGCCGACATCCTGCCCGTGATCGTGTCTGGAGAACGTGGTGCCCGCAACGATCTCGAGGCACTCATCAGGGAGAAGTTGCGCCTGATGAATTCACACAACGTCAATTTCTCCAGCCTGGTCACGGGTGTCCGTTCGGCGCTCACGTACGGCAAGGTCTATTCCCGGACCAAGGAGGCGCGAGGTAAGTCCTTCCGCCCGTCGTGCATGTTGAACTACGGTGGAAATATGGAAGACGAATACGACGAGATCTGGGACATGACCTTGGAACTGCTCTCCCAGGAGCAGGATGCCCTCGACTACGCGGACTGTTACTGCGTCTCAAAGGTGACCGGAGACCGGCTCGACATCGTGATCCTCACAAAATGGGTCGACGAGGCCGCGCAGATCACCGATCTGCTGGACGAGGAGATCGCCCACCTCGCCGCCGACTCGACGGTTCTCGTGCCCTGACCTGGGCCGTGTCCGTCTCGGAATAGTAATACTTTAGGAGGAGTCAATGCAGTCAGTGTCACTGGTGTGCTTCCCGCACGCCGGCGCAGGGCGAATGTACTACACGAAATGGCACTCCCTGTTCGGCGACGAAGTGGACCTGCAGATCGTGCAGTATCCACTGCGGGAACACCGGATGCGCGACCCCATGCCCGATACCGTCGGAGAATTGGCTGACGAGATCTTCGACACGTACGCCGATGCCTTCCGTGGCACCTACGCGATCTGGGGTCACAGCATGGGCAGCACCATAGGCTACGAAGTGGCGCGCCGGTGCCAGAACAGGCTCGACAATCCGCCGCTGGTGTTCTTCAGTTCGGGTGCATCGGCACCCTGTGAGTCCCGTTTCAAGCGGGTCGCCGATCTCGACTCCCCGGAGGGTCTCCGAGACGTGTTGCTGCGTTACGGGGGACTCACCAGCGAGAACCTCGAGGACCCCGACTTCGTCAAGTTCTTCTCGCCGGTGATCGAGGCCGACCTGCGACTTCTGGGCGGTTATCAGGAGACGACGTTCGAGAAACTCCGGTGCCCCGCTGCGGTGATGGTGGGGCGCGACGACACGGCCAACGTTGAGGACTGGCCGCGGTACATCGACGGCCCGGTGTCGATCACGGAGTTCGACGGAGGGCATTTCTTCCTCGACGAGCACCGGGTCGCCATGTCGTCGCGAATGACCGCGCGTTTGCAGTTGGAGTGGCAGTTGCGCGAGATGGGCCCCGCCGGTGACGCGGACACCCCCGAGGTGCTGGCGCAGATGGCTGCACGTCTGGCCCAGTGACGTCATGAGTGTGATCTATGCGGTGCACCTCCGACATATCGGAGCCGCGGAGATGGTCAGTCTGTGGGCCGCGGCCTCCGAGCGACGCCGGGAACGGGCCAATCGGTTCGTCTTCGAGGCGGACCAGCGGCGCTGTCTGGCTGCCGGGGAGCTGCTGGCTCACGTTCTCGCCAGGCACGGGGTGACTCGTAGAGAGATCGAGCTGGCGGAGAACACCCACGGCAAGCCGTATCTGGTCCATCGCCCCGACCTGCACTTCAACGTGTCGCACTCCGGTGACTGGGTGGTGTGCGCGGTTGGCCCGGAGGAGCTCGGCGTTGACGTCGAACGGTGCAACCCGGATGCCATCAACGTGGCTCGCCGTTTCGCACCCGAGGAGTTCGCCTACATCCATGGGGGAGTCTGTCCCGAGGAACGCACCGAACGGTTCACCGAGGTGTGGACCCTCAAGGAGAGTTACGTGAAGTTTCTCGGGCGGGGACTCGCGGTGGCCCTGAACGCCTACTCAGTCTCGGTCGAGGGACAGCGTTCACGGCTGCTGCGTGGGGTGGACGGACGGACACCGTTCCTGCGTCAGATCCCCCACGGGGAGGGGTATTCCATCGCCTACTGCGGGGGGGACGGCAGCGACCTCGCTGTCGAGTTGGTTCCTCAGCAGGAGTTGCTCGGCGCAGCCGTTGACGCGGTGGGGTCCGGTGATGCTCAAGGAACGACGCATCCGCCGACGGATTGACTTGCCCCGCTCAGTCGTGCGGCGGCTCGTCGAGCAGGTTCATGATCCGGTCCACGTCGGCCAGCGGAGTGGAGTGAGCACCATTGGGGGCCGGCCCGCTCGTGTCGAGGAGCAGTCGGCGGAGACCGTCTCGCAGCAGCGGGCCGTCCACGTCGGAGACACCACTCAGGAACAGAAGCGTGGCCCCCTGATCGAGAGCGGCCATGAGGTAGCCGATCTGGCGGGAGGTGAGGGTCTCGCCCTCGCTGCGGCGTCGGTCGGCGAGGCGGCCGTAGGCGTCCAGGAGGGCGCGCATTCGCTCGCCGAGGGCGCTGGTCAGGGAGGGGTCACGGGCGGCAGTCGTGATGAACTCGAGGGTTGCCAGACCGAAACCACGGACCAACTCGGCGGGGTCCATGGAGATGGACTCGTCGATCTGCGCGCCGGTGGCCCGGACGGCAGACTCGAACGGGTCCCAGTCCTCGCCGCGCAGCGCGCCCAGGTTGTAGTCCATGACCGCGAGGAACAACTCGGCCTTGCTGCCGAAGTTGGAGTAGACAGCTCCCTTGGAGAAGCCCGCCTGACCAGCCACGGAGTCGAGGCTGGCGCGGTTGTAGCCGTCACGACTGAACGCGATCAGAGCGGCTGCGATCAAAGCGTCTCTGGTCTGCTGCTTCTGCTCGGCGCGGGTCCGTCGGGGGGGGAGGGCAATCACTCACGTAGTATCTCACTGTCAAGTCCCCGTGAAACGGGGGCCTTACCTCACGTAGTTTCCTCGGGTAGCTTGGGCTAGCTGGCTTTGGTTTTCAGGGCTGTGGGGTCGGGGGCTTTCCAGGTGAGTTGTTGCTCGAGGTGGGTGGTCTTGCGTGCGGGGAGGCGGGTGAGTTCTTGCTGGATCTCGCTGATGCGGTGTTGTATCGCGATGGGGTTCAAGGTGGCCTTGGCGGCGGCGAGTTCGGCTTCTTGGGTGGGGCGTGGTAGCGGTGGTAGTAGCCGTAGCGGCGTACGAGGTGGTCGTTCTTCTTGTGAGGGCGGGCTCGGGTGAAGTAGATGTCTAGGCCGTCTATCCAGCCGATGAGGGCGTTGTTACGGATCGAACGGGTGAACACCTAGCCGGTATGGACATCGGTGAAGTTCACGCTTCGGCAGAACTCGCCCTTCAGGTTAGGGCCGCAGTGAGCGAGGGTATCGACCTCGAAGAACCCGGGTTCGGCTTCGACCTCGTTGCCGGCCTTGCGTAGCGTGATCGAGTTACGCAGCAGCTCACCAGGTTTCGTGACGGCCTTCCCGCGGGTCGGGTCACGCTGTTCCAGCGCTGCCAGATACCGGTCGATCGTGGCTGCCAACATCCTACGAGTTCGGCACGAACCCCGGCGCTGCAGCAGCCCTCGCCCGGCACTAGCGCCCCTCGACTTCCATCGCGCCGAGCCAGTCGGCCATGACTGGTGCAAGATACTGCCCGCAGCTACCACCTTGAAGCGGCCCACACCTTCTGCAACACGCGTCGTATGAGCACTTCAAGCCCTGCGTCTTGCGGCGGTCGATCACCGCGACCTTAGCCACTGCCCGAGCTGGGGCCTGCTTCAACCAGGCGACCAGCTGCTGGCGGGCATGGTCCCGGTTCCAAGCCCGTGACCTCGACCACCTGATCCAGGATCTGGGTCTTGCCCCTTCTCCGGTACCTCGGCATAGGTCCGGGCGTACTTCTTAGTGAGCTCGATCCTGGCTGCCATCGACAGACTCTCTTCAACCTCCACACCCCATCGTGGCCCCATCCCACCGTTTCCCGGGGGAAACTACGTGAGGTACGGCCCCTAATCTACGCGGGGACTCTACGTGAGTGTCGTCGGCCCCTTGACATACCGGCGGTATGTGGCATACCGTCGGAATCACGATACCGACGGTATGTATTCCGAGGGCCGTTGGTCGGGTCACTATACAGGGAGTCATCATGAGCGATGTAGTGCTAGAGGTCGACGGCTTGACGCGGCGTTTCGGCGATGTCGTGGCCAACGACCAGGTCGACCTCCGGGTTCGTGCCGGCGAGGTCGTCGGGTTGCTGGGCCATAACGGCGCAGGCAAGACGACCCTCGTCTCGCAGGTAGTCGGCCTTCTTCGCCCGGACAGCGGAAGCATCCGGGTCGCCGGAGTGGACGCCGTGGCACACCCAGCCACGGTGCGACGCTGTGTCGCCCTCCAGGCGCAGGCCCAAGCGCCTCTCGACGGTCTCACGCCGAAATCGGCCATCGAGATCGCCGGTGAGCTTCGAGGCATGTCCCGCGCGGATGCCCGCGCCAAGGCCGAGCGCCTCGCCGACGAACTCGACATCCGTGAGTGGTTCAAGCGCCGAGCGCTGCCCGAGGGCGGCGGTCTCTCCGGCGGTGTGCGTCGACTCACCGCGTTCGCCATGGCTGCCGTCAGCGAGGTCCCCCTCGTCATCCTCGACGAGCCGACCAACGATGTCGACGCATCGCGCCGTCGCCGCCTGTGGGACATGGTCCGCCGCCTCGGTGACGAGGGGGCCGGCGTCCTGCTCGTCACCCACAACGTCGTCGAGGCGGAGCGCGTCGTCGACGAACTCGTCATCCTCGAGCGTGGCCGTGTCGTGGCCGCCGGGTCGCCGACGTCGCTGCGCGCCAGCATCGACGCCGATCTGCGCCTCGAGGTCTCACTCAACCCCGACGGCATCGACCCCACCGAGGATTCCACCCCCTTCACCGTGAGCCGTCGCGTCCGCATCGGGCGGCGCGTGATGCTCAACGTCTCCGCCGACGACGCAGCACGGGCTGTGTCCTGGGCCAACGAGCTGCGTTCGCGCGACTACATCGAGGGCTACGCCCTCACCCCCGTGACGCTGGAAGACGCCTACCTCACGGTGACTGCCACCGCTTCGAATCAGGAGTTCGCGAATGTCTGAGCTGACGACCCAGCCAACCAGCCGAGTAGTCCGACCGGTCCCCGAGCCGGTCAGCCAATGGACCATCAACGACGTCCTCTTCCGCTGGAATCTCGCCCAGAACGGGGCGATGCTTCCGCTGTTCACCCTGGTGCAGGCCCTGGTCGCCGGCGCCGTCATCGTCGGGTTCGGGTTCCTGATCCCGAGCATCGACGTGCCCACGGCCCAGTTCCTCTCCGCGGGCGCACCCACGGTCATGATCATGGTCATCGGCCTGGTCCTGTGTCCCCAGGGCGTCGCGCACGCACGCACCAGCGGCCAGTTCACCTACCTGCGTTCACTGCCGGTGCCCCGGCTGCTGCTGTTCATCTCCGACCTGGTCGTCTGGGCCCTGATTGCGGCGCCGGCCATCCCGGTCACCGTCCTGGTAGCACACCTGCGCTACGGGTTCGACTACAGCTTCGCCTGGTTGCCGCTGATCGGCGGATGGCTCCTGGTCACGGTCATGGCAACCTCGGTCGGCTACGCGCTCGCAGTGCTCCTGTCACCGCAGCTGGCCCAGCTCATCAGCCAGGTGCTGGTCTTCTTCGTCATGCTGTTCTCGCCGGTCACCTTCCCGGCCTCGCAGCTTCCGGGTTGGTTCCAGGCGCTGCACGACGTGCTGCCCTTCCGGCCGGCCGGCGACCTCATCCGGGCAGGGCTGTTGTCGGACACCTACCCGGTTGACATGCAGGACGTCCTCGTCCTCAGCGCATGGACAGCCTTCGGCGTGATCTTCAGCATCCGCGCCCTGGTGAGCCGCGACTGAGTCCCGGCACGCCTGTCCTCCGGAGTCGCACTTCTCGGTCATGATCACCCACCACTGCCGTTCTCAGGAACACCCGCACCTGCTCGCTGTCAGTGATCTCCATGTCGCACATCAGGGGAACGCGGACATCGTGAGCAGGCTGCGGCCGGCACACCCCGGCGACTGGCTCCTTGTCGCGGGTGACGTGGCCGAGGAGAGCCGGGTCGTCTTGGACGTGTTGGCGGAGCTTCGACAGCGTTTCGCCCGTGTGATCTGGGTGCCGGGGAATCACGAACTCTGGACCCACCCGCTCGATCGTGACGATCGGAGGGGACTGGAGCGATACGAACACCTGGTCCGGCACCGGGACGTCCTCACTCCGGAGGTCCCCTACCCGACATGGCAGGGAACCGAACAGCAGTTCGCGGTGGTGCCCTGCCTGTTGTTGTACGACTTCACGTTTCGCGGCGGGGCAGCCAGCGCGGAGGACGCGCTGGCCCTCGCCCGGGAGGTGGGGCACGTCTTCGTGGACGACTACCTGCTGCATCGGGACCCGTATCCGTCGGTGGCCGACTGGAGTCGGGAGCGGGTGCGTCTCACCGAGGAGAGACTGAGCCGGTTGCCCGCGGACCGGCCGATCACCCTGCCCAACCACTACCTGGTATTGCAACGGCACGCGCGCGTTATTGGGGTCCGAACACCTACCCCTCTGGCGCTGGACCGAGGCGACCGAGCCATGGCTCGTCCGGTTCCCGATCAAAGCCTCGTGTACGGCCATCTGCACATACCGACCTCCGCAAGCGAAGGCGACGTCGCCTTCGAGGAGGTGTCGTGCGGTTATCCACGCGAACATGACCGACGGTGCCCGATACGCGGCCCGGCCGAGCGATCTCACCGGCCCTGTCGCCTGCAGGGGCCAGAAAGGCAAGACCATTCGCGTAGCCATCGTCGGCGCTGGGGTGATGGGCAAGGACGTCGCCATCACCTGTGCAGCCCATTCCAAACCACAGTCAACGCCATCACAGGAATCATCTTTGGGATTCTGTGAATAAGCCTCGGTGTCTCCCGTCGGATGGACGCTCGATGTGGGAAGGAGGAGTGGGGTGACGCAAGCGGTTTGAGCTGCGTTCGTGGGAGATCAGTTACCCACGAATCCGAGTTGATAGGCGTGGGCCACAACCTTGGGGCGGGAGGTCACCCCCAGCTTGGTCATGATCTTTGAGACGTGGGTCTTGACCGTCGATTCTGACGTGTACAGGTGGTCTGCGATCTCCTTGTTCGATGCCCCTTCGCAGAGCAACGTTAGGACATCGTGTTCTCGAGGGGTCAACTCGTCGTGCAGTGCTGCCGCCTCGGGGGCATGCTGTGTGGCGCTGCCGACCAGTCCGAGAAGGCTCTCCGGCAGGATCGCTGTTTTGTGATGGACGACCAGCACGGCTTCCAGGATGACTTCTGGGGAAACGTCCTTGAGTAGGTATCCTGAGGCGCCGCTTGCGATCCCTTCACGCGCCTCCTCATCGTCGTGCAGAACCGTGAGCAGCAGGACACGGATCTGGGGTTGCAACTTCCGGATTCTGACTGTGGCTGCCACCCCATCTAGTGGCGTGGCGTTGAGGTGAGTTTACGTTTGCGGTTGATTTTGGCGAGGATTTCGTCTGGGGTTTTGGTCCAGATGAACGGGTGTTTCCGGTTGTTCCAGCTGTTGATGAATTCGCGGATCTTGCCGATCAACTCGCGGACTGAGACGAAGGTACCGCGTCGGATGGCCTGGCGTTCGATGATGCCGAACCAGACCTCGACCAGGTTCAACCATGACCCCGACGTCGGGGTGAAGTGAACCTTGGAGGTTTATTCATGGGCGGCGCATCAGCCAGCGAAATCCCTAGTCAGAGCACATTTGAGGATGGCCGTGAATAAACCTCTTGATACACGGGTTTGCTGTAAGCCAGTGGTGGACCTCGACTCGCTTGTGCGCGGCGTAGTTGTCCATCACCAGGTGTAGTTCCAG
>CAJPNZ010000106.1 GCA_905372155.1 Propionibacteriaceae bacterium
CAGGACGGCCGCCTCGAGGAAGAACTGGGCCGCGATGTGGCGTGGCTGCGCACCCATCGCCCGCCGCAGGCCGATCTCCCCGGTGCGTTCGATGACGGCAACGATGGTGGTGTTGGCGATACCGATCATGCCGACGATCAGGCACACCACCCCGAGCCCCAGGAACAGGCCGCTCAGCTGGGAGTTGACGGCCGCGCGGAGCCCCTCCGGGCTCGGGGGCAGCGACACGGAGAAACGTTCCGGGTGGGTGGCCGACATGGCGGTGGGCAGCTGCGGGCCGACCACCTGGGCCGCGCCCGGGGCGACATCGACGACGAGGTTCACCTTCGCCTCCGGCGGCGGGTCGTGCCACAGGACCTGTGCGGTCCGGGTGGGGATGACGACACCCGCCAGCAGTTCGGGCAGCCGCTTGGTGTCGTCGATGATGCCGATCACCGTGAACGGCACCCCGTCGATGACGACGGCCGGGCCGCGCGACAGGTCGTCGATGCGCAGGTCTCGGGCGGCACCGCTGCCGATGACCGCGACCCGCGCCCCCCGCTGCTCGTGCCCGGCGTCAAAGCCGCGTCCCTGTGAGAAGGTCGCCCCCGCAACCTCGAAGGTCCCCGCCGAGGCCGCGATCGCGCGGGCATCACGTGTCTCCGGGGGTTTGGTCGCGCGCTGTTTCAACTCCCACTGGAGCCCGGCGCTCCTGACGCCGTTGATTCGCGCGGCCCGTTCCGCCGCGTCGATCGGGAAGTCCAGCGACGCCACCCTGGGGCGCGACCGTTCGGCGCGCGTCACCCGCACCTCCGTCGCCTCGACGAGATTGAACTGCGCGGTCACCTGCACCGAGACAGATGTGGTCAACCCGAGCACCACCACCAGCACCGCCACCCCGATGACCGTACCCAAGGCGGTCAGGACCGACCGGCCGGGACGCTGGACGAGACCTGCTATCGCCTCCTGGAACAACACCGCCAACCGGACCCGGCCACGTTCACGCGGCATCGCGGGTCACCACCCCGTCGTGCAGCCGCAGCCGCAGATTCCCGATGCCCGCGATCTCGGGGTTGTGGGTGATGATCACCACCGTGGTTCCGGCCCCGTTGAGGGTGGTCAGCAGGTCGATGATCGCCTCGGAGTTGATGCTGTCGAGGTTTCCAGTGGGTTCGTCGCAGAGCAGGATGGCGGGGTTGACGGCCATCGCCCGGGCGATGGCGACGCGCTGCCTCTCGCCGCCGGAGAGCAACCCGGCGGGCAAGTCACTGCGGTGGTCGAGACCCACCAGGTCGATGGCCCGGCGCGACGCCTCTTTTCGTTCCTCGGCCGGAACGCCTTGGTAGAGCCCGGCCAGCGCGATGTTGTCGGCGACGCTGCGGTGGGGCATGAGGTGGAAGGCCTGGAAAACGAAACCGATGCTGCTTCCCCGCAGGGCGGTGCGGTCGGATTCGCTCAGTTTCGTGGTGTCGAGGTCGTTGACCAGGACCGTTCCACTGCTGGGGCGATCCAGCAGCCCGGCCAGGTTCAGCAGCGTCGACTTGCCGGATCCGGAATGACCGACGATGGTCACCATGTCCCCGTCGTTTACGGTGAAACTGCACGTCTTCAACGCCTCGACGGGAACCGGGCCGGGGAATGTCCGGGTCACGTCACGGAACTCGAGTACCTTCACCGGAGGATCCCCACCACGACCGAATCGCCCTCCGCGAGTTGCCCGTCCACGGCGGTCACCCCCACCATGCCGTCGCCGGACTCGCCGACAGTGACCTCGACGTCGCGGTAGGAGCCGGAGGTTTCCTTGACCCGCACCCGGCTCTTGGAGTCGGCGCCGGTGGTGACCGCCGCCTCCGGTACCTTCAGCGTTTCCTGTTCCGAGGTGGATGTGGCGATGTTGACCCTGATGGTCGTGCCGCGCAGGCCAGCGTCGAGCGGGGTTTCGGGTGTGACGGTCACCTGCACCGCTCCCTCGACCTGGCCCTCCTCGGGGCTGAGCGTCGTCACGTCGGTGACGCTTCCCTGGATGCGGGTGCCGTCGGGGGTGATGAGGGTGGCGGCGTCGCCTGTCTCCAGTTGCGAGGTCTGCGCCTTGGCCAGCTTGGCAACGGCGGCGACATCACCGGAGGCGAGCGTGATGGTCCCGGTTCCGACCTCGGCCCCGACGCTGACCCCGATGGTGTCCACCACCGCCGGCAGATGACGCAGGAACGCGACCTCGCCCAGGGGGATCTGCGGGCCTGCGGCGTCGCGAGCCTTGGCCAGCGCCTCCTGCGCCGCCTTGAGGTCCTCCCGGGCCTGGGTCAAGGAGGTTTTGGCGTCCTCGATGGCGTCCTTGGAGGGAGACTCCCCCGATCCGCCCTTGGATTTCCCATCCCCGGTGCCGGTTTCCCTCTGGTCGTCGCCGGAACCCTTTTCGGCCGCCGCGTAGTCGCGTTCGGCGCGGCTCAGCGCCACCTTCGCCTGCTGGACCGCGCGGCTGGCTGCCGTCTCGGCCTTGGCCGCGGCGTCGGCCTCCTCGTCGCCGACCCGCGTCGCCTTGTAGCCGCGGTCGGTGTACAGGGCGTTCACGGCCTCCTTGGTGGCGGCGCCGAAGGTTTTCTCGTCGTCGGGGATCTTGTATCCGAGGGTGCTCAGCGCCGCCTGGAGCTGGGTGACGTCGGGTCCGGTCATCGCGGGCCCCAGCGTGCGGTAGGCGGCCAGGTCGCCAGGCAGCACGAAGGTGGGGCGTCCCGCCACGTCGACTAGGGATGTGCCCGCCTCGGCCTTCCCACCGACGCTGACGTGAATGGCCGACACCACCGCCTTTTCGGCTCCCCCTCCCGGGGGTGCGGGGGCGACCACCTCGGGCGCCGTGGGTTTGACCTGTGCGTCGGCGGATTCGGTTCGCTGCACTTTGCCCTTCTCCACGGGGGCGGTGAGGGTGGTCTGCTCGGGTGGCGCGGCGTCGGCCGCCACCTGGGCGGGGGATTTCACGAATTGGCCAGCCACCAACCCGACGAGCAGCATCACCAGCGCCGGGATGATCAGCGCGGCGAGCGGATGGCGGCGAACCCAGGCTTTCATGGTCGCGGTCAGATGGCGGGAAAAGCGGATCGGGAGAACATCACCTCAAAGCCTCCTTTGCCCGTTCGAGGACCTTTTTCTGAACATCGAGCTCGGCGCGCAGGCTGGCTTCGTTCTCACGTATGAGGTTCTTCTGGATCGCCACATCCACGGCCATCGCCCGGCCGATGTAATTGGTCTCCTCCGCACACCCCAGATCCACCAGGGCCATCTCGCGCTGCCTACCGGCATCGGCACCCCCAACGGAATTACCGGCCTCCCAGCGATGCTGGAAATCATAACCGGCCTTCTTCATGCAGGCAGCCCAGTCCTTCTCCGCACCCTTGAAGATCTCATTCTCAAGCAGAGCACTCCATGCATCCCCGAGTAGCTTCTCTGCCAACTCCGTTCCTGTGCTGCTTCCTTCCCTAATGTCATCCCACCCGATCTTCCCACACCCTCCCTCGGGCAGCGAATTCCCTTCGGAGTCCTTCAGGGAACTGGGAGCACCAGTCTCAGTCTGCCCAGTCATCACCTCGTCCCGCTTCGTGTAACCAGCGGAAGGGTCGCGTTCTGGCTCTTTCTCCCTAGGTGGCGGAAGCTTGTAGCCGTACTGCTCAACCTCCGCGCGATCAATCAACCCATAGCGCCGAGATACATCAACCTGAGGCATTAGACTGGACCTATCCACTTCATCGGGACTAGTTATGACACCGTAACGTGCCGCACATACCACTTGGCGCTGATACGCTCCACGAATCACTAACTCCATTTGGTCAGACGTTGATGCATATGCCATAAGAGGCAGATTAATCTCGGCGGCAGAGCTAATGGTTGGGGCTGGACCAGGCGTCACAGTCACTTGGGTTGGAACTCCACAGCTCGCCAGCAGTGTGGCGATGCCAAGCGGCATCGCCACACGCACCAGCATCGCCGAGAACCAATGATGAGAAAAAATCATGGTCAACAGTCCTTGGCCGATTCCGGTTTCAGCGCAGCGACTCAGGAGAGTCGATAGGACGACATCTCATCATTCCAGTAGTCACCCAAATAGCGACCCGAGGCGAAATTCGTGTACCCCCAAGACGGGCCACTGAATCCACCGTCGCGGTAGATCTTGATGTCACAGCGATTGTAGTCTGCCGCCCAGGAAGCCGAATCATTCCAGCGACCCGGAAGGACAGAAAAACTCACGTCCGGCGTAGCCGTGGACGGGGTGCAGGGACCACTTCCGAAAGCAGCCAGGTAGTACCCGCTACCATCATGGTTCTGACGGAACTCGGCCCGGATCGCCGAGCCATACTCCCTCCCCTGCACTGCGTTACTAGTCGGCGGTTCAGGATCACCTCCAGTCTTTGCAGCTGCGGGGAGAGCGACCATCGCAGAGGCCAACATGGCCACCACTCCCACTCCAATAGACCATCGAGAAACCATTTTGTTCCCCCCTTCTACTCTGCGCCGCCTCCATGCAGCGCAGAAATATGGTAAATGACTTGGTCACAGCATGTCAACTCGGCATCCGCTTTTCGACAGGAAACACAAGAGTTTCTATAATTTTTCATCGGGGAATTAAACGCGCAGTTGCCCTCACCAATAGGAATTGCCAGAAGTGAACACTTCACTTCAGCGCTTCCTTTGCCCGCGCGAGGACCTTTTTTTGAACGTCGAGTGCCGAACGCAGGCTGGCCTCGTTCTCGCTGATGAGTTTCTTCTGGATAGCCACATCCACGGCCATTGCCCGGCCGGTGAAGTTGGTTTCCTCCACGCAGTTCAGGTCCAGGCGGCCCATTTCCCGTTGCCGCTGCAGGTCGGCGCCGGCGACGACGTTTCCGGTTTCCGAACGGTGCTTGAAGTCGTAGCCCGAGCGTTTCATGCAGGCGGCCCAGTCCTTCTCCGCCTGCTGGAAACTCTCGTGTTCCTGCATCATGGTTTTCGCATCGCCCAGCAGTTTCTGGGCCAGCTCGTCCCCGGTGTCGGTCCCCTCCCGGATCTCATCCCAGCCGACCTTTCCGCACCCGCCATCGGGCAACGGTTTGCCATCCTGGTCCTTCAGTGAGCTGGGAGCGCCGGTCTCGGTCTGGCCGCTCATGACCTCGTCCCGCTTCGTGTAGGAGGCCGCAGGATTCTTCGAGGGATCGGGTTCCTCCGTCGTGGCCCCGGTGCCGTAACCGTACTTCTCGACGTCGTCGCGATCGATCACCCCGTAGCGCCGGGACTCGTCGTACATGGCCTTCAGGCCTGCTCGATCCACGGGGTCGGGGGATGTCGTCACCCCGTAGCGTGCGGCGCACGCCACCTGCCGCTGGGCCACCCCGCGCTGGATCACCTCCAGGTTGTCGATGGTGAGCCGGTAGGCCGTTAGCGGCAGATCGATTTCCGACGAGCTGCGAATGGTAGGGGCCGGACCGGGCGTCACGGCGACGGGGGCGGAGGCTCCGCAGCCCGCCAGCAGCGCGACGAGACCGCAGTGCGCCAGAATCACACGAAACTGATGACGTGGGGAAAAGATCGCGGTCATCAGATCTTTTCCGGCGAACCGATGCGAGACCATCTTGGTTTTTCTTTCTACTGTGCGCCACACCATTGCGGCAGGAAAACTGTAAATGGCGCCGCTGTGGAAGGTCAAGCAGAAGAGTCAGGGCCGCCCAGTAGATTCCGCGGAAAAGGAAAGCAGCCGTATCGGGGCTCACCAACGATCCTGTGCGCACGCCCCCGCCCAAGTGGTTCCGGCGGGATGAAAGCTGGTTGATCCGACCTGCAAGCGTCAGCGAGCAGGGCGAGTCGAAACCATCTGGCGGCCAGGTAGGGACTTGTTCACGGGCCCTCTGAATGATCACGGCATGGTTTCGACACGGGCCGCTCCTTCGTCGCGTCCCGGCTCAACCAACTTGGGGATGTGATGTCACAGTGGATGTTCTTCACGCCGTGGGGGGTGGGGCGGTGCTGCCCCGCAGGATGAGTTCGGTGGGGATGATGATGCTCCGGCTGCCGTCGCGCACCCCGGAGGCCACCTGTTCCAGCACGAGACCCACCATTTCGCGGCCATGGCGTCTGAAGTCCTGGCGCACGGTGGTCAGCGGCGGGAAGCTGTACTCGCCGACGTCGAAGCCGTCGAAACCGACGACGGAGACGTCCCCGGGCACCCGCCTGCCCTGTTCGTGCATGGCCCGGATCAGACCGAGGGCCAGTTCGTCGTTGGCGCAGAACACGGCCGTCACCTCCGGGTCGGCGGCCAGCAGCCGGCCTGCCGCGTAGCCCGCCGCAGCGCTCCAGTCGCCGGGAATCGGTTCGGGGACGGGCAGCCCCGCCTCCCGCAGGCACCTGGCCCAGGTGGCCCTGCGGATCAGGCTCGACTGGGAATCCCCCGGCCCGCACACGTGCTGGATGTTGCGGTGCCCGAGCCCCAGGAGGTGTTCGACGGCGTCGCGCACCCCACCGACCTGGTCGGCACTGGCGGAGGGGTAGTGGTCCACGAGCGTGGAGTCCGAGACCGCCACCGGCATCGACGGCGGCAGGACGAGGTGTTCGCGACCGGCCCGTCCGGCCTGCACCACGACGAGGCCGTCGATGGCCTGGTGGGAGAGCCGGTAGACGGCCTGGCGCAGGTCGTCGGAGACGGGGCGTTCCACCTGGACGAGATTGACGGCGTAGTCGGCGGCGGTGGCGGCCTCCAGCACGCCCGCGGTGGTGAGGGCCTCGCCGGTGCGCTGGATCTGCTGGGTCAACACGCCAATTGTTTTGAAGGAGCCGCGACGCAGGGCCTGGGCAGCGCGATTGGGGGAATAACCCAGCTTGTTCATGGCCCGCAGCACCTTCGCGCGGGTGTCCGGGCGCACGTGATCGGAACCCGTCGCCACGCGCGAGACCGTCTGCACGGATACGCCGGCCAGACGGGCCACGTCACCCATCGATGGCGCTCCCTCCGCGCTCCGGCGTTGCCTCGGCATGACGGGAGGCTATCAGGAGTGCGACAGAGACCCCCAACTCTAGTTCTTGGTGACGTTACCATACCAGATCACCTCACGGCACCAATTTCTTGAGATTTCCCCCTTGATACGGCACCACGACGATGATCTCAGATAATATGTGAACGTCACCATGAGGACGTTGCACGGCTGCGCGTCCCCTGTGCCCGTCGACCTTCAGGGAGCCTGAACGATGATCGTTCCCCGATACTTCGAGGACCTCGGAGTCCTCCACGAACACACGCTGCCGCCCCGCGCCTATTACGTGCCGGCGTCCGCCCCCGTCGCATCGAGTCCATGGGAGCGGGATAAATCCGACCGTTTCCACCTGCTCAGCGGTCGGTGGGCCTTCCGGTACCTGCCCAGCATCCACGACCTCACCGAGCCCTTCTGGGAGACCCCGGACGCCGCCCCGGAGGGATTCACCATGATCCAGGTGCCCAGCACCTGGCAGCATCTCGGATACGACCACCACCAGTACACCAACGTCCGCTACCCCATTCCCTTCGATCCGCCCCACGTACCCCAGGACAACCCCTGCGGCGCCTACATCCGCGACTTCGACCACACCCCGGACCCCGCCGCACCCACCACCCAGCTGGTCTTCGAGGGCGTCGACTCCTGCTTCTACGTGTGGCTGAACGGCGCCTACGTCGGCTACAGCCAGGTTTCCCACGCCGCCGCGGAGTTCGACGTCACCGAACACATCCGTCCCGGCGCCAACCGCCTGGCCGTGCTGGTGCTCAAGTGGTGCGACGGCACCTACCTGGAGGACCAGGACAAGTTCCGCACCTCCGGCATCTTCCGCGACGTCTACCTCCTGAACCGTCCGGAGGCGGTGCTGTTCGACTACGCCGTCACGACCTCGCTGGGTCCGGTGATCGGCGCGGCCCCGGCAACCGCCGTCGTAGAGATCCGCGGCTCCTACCGCGGCGGGGCCGTCCCCACCACCGCCGAGCTGACCGACCACGAAGGACGGGTGCTGGCAGCCGGTGTCCTGGAACCTTTCGCCGGCTACCCCGACCACACCCACCGCGCCCAGCTAGCCGTCGCGGCACCCCACCTGTGGAGCGCGGAGGACCCCTACCTCCACACCCTGGTCCTCACCACTCCCGGCGAGGTCATCACCGACCGGGTCGGGGTGCGGGAAATCGAGTCCAGGGACGCGGTCGTGCGTCTCAACGGCAGCCCCATCACCCTGCGGGGCGTCAACCGGCACGACTCCGATCCGGTCACCGGCCCCGTCGTCGACCTCGACCACATGAAACGGGACCTGCAGCTGATGAAGGAACACAACATCAACGCGGTGCGCAGCTCCCACTACCCCAACGATCCGCGTTTCTACCAGCTGTGCGACGAGTACGGCTTCTACGTCATGTCCGAGGCCGACAACGAGAGCCACGGCACCCAGACCCGGTTCCTGGCCGACCCGTCCTGGGAGAACCAGGTGGAGCACTGGAACGAACCCATCGCCGACAACCCCGCCTGGACCGAGGCCACCGTCGACCGGATGAAACTGTGTGTCCACCGGGAGAAGAACCGTCCCAGCATCATCTCCTGGTCCGCGGGCAACGAGTGTTCCTACGGCTGCACCCTCGAGGCGGCGCTGATGTGGGTCAAGGGTTTCGATCCGACGCGCCTGACCCACTACGAGAGTTCCTACTACCGCGACTCCAAACGCCGTTACGACTACTCCTGCATCGACCTGTACAGCCGCATGTACCCGGGTATCGAGGAGATCCGCGAATACCTCGACTCCGATCCGGACAAGCCCTTCATCCTCGTGGAGTACTGCCACGCCATGGGCAACGGACCCGGTGATCTGGAGGACTACTGGGAGATCATCCGCGACGACGACCGCATGTGCGGTGGTTTCGTGTGGGAGTGGTGCGACCACGCGGTGGCGGCCGGCACCAGCGACGACGGCCGGCCGGTCTTCCGCTACGGCGGTGACCACGGCGAGGACATCCACGACGGCAACTTCTGCGTCGACGGGCTCGTCTCGCCCGACCGGGTCCCCCACCCCGGGCTGGCAGAGCTCAAGAACGTCCAGCGGCCCGCCCGCGTCGTCGAGTACGACCAGGACGAGGGCCTGCTCACCATCCACAACGACCTTGACCACACGGACCTGTCGCAGTACGCCCGCGTCTCGTGGGAGGTGCGCTGCGACGGTGTCGTCGTGGATCGCGGGGACATCGACCTGACCGATCCCGTCCCGCCCCACACCAGCGTCATGCTGCACTGCGAACCGCGGATTCCGCACGCCGGGAAATGCCACCTGCTGGTCACCCACCGACTCGCGCGTCCCGAACCGCTGCTGCCCGCCGGGCACGTCCTGGGTTTCGACGAGGTTCCGTTGCGCAACGCCGACGGGCGGCACCGCCGGGTCGCGGAACTCGCGCACCGCCCCACCACCCGGGGTTCGGTGCAGGTCGCGAGGGAGGGAACGCGAATCGACGTGGCGGCCGCGGGTCTGCGCTGCACCATCGACACGCGCACCGGCCTGCCCACCGCCCTGAGCGTCAACGGCCGGGAGGTCCTGGAGCGCCCGGCCGAGCTCAACATCTGGCGGGGCCCCACCGACAACGACCGCCACGTGCGCCTGGAATGGGAACGCGCTCACTACCACCGGGCCACGGCCCGCGCCTACGCCGTCGACGTCGCCGAGGAGGCGGGGCGCGCGACGATCAGCGCTGACGTCGCCCTGGTGGCGCCGACGGTCCAGCCCGCCCTGCGCGGTCGGCTGATCTGGACCGTCACCGCCGACGGCGTCCTCGGGTTGATCCTGCGGATGCGCCGCACCCTCGGGTTCCCGAGCCTGCCGCGCCTGGGGCTGCGGCTGTTCCTGCCCGAGTCCATGAACCGGGTCGACTACCACGGCCTGGGGCCCTTCGAGAGCTACGCGGACAAGCACCGCGCCAGCCATCACGGGGCCTTCAGCGCCGACGTCGCGGACCTCCACGAGGACTACATCCGTCCCCAGGAGAACGGCAGCCACGCCGACTGCGACGAGGTCACCGTCTCCGGCGGCGACCTGGTCCTGACCGCGGTGGGACAGACCCCGTTCTCCTTCAACGCCTCCCGGTACACGCAGGAAGAACTGGCCGCACGGCACCGCAACACCGACCTGAGACCGTCGGGCAGCACGGTGCTGTGCCTGGACGCTGCCATGGCCGGCATCGGCTCCAACAGCTGCGGACCGGCCCTGCGGTCCCGCTACCGGGTGGACGGCCACGAGCTGGGCATGGAACTCCATCTCCTGCTCACCACCCCTGACCACATCGAAACCCACGACGAGGTGACGTCATGAACGACACGGCGAGCACGGCAGCGGCCGGCGAGAAGAAATACCTGAAGTGGTACAACAAGGTGGGCTACGGCTCGGGTGACGTCGCCGGCAACGTCGTCTACGTGCTCCTGTCCGCCTTCGTCATGATCTACCT
>CAJPNZ010000107.1 GCA_905372155.1 Propionibacteriaceae bacterium
CCCTACGGACAGGACCCTCTCGCAACCATGCCGCCGCCCCCGGACCCGGCGGTGACGACGTCCCCGGTCGTTGAGTCGGGCCATGGCGCCGCTCCCGCGGCCTCGCCGTACGTCCCCCCGCCGTCCTACGGGCAGTACGAGGTCGGCCCGCCGCCTCCGTCGAGCGCTCCCTACCAACCCCCGGTCCCGATCTACAGCTCGGAGCCGGTCGGCCGCCAGACCCCGAAACGTCGCAGCGCCTGGGCCTGGGTGGTCGTGACGTTGATGGTGCTGGCGCTACTGGTGTGGATCGCCTACCTGGTGTTCCTCCCACAGGCCAAGCGCTCCGCGTCAGAGCTGCACTCGCAGACCCGGGAACCGGGAACAGCCGTGCTCGCCCGGGGCGTGACCGGCCAATGAGAGACGCGTGAACACGCGCTGACGACATCGGGCGCCGCGCATCCGAGGCTGAATTACACCCGTGTAGTTTTGCCCAGCTGTGGAAAAGCCTGTGGGAAACCGGTCGAGTCCGCCCTGCCGTCCAGCAGCACGAGGAACCGGGGATCCACGCCCGAGTTACACCCGTGTAGTTCTACCCAGGCTGTGGAAAAGTCTGTGGAATCGGGGGGATGCGTGGTCCGCGCGTAAGGAACTGACAACCCCGGAACACCCGGCCGGGGGAGCCACGAACATGCTCAGGCGGCGTTTCCCTAAGGGGACAGGGGCGACTCGGGGATGGTCAGGACCGGCAGCCGCATGGTGAACTTCGCCCCGGCTCCCGGTTGGTTTCCTGCCCGGACCGAGCCGCCATGGGCCTCGACGGTGTGGGTGACGATGGCCAGACCGAGGCCGGTACCCGGGGTGTTGCGGGCACGGTCGGAGCGATAGAACCGGTCGAAGATGTGCGGCAGGTCCTCGTCGGCGACTCCCGGGCCCGAATCGATGATCGTCAGCACCCCGGCCGAGGTCAACTCCACCCAGATCTCGCCGTCACTGGGGGAGAACTTCACGGCATTGTCCAGCAGGTTCGTGATGGCGCGTTCCAACGTGGAGGCGTCACCCAGGATCGGAACCGGCTCCAGGCTCGTGTGGAAGGTGATGTTCGGTCCGCGGCGGGCCGCGCGGGCCAGCGCCGCCTCCACCACCTCCGACATGTCAAGCCGTTCCGGCTGGCGCTGGAGATGGTCGTCGCGGGTCAGGGCCACCAGGTCACCGACGAGGGCAGAGAACTCGCCGAGCTGGGCGGAGACGTCGTCGAGGATCTCGGAGCGAGCCCCCTCCGGCAGCATCCCGGACTTGTCGTCGGCAACCAGCAGCTCAATGTTGGTGCGCATCGACGTCAACGGGGTGCGCAGCTCGTGGCCGGCGTCGGCGATCAACTGGCGCTGCTGCTCCCGCGAGGTCTGGAGACTCTTCAACATCAGGTTGAAACTGCGCGTCAACTCACCCAGGTCGTCGCGTCCGTAGATGCGGATCGGGTTCAGCTGATCGGTCTGGGTGACGTTCTTCACCGCGGTGGAGAGACGCCGAACCGGCATCAGGGCGGTCTGCGCCATCCACAGGGCCGTGAGGGTCGTGGTCAAGATCCCGACCAGCCCCGACAGCGCGATCACCAGCCACAGCGAGTTCAGCGTCGTTCCCAGCGACGTCAGGGGCCGCGCGTAGAGGATGGCGTAGCTCTGCGACCGACCGGCGCGATCCCGGGCCCGCACCGGCACCGATACGAGGCGATACTGCTGACCGTCCTCCAGTTTCACGGAACGGGCACGATGCCCGTGCTGCATGCGGGCGACGGCGATCTCCCCGGCCTCGGGGACCAGCGCCAGGGATTGCTTCCCGGCCTGGGTGGTCTCTCCCGTCGAGGTGGTGACGGCCAACAACTCCTGGGAGGTGCCGAGCCCGGGGCCGAGATTGTCAAGATTCCTGATGTCGGAGTTGATGATCGCGGCGGTGGTGCGGGCAGCCGACAACATTTCACGATCCAGCTGGTCGCGCAGCGAGATCCGCGTGGACAGATAGGCCGTGGAACCGACCAGGAGCACGGCCGCGGCCACGGATATCCCGGTCAACGAGGCCAGACGAGAACGGAGCGACTGACCCGTGATGAGCCTCTCGATGCCCCGCCGGAGCCGGATCCAGAACGAACCGATCACGGGGCGGTTTCACGCAGCACGTAGCCGACGCCGCGAACCGTGTGTATCAGACGGGGCAGGCCGCCCGCCTCGGTCTTGCGACGCAGGTATCCGATGTAGACTTCCAGAGAGTTCGCGGTGGCGGGGAACTCGAACCCCCACACCTCGTTGAGAAGGGTGTTGCGCTCCATCACGCGGCGGGGATTCTCCATGAAGGCCTGCAGGAGAGCGAACTCGGTGCGGGTCAAGGAGATGTGTTTTCCCGCGCGGGTCACCTCCCGGTGCTGCGGGTCCAGCGTCACATCCCCGAACACGAGCACCTTCGAGTCGTTCTCCGGGGTCGGTTTCGAACGCCGGGTCAGGGCCCGCAGCCGCGCCAGCAGCTCGTCGAGGGCGAAGGGCTTGACCATGTAGTCGTCGGCACCGGCGTCGAGACCGTCCACCCGGTCACCGACGGCGTCACGAGCCGTGAGGATCAGGATGGGAACGTCATTGCCCGATTGTCGCAGCATGCGGGTGGCCTCCAGACCGTCGAGGCGAGGCATCATCACGTCCATGATCACCGCATCCGGGGTGTGCCCTGCCAGCTGCGCCAGTGCCTCGACGCCGTCAGCCGCAGTCGTCACCTCGTCGCCGGAATACTTCAGGGACCGGGCCAGCGAGTCACGCACGGCCTGGTCGTCGTCCACCACCAGGATCTGCATGGCACAAGACTGCCATCAAAAACCCGAAACCCCACGAACAACGCCGGTGGGGCAGGCAAACTACCCCGGGGAGGTACAACACGGTTCGCATGGGGAGGCGCCGCCAACTCGCGGGGCACGGCCCGGGACCGGTTCGTGCCGGCGCCCGTCCGCGGAGCCCTTAGGGTTGCTGTCCATGGCGAAGGTCGTGTTTGTGTGCTGGGGCAACATCTGCCGTTCCCCGATGGCGGAGCGGGTGGCCCGCGGAATGGCCGCCGAGCGGGGGCTCGACGTGGAGGCCGACAGCGTCGGCATCTCGTCCGAGGAATCGGGCAACCCCATCGACCGGCGGGCCGCCGCCGTGCTCCGCGAGGCCGGGTACTCCACCGGCGGGCACCGGGCCCGGCGGGTCACCGCCGACGACCTCGCCTCGGCCGACCTCGTCGTCGTCGCCGAACGGTTCCACATCGGCAGGCTCGAACAGCTCTGCCCCGACGCCACCTATGCCCTCATCAACGACTTCAACCCCGCGATGCCGAAGGGACAGGACCTCGACGACCCCTGGTACGGTCCCGCCTCCGGGTTCCGCAGCACCCTGGCCGACATCGAGGCCGCCATGCCGGGCATCCTCGACGCCCTCGCCTGATCACCGCCGCTTGTCCACAGGCGATGCGCGAATCCGGACACCGGCGGTCGCGTTTGGATTGCCGCGATACCCTGAGGGCTTCCCCGCAGAAAGGCCCTGTGATGCTCAAAGGACGCAGCTTCACCAAGGAAACCGACCTCACCCCCGCCGAGTGGAAGGCCGTCCTGGACCTTGCCG
The DNA here is from genome assembly GCA_905372155.1 of Propionibacteriaceae bacterium. Taxonomy (GTDB): domain Bacteria; phylum Actinomycetota; class Actinomycetes; order Propionibacteriales; family Propionibacteriaceae; genus Arachnia. Next base: position 3,618 of record CAJPNZ010000107.1, read on the forward strand.
CCCAGCTGAAGGCGGAGCGGCGGGAACGACGCGAGGTCAAGCGGCTGGTGGGCAAGAAGGTCGCCCTGCTGTTCGAGAAGACCTCCACCCGCACCAGCTGCTCCTTCGACGTAGCCATGACGGAACAGGGCGGCTACGCCACCCGCCTCGACACGGCCGGGTCGCAGTTCGTCCACAAGGAGTCGGCCGCTGACACGGCCCGCGTGCTCGGTCGCTGGTACGACGGCATCGAGTACCGCGGCTTCGCCCAGGAAACCCTCGAGACCATGGGCCGGTATGCCGGGATTCCCGTCTACAACGGCCTGACCGACTCCTGGCACCCCACCCAGATGCTCGCCGACCAGCTCACCATGCTGGAGCACTCCGGCAAGCCCCTGGAGGAGACGTCGTGGGCATTCGTCGGCGACGTGCGCAACAACATGGGCAACTCGAACCTGATCTCGGCCGTCATGGTCGGCGCTGACATCCGCCTGGTCGCGCCCAAGCAGCTCCAGACCACCGACGAGGTGCGCGCCCAGGCCGAGGCCATCGCCGCGGGGACGGGCGCCCGCATCACCATCACCGGCGACATCGCGGAGGGCGTGGCGGGAGTCGACTTCCTCCACACCGACGTGTGGCTCTCGCTCGGGGAGCCGAAGGAACTGTGGGCCGAGCGCATCGAACTGCTGAAGCCCTACCAGGTCAATGCGGAGATGATGGCGGCCACCGGGAACCCGCGAGCCAAGTTCATGCACTGCCTGCCCGCCTTCCACGACCGCAACACCACCGTCGGGGAGGAGATCTACCAGGCCACCGGACTGGATGCGCTGGAGGTCACCGACGAGGTGTTCGAGTCGGAGGCGAGCATAGTCTTCGACCAGGCCGAGAACCGGATGCACACCATCAAGGCCATCCTGGTGGCCACCCTCGCCGACTGAGCCCCTCTTCCCCGGCCGGCTGCGCAACCGTGTTCTGTGGTTTCGATTCAGCCGTAGCTCGGCGCAACCAAGCGGGCAGGGATTTCCCGTGCGCGGATATCTTTGAGCCGAACTATTCCTTGTTTTCCTCGCCCAGTCCGCGGAAATATCCGCCCCAAACGAAGATGAAGATGATGACAGCTACGAGCCACCAGAGGGAAAAGACGGTCAGGCGGATCGTGAGGGCGGTCAGCAGCGCAAAACGTACCCGCCGTATTCCATGATCTTGGCTGATCTCATCACCCTTCATCCTCTTCCTTGTCTTCTCCCAGGAGGTCGATGGTGTCGGCGAAGTCGATACCCTCGGGAATCTGGTGACTCACGAGCAGGCGAGTTCGTGGATCGTGCTTCAACATGTCGGAAACCGTGTGGATGGTTTCGTCGTCGAGACTGGTGAACGGTTCGTCCAGGATCACGAAATCCCGCGACTTCGCCAACTGGGCCGCGATCCAGAGCTTCTGGCGCATTCCTCCCGAGTAGTTTCCCGCCTGCTTCCTTTCGAGGTCTTTTTTGGTCAACCCCAGATCCAAGGAGGTCGTCACGGCTTTCTCCAAGTATTCGGAAGGCTCCTCGGCCAGAAGCTGGAGCAGGCTGAGGTTTTCCATTCCACTGAGTGCGGGAAAGAACTCGGGCTCCTGGGAGGCGTACGCGACCACGAGGCGCAGGTCCTCTTGGTCCACCTCCTCACCGCGCCACAGGCAGCGTCGCACATCGGCCTTGAGTGCGCCCGCCACGATGTCGCAGAGGGTGGTCTTGCCGGTGCCGTTTTTTCCCCTCAGCAGGACGATGGATCCTTCGAGAAAGTCGAGATCGAGATCCTCGAACAAAGGGATCGTGTCGTAACCAAAGGTCAGCCCTTCCAATACCAGAATTTCTTTCGGTTGCATCACTGGCCAACCTCCGCATATGAGATCGTGGATTCAACGACGACCCCGGATGGAGTCGGGTCCAGGAGGATGATCAGCCCGCCAACGTGAAGGTTGTTTCCCAAGATCGTCCAGATCGACAACCTGTTGTTGGCTGCGGCTTGCCGCGAATCGCGACCGATGTAAAGAACCGTCAAGAAACCGATGACCGTCGCGATCGACGCCACAATCAGATTTCCAACTCTACAGCGGATGAGACTCACGTCAACTCACCTCGACCGATCTGCGGGAAGCGACGAGAACGCTGACGGGGAGGCCGAGCACAACCGCTCCGAGTGCCGCCCACCACGCCGGCCCCTGAAGGATGCCGAACAGAGGCAGGAAGATGAAGGCGGAGACAATGGCCGCCTGGGTCAGAAAGATGGGCATCATCCGAATTGAGCGCAGCAGACGATAGCCTGACAAGGAGACGAGATCCTCGAAATTCATCCCCGGGGACAGGGCTTCTGACTTTCGGAGCAGCACCTCCAGGGCGTCAACGGGTGAAGCCATGCAGAGCCTGGTTGTGGGGAGGGACAGGAGGATGGCGAAAACCGCTCCGATGGCCAGCGCGGCGATGCTCAGCCCAATGCCGAGGGATTCAAAGCCGAGAAATGCGATCAGCAGTGTGCATCCGCTTGTGAGGAAAAGGGTGACGGGCAGCGCCAAGCGCTGCAAAATCTTTTTGGTTGACTCGTAGTAGTTCAATCTGGTTGGTCGGCCCGTCTGCCTGAAAATTCGCAAGGCCTTGATTGCCGAGCCGAATTCAAATACGGCTGGGTAGTGGGCGGCGAACCCTCGCGGTACTGCCGTGACGATTACATAGATCTGCACTGCCGTGAGTGAAAGAATCGCGGCTGGATTGCTCAGCCTGGGGATTATCGAGAGATCGAATCCGACCAGCAGCCAGAACTCCATGGGAACGATCACGCTGAGTTCGCTGTGTCCATGGCGTGGAGAGAGTTTTCGCAGCTGGGAAACGATCACCCGCCCGAATGAAGCCGCTCTCGGTGAACGAGTCATCCGATCGACGTAATGACTTCGGAAACCGTCCGGGGTGGTGACCCCCATGTGGGAGGATCTCACGAGGAAGACCGCTACTGCCAAGAGGGTTAGGGCGACCACACCTGCGTGAATGAACCACGTGCTGTTGTACGTGTTGCTGGCCGTCTGGAGCAGCGAGCTGTACAGGACGTTGACCGCTTCCGTTCCGGCGAGGTCACTCCTGCCGCTGAGGACCGCGCTCCTGAGCTCGGAAAGAAGACTGAAGATGGCGGACCAAACCCAAGCGGATCCCGTTGCGATGACGGCCCCGCTCAGGGCGTATGAGACCATCCCGGATATGCTGTTTACCCTCATCCTGAAGAAAGAGCGAGAGACGAAGATGGTGTATGCGCCCGCCATCAGGACCACCAGCGAGAGAATCGCGCGCCAGCCGGCCGTGAGGACTGTGAATACGCCCCAGAAAATTACTGTTCCGAGGTTCTTGAACAACGAGAACCAGAAGATGTTGTCAATCAGAAAAATCCCGGATGTATCTCGGTTTTTCTGAATGAAATGTATGTACCCCGACCTGTAGCGCCGCAGATGCACATCCAAGTCGTCAAACAGTGGCGAGAGGGCCGTCAGGGTGATGATCGTGAGGGCGAGCGGGAGCAGAAGGTTGTTGCTCGTGTATCGCCCTATGACCAGAAGAGAAACCCAGCTGACGAGCAGCTGTACGAGCCAACGCCCGGCGATCAGGGCGGGATACCACGTGTTGACGTTGATCCTTGTGAAGGATGACCAGAGCTGTGATGCGGCGAGGTCCGCATTCTTGTTCAGGAGAAAGGAGAGCCTGAATCTTCCTGTCATTGTATCGCCCCGTCCTCGTCAGGACCCTCCACTCTGATGTCCCCCTTCGGACTGATCAGGCCACGAGCTCTATGCCCATGAAGGAAAGTGTATGCACGAACGGTCTGGATGCGCCAGGGTTCCCCGGATCACTTTGAAACTCTTGACTTTCGTTGGTGTTCGGCAAACACGCATGTTGCCATTCGTCAAGGGTGCTGCGGGCCGGTTCGACCAGCATGGCTCCTGAAACGGGTCAGCCGTAGACCGTGAAGACGACGTGGCGGCGTTCGGCCGCGGCCTCCAGGTAGAAGCTGCGCAGGTCCGCCAGCGACTCCAGGGCGTAGCTCTCCTCCTCCGGTCCGTGTTCCGGGCCGCGCAGGTCCTCGGGCATGCCGGTGTAGGCGCGGTGGAAGTCGTCGTCGCCGAAGGCCTCCAGCCACCGGGCGATCTCCTCCACCTCGTCCGGGCTGGAGTGGGTGACCCAGACGTCGTCGTCCTCGTGGAGGGTGCGGGCCCCGCCGATGACACCCCGGGCGGGCCATTTGTCGTCCTCACCGTCGGGGGCCAGGGCGTTGTGGATGGGCTCCCACGCCCTGTCGGTCTGGCAGGCGCGGTCGAAGAGTTCCTCGTCCTCCTCGAACTCCTCCAGGATGTCCGCCAGGTCCTCCTCGTTGTCCGTCAGGCGGGAGACGTCAGCTGCGTCGAGGCGGAGGTGAAGTCCAAGCATGGAGGCAGCATAAGGGGCCATCCCGGGGTGGGAACAGAATCTTTCCTCGTGAATGTCATTTTCTGATGCGCAGGACGCCGTTCAATTTCGATGCCAGCGTGACGGCCAACTGCATGGTGGTTCTGTCCGGCTGGTCGAGGAGCACGAGGTCAGTCCACCAGGTGAAGGTGTCCGGGGGATCGTGGAGAGCGGCCCTGGCCTCGGTGTCGTCCAGGATCGGTTTCGGGTTGTGCACCCGCAGCAGCGGGGCGCCGGTTTCCGAGAACATGGTGCTGAACGCGCCAATGCTCCACTGCGTCACCGTGCCTGAGCCGACTATGGCACTGAGAACCAGCTGCTGGAGTTCGAGGGTTGGGGGAGTCTCGCTCAGGAGAACCAGTTCAACGGCCATCAGTGGTGTTCCTTCCCGGGGTGATCGACGGGCGTGCCACCCAGAGCCGCGGTCAGTCTCTCCTGGTCCAGGGTGTGCGTGAAGGTGATCATCTGATGCCAGAAGTCGTCTCCCCGGCTGAAACGCACCAGCAGGCTGGGGGCTTTCCTCAAACCGACGGGAGTGACATCGTGGGTTCGGGAGATTTCCTCCATGTCGATCCGCAGGTCACGCACGGCCGGGGGGCCGATGAGCGCGGCCAGTGGTACCTCGCCGTGCCGTTGGATCGCGAACTGCCCGAGGGAACCGTCTCGTTTTTCCGCCTCACCGTAGGAGACGATCGCGATGTTGGGCCGGAAGCGGGTCCCAAGCTCCATCAGTGTCCCCGTGATCGCCGGGTGCATGGCGAGGGAGGCCCCGTCGGGAAGACCGATTGGCTGTCCGTAAGGACCGGTTGGCAGCAGTCCACGTGTGTGTTCCAGCAATCCCTGGTCGGTTCTGGCGACGGCGATGCTGACCATGGCGTCCCGGTCGCTTCGCCCGAGATGGCGGCGGGTGAGTGGCATCTGCTGTTGCAGGGATGTGGTGAGGGCGGTGAGATCCCAGGGTGTGGCCAGGGGTTCGCACTCGTCCCACCGGATGAGGCGCCCGCCCCCGAGTCCGGAGATCATGTGTTCAGCCACCCTGCCGCACCGGGTGTTGTTGCGCGCGCGTTCTCGCGAGAAAACCTCGAAGAAGAAAGTTCCCAGCCCAGGTTGATCTCTTCCCCGTTCGAAGGACGACAACCTGGGGCGGGCCGGGGAGAGGTCCTGCCACAGGTCGGCCATACCGGAGATGGGCAGCCCGGTGATGGCGTCGTAGTCGCGGCCCTCGGGATCCTGCACCACCCAGCGGCCACCCGCGTTTCGAAGTTCGTCGGCGACGAACCACCCGATGTGGGCCGATTCCTTGGTGAGCAGCACCGGCCGTTGCCCGTCATGGCGTGCCTCAAGGATGAAGGAACGTATCGGCTCGGTGAGGATCACCTGGTCGCACTCCGAGATGAACAACCGGATGCCCGGTTCCCAGAACTCGGCGAACTGGGGATCTGAAGTGGTCATGGTTCAGGCTACTGCGCAGCAGGGAGGGTCGGGGGCCACACGTGAACGAGTTGGTAGACCGACCCGGCCACCTCCGAGATGGCTCCACCGCGGTCAGTTGAATTCGGGTCGGGGTGAGGGGCCGTGTTGGAGGTAGTCGTGCATGCGCCGGTGGAGGTCGGGGTGTTGTTGCGCATCGAGGTCGACGTATTCTTTCAGTGTTACGGGTTTTCCGAAGGCTTTGCCGACGATGATGTCCCAGTCGATTCCGGGGTAGGAGAAGATGACGTCGTAGAAGGGTCCGAGTTCTTTGTCGCTGATGCCGTAGTTTTCAATGATTGCATAGATTGGGAGGTTCCATTTGGGTGCTTTGAGGTTGATGTCGGCTCCGCCGTCGAGGAAGCGTTGCAGCAGCTTCGCCTCTCCGATGTAGTCATGCTTACGTTTTCCGAACATGACGTGTAGGATGTTGATTTTTTCGCTCGGCTTGACTCGGGTTGGATCTGCTCCGTGGTCGAGCATCCAGTTCGCGATCTCCACCCGGGCGGTCAGATCCTCGTTTTTGAAAACACTGAAAAAGAAGTGTTTCCAGTCGAAGTCTGGGTTCTCGGCGAGTGCTTCCTTGAATTCTTCCAGGGTGCCTTCTTCGATGGCGTCGTATGCGTCCATGGATTTTCTCCTCTGGGATGATGGCGGAATTGAGATTTGCAGATTCGGGTTCGGTTATTCGTCGATGTGCGAGCGGTTTCGCATGGGGTCCTCCACGCGATAGTTCTTTGGATCTCGGTATCGTTTCAGGAATTGTTCCTTGGTGATTCTTCCTGAGAGGTAGTCATCTCGGAGGTCGCTGTATTTGGCATCTTGGATGTGTCCCATGAGGCTTATTCATAGGGGTGTTTTGGTTTTCCTCAGCTAGCGCTTTGTCCTGAG
>CAJPNZ010000108.1 GCA_905372155.1 Propionibacteriaceae bacterium
CGGCTCAACCAACTTCCACTTCTCCAAGCCGGTTGAGCCAGCACGTGAGCGCCAGCGAACGGCTGAGTCGAAACCACCCCCGACACCCGGCAGACAAACCCAACCCCAGGTCACCATGGTTTCGACACGGGCCGGGAAGCGACCTTTATCGCCGCCTGCCCGTGCCGAACAGGCCCCGGACGATCTCACGGGTGACGGTGCGGATCACCTGCATGATGCCGCGGCTGGCGATCCGTTCCACCGCCGACGTGCGACCGCGACCCGATCCCGACGACCGCCCCTCCGAGCGTTCCGCCTGACGCTGTTCCTTCTCCTCCTGGGCGCGGCGTTCGGCCTCGGCCTTCTCCGCCTCGGCGCGCTGCCGTTCCTCCTCGGCCGCTTTCGCGCCGGCCTCCAGTTTCGCGGTGAGGATCTCGTAGGCCGACTCGCGGTCGATGGCCTGCCCGTACTTCGCCATCAGCGGCGAGGCCACCACCGCCTGCTGCATCACGGCGGCGTCGGTGGGTTGCATCGATGTCTCGGGGGCCCACAGCCGGGTCCAGGCGACGGGGGTGGGTGAGCCCTTGGGGTTCATGACGGTGACGATCGCCTCGCCGATCCCGAGGCCCTGCAGCACTTCCTCCAGGTCGTAGCCCGACTTCGGGTAGGTCGACACCGTCGCCTTCAACGCCTTGGCGTCGTTGGGGGTGTGGGCGCGCAGCTGGTGCTGCACGCGGCTGCCGAGCTGCGCCAGGACGTCCTCGGGCACGTCCTTGGGGGTCTGGGTGACGAAGAACACCCCCACACCTTTGGAGCGGATCAGCCTCACGGTCTGGGTGATGGAGTCGAGGAAGGCCTTGGAGGCGCCCTTGAACAGCAGGTGCGCCTCGTCGAAGAAGAACACCAGTTTCGGTTTGTCGGCGTCGCCGATCTCGGGAAGGGAACCGAACAGGTCGGCGAGCAGCCACATCAGGAAGGTGGAGAACATCTCGGGTCGCGAGGCCAGGTCGGGCAGCTCCAGCAGCGAGACGACCCCGCGGCCGTCGGCGGCGACGCGCAGCAGCTCCGAGGGTTCGAACTCGGGTTCCCCGAAGAACACGTCACCGCCCTGCTCGGAGAGGCCGACGAGGTTGCGCAGGATCACCCCGGCCGTGGCGGCCGAGACCCCGCCGATCTCCTTCAGCTCGTCCTTGCCGTCGTCGGATGTGAGGAATTTCAGCAGCGCGACGAGGTCCTTGAGGTCGAGCAGCGGCAGGCCGTTGTTGTCGGCGTAGTAGAACACCAGCCCGAGTGAGCTCTCCTGCACCTCGTTGAGTCCCAGCACCTTCGACAGCAGGATCGGGCCGAACGACGAGATCGTCGCCCGCACCGGGATGCCGGTGCCCTGCCCGCCGAGCGCCAGGAACTCGCAGGGCGCGGCCTTCGCCTCCCAGGGCTGCCCCTGCGCCTCGACCCGTGCGGCCAGTTTCTCGCTCGCCACCCCGGGGGAGGCCATCCCGGACAGATCCCCTTTGATGTCGGCGGCGAAGACGGGCACTCCCGCCTTGCTGAGGGCCTCGGCCATCAGCTGGAGGGTCTTGGTCTTGCCGGTGCCCGTGGCCCCGGCGACGAGCCCGTGCCGGTTGAACATCGCCAGCGGAATGCGGATGGGGGCCTCGACGACGGGGGCGCCGTCCATCAGCACACCCAGCTGCACCGCGTCGCCGTCGAACCCGTATCCGGCCTGAATCGTTGCCACCAGTTCTTCACTCACACCCCTAGGGAAGCACTGATCGGCACCGTTCCCGGCCAGGACACCCCGGGTGGGATGCGAGGATGCTCCGACACGGGGCGTTCCGTCGCCGCGACCCGGCTGACGCCGAGGAGGTTCCTCCCCCACGTGACCCGTTGATCGGCTCCTCGTGGGGGAGGATGTTGCCCGGGTTGTATGCCGGTGGGCTGATTGACACGATGATGGCTAAACTGGCCGGTGTGATCTTCAAGCGTGTCGGCGACTCCCGCCCCTACCCGGACCATGGCTATGTCCAGAAGCAGTGGGCCGCCATCGCTCCGCATCAGGTGCGGCTGGATGAGCTGGTCACGACGAAGCGCACCCTCGACCTCGAGGCCCTGCTGGAGGAGGACTCCACCTTCTACGGCGATCTGTTCGCCCACGTCGTCTCCTGGCGCGGCGACCTGTACCTGGAGGACGGCCTCCACCGCGCCCTGCGTGCCGCGCTGCAGCAACGCCAGACGATGCACGCCCGCGTGCTGGAACTCTCGTGAGAGCCTGAATCGTGCGCGCCTTCCGACTCCTCGCCACCCCGGCCCTGCTGATCGGTCTGCTCATCTTCCTGATCTGGGGGGCGAACCTGGGATGGAACGCCTTGACCGCACCGTTGCCCAGCCCGCCGCCGACTCCGTGCGTCACCCAGCAGGTGAGCACGCTCACACCGAATCAGGTCACGGTTCTGATCTACAACGGCGGCTTCACCAGCGGCCTGGGGTCGAAGGTCGGGCAGGCCCTGAAGACGGCGGGATTCGAGGTGGCGAAAACCACCAACACCAAGGAACGCATCACGAAGACCATCATCCGCAGCGGCGAGAACAACATCGACGCGGCGAAACTGGTCGCCAGCTACCTGAAGGACCCCACCCTGGAGACCGATTCCCGGGTCGATGGCACCGTCGACGTGATGGTCGGCTCCGATTTCGCGGGCCTGACGGAATCCGGCCTGACCGAGGTTCCGGTCGAATCCGGCACCATCTGCCTGGCACCGAGCCCATCGCCCTCCGCACTGCCCAGCTGAAAACCCTGCCCCGCACCACTCCGTTTCAAGGTGCGAACGGTGCGCACAACCCGGTTTCTCGCACCAAAGCTGCGGCGAACGGTGAAGCCCCCAGCCGGAGCGGGTTTTGAGAATGGTAGTGAACGGGGCTCCAAGAATGACTTTCTGTTCTGGTTTGCTTGCTACGCTGGTTGTTTCCACCACCTGTCATCAAGCGGACTCCGGCAATCAGAAGCCAGGGCCCGCGGACGCCACAGGAGAGGCATCCGGGCCTGAAGACGCGCGAAATGACAGCACTTGGGGATTTCGAGATTTTGGACGGTCCGAAGTGCGGAAAGGGCAGCGAGGAGAAGGCAATGAAATTCTACCCGATGCCACCAACATTCGCCGAATGGATCAGGACGCGCCTGAAAGAGCAATACACCGAGCGGGAAGCAGAAGAGAAATTCGAGGAGATCAACAGCCTGTATGAGCAGTTCGTCGCACGATCCCCCGATATAGGCGGGAAAAAGAATCCGATGTCCAAGAATTTGTACGGCGCATTTTCAGCTTTTGCGTATCATGAGTGCACGGGCCGCTCCCTGTCCCCTGAAGAGATCACGGACATGTGTTACGGCATGATGATGGCAGATAGAGGGGATCAGCATCCATCTCGTGGGATGCCCCATAGCAGATTTCGCGAGGGAGAACGGCTACGGCGAGCTCATGCCGTACTTCTGCGAAGCGGACGGGGCCGTCATGGAAGCGCTCAGAGGAACACTTCACAGGGACCACACCGTGGCCGAGGGCTTCGAGGAGTGCGATTACTGGATCAAGAACAAGGAAGATTGAAACCCGGCTTGGCGCAGGAGGTGTTCGCGGCACAGGTCGAGAAGATCGAAAAGGCCTGAACCTCCCGGGTGCCGGGCCTCTCCAGGACCGCCACTCCCGGACGGGAACCCCATGGTTCTGAGCGGCCCGCCCGCAGGTTCGGCCGGAACGGGCCACTCAGTCGTCGGCCCATCCGGCGTCGTGCACCTTGATCGCGACCTGGACGCGGTTGGTCAGGCCGAGCTTGTCGAAGATCTGCGTCACGACGCCCTTGACAGTGGCGAGGCTGAGGTAGTGCCGGGCCGAGATCTCGGCGTTCGTCAGCCCCCGCCCGATCGCGATCGCGACGTCTTTCTCCCGGGCGTTCAGGACGGCCAGGTCGGCCCGCGCGTCCTCCCGCCGGGGGTCGCCCCGGTGCCGGGTCGCGGCCGCGATGACCTGGGACACCACGCTGGGTGAGAGGGTGTGCTCCCCCGCCGCGACCTGTTTGATGGCCTCCAGCATCCGGTCCGGCGGGGTGTCCTTGAGCAGAAAGCCCGCGGCCCCGGCCGCCAGGGCTCGCAGCACCGAGTCGTCGGAGTCGAAGGTGGTCAGGATCACCACCCGCGGCGCGTCCTTCTGGGCCATGAGCTCCTCGGTCGCCGTCAGCCCATCCTTGCCCGGCATGCGGATATCCATGAGCAGCACGTCGGGCCGGTGTTCGGCCACCAGGGCCGCCGCCTCGGAGCCGTCGCTGCCCTCGCCGACGAAGTCGACTCCCTCGCGTCCCCCAAGCATCAGCTTGAGACCGGCCCGGACCAAGGGATCGTCGTCGATCAGCACCACCCTCACCATGGCATCCACGCCTCCAATTGAAACACGTCGTCCCGGATTCCGTGCTCGATCCAGCCGTCGACGAGGCCCGTCCGCTCGGCCAGCCCGAGTAGACCATAGCCGCCTCCGGGGACGGCGGCGCCGCGTCCGTTCACCAGGTTGCGCAGCTCGATCCACAGCCCGGAGCCGGGGCCGCCGCTGAGTCGCACCTCGACCTTGGTTCCCGGCGCGTGCTTGCGGGCATTGGTGAGCCCCTCCTGCACGATCCGGTAGGCGTGGCGGCCCACCGCGGGCGAGAGCCCCTCCAGGGTCACGCCGCTGAACTCGATCCGCAGCCCGGCCGCCCGGTTGTCGGCGATGAGGCCCGGCAGGTCGGCGAGGGTGGGCTGCGGCCGGTCCCCGTCCTCCCCCCGCAGCGACCCGAGAACGCCCCGCAACTCGGTCAGCGCCAGATTGGCGTTCTCCCGGATGGTCTCGGCGATCTCGCGGGTCTGCTCGGGGTTGAGGTCGTCCCGATAGGCCAGCGCCCCGGAGTACATGCTGACCAGCGAGATCCGGTGGGCCAGCACGTCGTGCATCTCCCGGGCGATACGTTGGCGTTCGGCGGCCTGCCCCTGGGCAACCCGCAGCTGCTGCTCCCGTTCGGCCTGCTCCACCTGGGCCCGCATCGAAGCGATCAGCTCCCGACGGGCCCCGGTGTACATGCCGATCGCCACCAGCACCACCGTGTAGAGGAGCAATACCCCGCCGCCGACGATCAGAGGCCACGGCTCCTGCAGCGGCGTGTCATTCACCCGCAGGACCGTGACCGTGGGCAGCCCCAGGCCCCGCCGGACCGGGCCGGACAAGAGCTGGAACCCGATGAAGACGGCCCCGGCCGGGAGGATTTCCTTCCACCGTCGTCGGGTACACAGGCTGGCGATCCCCCAGGACGCGAAGCCGCCCAGCATGACCGTGACCGAGCTCAGCGCGCTCAGCGACACCACCACCAGCATCGGGGCCCGCCGCCGGAACCGGATCAGCACCACGGCGGCGCTCACACCGAGGAGCTTGAGGACCAGGGAGCCGTAGAAGACCGGGGGTGCCTCCCAGAACAGGTCCTGATCCGTCAGAGACGTGGCGATCGACGGCAGTGCCCAGACGAGAGCCAGCAGGTAGCGCCAAGTCAGCGCCCACGCGCCGAGTCGGTATTCGGAGGTCACGGCTTCACCCTAGGCAATACCCCGCGGCTGTTCCGCCCATCGAAAGTCGAAACCTCGCCGACTTCAGTCGCCACAACACCAGACCTTCACCCGTGGCGCCAGCCCAACTGGCCCGGGTTGGCTGAAACCATGATCACCTTCCGAAACCTCACCAAACGCTATGGCGACGTCCTCGCCGTCGACGACATCAGTTTCACCGTCGAGGCGGGAAGCATCACCGGTTTCCTCGGCCCCAACGGCGCCGGCAAATCCACCGCCATGCGGTGCCTCACCGGGCTCGCCTTCCCCACCGAGGGCGAGGCCCTGATCGACGGGCGCCGCTACCGCGACATCCCCAACCCGAGCGCCCAGGTCGGTGTCCTGCTGGACGCCTCCGCCCAGCACCCCGGACGCACCGGACGCGAAACGCTCCGGGCCGCCGCCACCGCCATGGGGGCGCCCCGCTCCCGGGTGGACGAGGTCATCGAACTCGCCGGGCTCACCGCCGCGGAGGCTCGCAAACGGGTCAATACCTACTCGCTGGGGATGAGACAGCGTCTCGGTATCGCCCAGGCCTTCCTCGGTTCGCCCCGGGTGCTGATCCTGGACGAACCGGCCAACGGCCTCGACCCCCAGGGCATCCACTGGATGCGCACCGTGCTGCGCCGCTTCGCCGATGCGGGTGGCGCCGTCCTGCTCAGCTCCCATCTGCTCCACGAAGTGCAGCAGGTCGCCGACCGCATCGTCATGATCGGTCACGGCAAGATCCTCACGGAGGGCAGCATCGCCGACCTGACCGCCGACGGCACCGACCTCGAAACCACCTTCCTCAACCTCACCGCCACCACCGCTCGCGGAGGAATCTTCGTATGACCGCCATCACCATCCCCGCCCGGGTTCGCTTCGGCAACCTCGTCAAGGCAGAGTCCCGCAAATATGTGAACACCCGGGCGGCACTCGTGCTCTCGATCCTCACGGCCGCGGTCCTGGCCGTGGCCACCATCGGGGCCATCATCGCCTACCCCGACCTGACCAAGATCGCCACCGGGACCGACCTCCTGTTCCTTCCGCTGGGCGCGGCCTCGATGCTCACCGTCGTCATCGTCATCCTGCCGGTCACCTCGGAGTGGACCCAGCGTGGGGCTCTGACCACCTTCGTGGTCGAACCCCGCCGGGAACGTGTCGTCGCGGCGAAGGCCCTCGTCACGCTCGGGGTGGTCCTCGCGGTGTGGATGGCCATCCAGCTGTCGTGGGCGGTGTTCAACGCCGCCGGTGCCGCGGCGCACGGCCTCGAGGCCTCCTGGGAGTTCCACTGGGTGCGCTGGTTCGGGGCCATCGAGGTCCTCCTCCTCGACGCGACCATGGCCTTCGCCCTGGCGTTGCTGCTGCGCAACACCGCCCTGACGGTCACCGTCTTCGTGGCCGGCCCCGTCACGGTGGGAACACTGAGCCAGTTCGGCGAGCTCCTGGCGAAGATCGCTGCCTGGATCAGGACCCCCGGGGTGAGCCTGCAAACCATTCTCTCGGCACAAACGGGCGGGCAGACCCCGGATGCAACACTGTGGGGTCAGTTCACCGTGGGCGTCGTCGTCTGGATCGTCGTCCCGCTCGCCATCGGACTGTGGCTGAACCACCGCGCCGAAGCGAAATAGTCCCCCACCCCCGCAGCGGGTGGTCCCGGGCCGGCGCCCGGGACCACCCGTTTCGCGTCCGTGCACTCGGCCGGGGGTGGGTATGGAATTGCCCGGCCTCTCGCAGTCGAGATCATCACGCCGTCGTAACCACACGACGGTACCCGCCCATCAGGTGATTTCTCGCCGGGATGGGTCCTCACCCACGTTCACACGGCATAGGGGACCTCGAGAATCTGCTGGCAGACGACGTAGCGCAGTCCGACCCCAGAAGCACTGAGCGGACCTTGAACCAGCAAGACCCTCGTCCACAGCTCGGAGATCATCATCGTCAAGACAGAAACCACCGAAGAACAGACCGCTTGAGTGACAGGCCTTCAGCTTCAAGGTCACCGGAATCCATTTCGTCGCGCCCTTCCTCAATGAGACCGGCTTCCTCGTAGATACTGACCCTGGCTCATCCTGGCTGTTGACCAGCCCCGCCGTCGCGCAAGCGACTGAGGAGTTCGAGATCGTGCTCATCCTCGGGACGTGGATCGTAGCCATTTCTCAATTCACGCAGCCGCTCGGCCGTGCCGACGATGACCGGCACTCCATCGATCGATCCCCTCGTGCGGGCGACGGCCGGATGTGTGAATACCGCGTCCTCAAAGCTTTGTTGGACACCATCCCCGTTGGGTCGGATGGCCATGGGATGCACGTCGACCCTTCCGTGTTCGGAGGCGAGTTCGATCCGGATCGGCAGCCAGTCCGTCACCGGCTCGTAACCACGCGATGCCAGCCACTCGATCAAATCGGGCACGACACCGGCGTCCACGAAGACATCAAGGTCCCCGTGCTCACGGGTTTGCCGTCCCACCAGCGCATCGACACCCCAACCGCCGTTGACTTGATAGACGGTCTCTCTTTCCGTCAGCCAACCGATGATGGTCAAGACCTCGCTCGCAGGCGTGGTGGACGCATGAACCATATGAGACACCTCCCTCCCCCTGGGCTGGGATGACCCGGCCGAATTTTCCAGTCAGGTCGTCTACTGTCAACCCGCTCAACCATTGACGGCTTGGCGAATCCCCCTGGACATCTTGATACGAGACAAGGCGCCGCACGCGCGGCACACCGAGAGCCAGACTGCCATTCCCCGGTTCCTCAGTGAACGAAGGGTCGCCCCTGTTCCCCATGCCGCCCCTGAGCGGACACCGCAGCGCCCCGGATGCCTAGACCCCCGCGGCCCTCGTCACAGAGCGCGCCGCCAGGTGAGTCCGGGGAACCGGGCGAATCCCGCGTCCATGGTGATGAAGGTGGCGCCGGCCTCAATGGCCATGGCCGCCAGATAGGCGTCGGGAACCACGTTGCCGCGCGCCCCGAGGTTCCGGCACAGGCTCTCGAAGATGCGCCAATGCTCCCGCCCTGGGCGGATGCGGACCGCCGACGGGGCGCTCAACACCGTCTGACAGAAGTCCAGCGCCACCTGCGGCGGAGTCGGTTCGCGGTAGACCCGGTGGTTCGTCACGATTCGCAGAAAACCCGACAAGATCAGCTCGGACACCCCGAAGGATTCGTCGGCGGTTAGCGCAGCCGTGAGCCACGCGTGGTGTTCCGCAAACCGCGGGGACTCCGGCCGGTGCGCGTAGATGAACAGGTTGACGTCAGCGAGCAGCACGATCGTCTTCGCCGAGAAGCGCTGCGAGGGCATCCTTGTCCTCGAGGTCGACGCCCGGCTTCAACCCGCTGCCGCCGAAGGTGGGCAGGGTGACCTCACGGCGTGGCCCGGCCTGCTCAGCGAGTGAAACCCGTAGGGCGTCGGAGACCACCTCGCTCAAGGTCCTTCCCTGACGGGCCGCCCGCTCCTTGGCCCGGCGCAGCAGTTCATCGTCCAGATTCACCGTGGTGCGCATGATCACATTTTATCGTCACCTCATTGCATCAAGATGCGCGCGGGCACGGCCCGAAGAACCCCGACCGTAGGCTCATCGCCAAGAGGAAGGGCCGAGGTCCTCAAGAATGCGACGACCCCGGCAACGCTTTGATGGCCGCGGAGGGCTTTGCCAGCTCCTTGGGTTTGGCGGTCGGCACTGGCGTCCCAGCGGCCTTTCCGGCGAACCCAAAGCGCGTATCCCGAACCCGACGTCCTGTTGATATTGACCGCCATTATCATTTAGAATCTCGGGCAGATCAAGGAAAGGAGGTGTCCCATGAACCAGGATCTGACGTTTGAGATCGTCGCACCGCAGTGCGGCAGCGCCTCCGTGGCGCATCCAACCTGCTCGAACGCCCTCGTCGAAGACCTCTTCGGCGACGAGTGACCACGACGCGGTGAGGTGGGGGTGCCCCACCTCACCGCCCGGCTCTCAGGCACCCAGGAGTAACACCATGCCGCCCCCCAGCACACTGATCGACACCACGCTCGCCGACGGCGTCTGCCTGTTCCGCACCGGCGGCGAGTGGGCGCTACACCGCCCGGACGGCCTCTTCGTCCGGCTGCACGGCGCGGCCGCCGGTGCGCTGGACCAGGCCACCGAGGTCGGAACCGATCCCGTGCTCGGCCCCGCCTTCGCCGAGGCCGGCTACCTTCACGCAGCTGCCGACGCCAGCGTCCACCCAAACCTGCTCCCCCGCGGCCACGGAGTGCTGCACGACATGGTCGCACCGCTGCTCACCGCCGCGTCCGTCCAAAACGGCGAGGCCCCATCCGTCCCCTGTCTGCTCCTCGACACCCCGCCCACGGCCCCAACCGAGGACCACGCCCTGACCGCCTGGGCCGAGGGCAACCGCGTCTTCGTCAGCCCGTTCGCCCCCGCGGGAGAGGCCGAGCCCTGCCTCGTCACCGATGTCATCGCCCGGAGGATCGCCGCTTCCGCCACCCCCGACCTGCTGCGGGCCCGCCTCGGTGGTCCCGGACGCCGTCCGCCGCTGCGGCTGAGCACGCCCGCGGCGCTGCTCGTCGCCCACCTCATCGCCCGCCAGGTGCACGAGACCCCCGCCAGCCGCAGGCGGCTCTACTGCCTCGACATCACGGCTGGCCGGTGGGAACAGCACCTGGTCCATCCGGTGCCGCGCCTAGCGGATTCGGGTCCGCGCCCGTGAACACCATCCGGGTCACGACCGACGATGGGCTGACGCTGCACACCGAGATCACGCTGCCCGAACGTCTCCCCGCCCCCGCCGTGCTCATCCGCACCCCCTACGG
>CAJPNZ010000109.1 GCA_905372155.1 Propionibacteriaceae bacterium
CCCGCCGGATCGGCCGCGACGAGTACCCGCTGGCCGAGAAACACCCGGAGCTGGTGAAAACCAACACCGGCAAGGCCCTCGACGAACTCACCTTCGAGAACGTCAAGTCGGGGAAGCTGAGCCCCCTCGACTTCCGCATCTCCTCGGAGACCCTGGAGCTCCAGGCCCAGGTGGCCGACGCCGACGGACGCCAGACCCTGGCCCGCAACCTGCGTCGCGCCGCCGAGCTGGTGGCCGTGCCCGACGCCCGGCTGCTGGAGATCTACAACGCGCTGCGGCCGTACCGCTCCACGAAGGCGGAGCTGTACGAGATCGCCGACGAGCTGGAGGGCCAGTACGGCGCGAAGGTGAGCGCGGGGTTCGTCCGTGAGGCCGCCGACGTCTACGAGGCCCGTGGAAGGCTGCGCGAGGACTGAGGAACCACCCCGGAAGCCGGGTTGAGCCGGGCCGCGAGAACCTCTTTCAAAGCTGGTTGAGCCGGGCCGCGAGGAACGAGCGGCCCGAGTCGAAACCACCCGGCAGCCGCACAAAAGACCCAACCCGGGTCACCATGGTTTCGACACGACCAGCTCGCCAAGCGAGCAGGCCGGCTCAACCAACTTCACCACTTCGAAGCTGGTTGAGCCGGGCCGCGAGGAACGAGCGGCCCGAGTCGAAACCATCCGGCAGCCGACGAGCAAACTCAACCCCGGATGACAACGAATTCAAGGAGAAAGGAGGCGAGGACGATGGCGAAACTGGTCGCTGGCATCGACATCGGCAACGCGACCACCGAGGTGGCGCTCGCCGAGACCGGTGATGCCGACGGGCAGGTGGACTTCCTGTCCAGCGCCATCGTCCCCACCACCGGAATCAAGGGAACCAGCGCCAACATCCGTGGCCTGTTCCGCTCCCTCACCGAGGCCCTGAACAAGGCGGGACGCCGCATCGAGGACCTCGACTCCATCCGCATCAACGAAGCCGCCCCCGTGATCGGCGACGTCGCGATGGAGACCATCACCGAGACGATCATCACCGAATCCACGATGATCGGACACAATCCCTCCACCCCGGGCGGCCTCGGCATCGGGGTGGGAACCACCATCGCCCTCGACGAGCTGCCCGACGCCCCCGCCGGGCAGCCCTACATCGTCGTGGCGCCCCGCACGATCCCCTACGACCAGGTCGCGGCCCGGCTGAACTCCGTAGCCGAGCGCCTGGAGGTCACCGGCGCGATCCTGCAGGCCGACGACGGCGTGCTGGTCCACAACCGCCTGACCCGCAAGATCCCCATCGTCGACGAGGTGCGTCTGATCGAGAAGGTTCCGCTCGGGATGCTGGCCGCCATCGAGGTGGCCGATGTCGGGCGCATCGTCGAGACCCTGTCCAACCCGTTCGGCATCGCGACCCTCTTCGGTCTGGAGGCCGACGCCACCCGCTCCGTGGTGCCCCTGGCCCGTTCCCTGGTGGGCAACCGTTCCGCCGTGGTCATCAAGACCCCGGAGGGTGACGTGCAGGAACGCCGCATCCCCGCGGGCCGCCTCACGTTCCACGGCACCAACACCCTCGATGTCGACGTCGACCTGGGTGCGGCCGAGATCATGGACGTCGCCTCCCGGATCCGCAACCTCTCCGACATCACGGGCGAGGCCGGCACCAACGTCGGCGGCATGATGGAGAAGGTGCGGGTGACCATGGCGCAGCTGACCAACCAGCACACCCGAGACATCCGCATCACCGACCTGCTCGCCGTCGACACCCGGGTGCCGCAGCAGGTGGCGGGCGGCATCGCCAACGAGTTCTCCATGGAGGCCGCCGTCGGCATCGCCGTGATGGTCAGGACCGACCGCCTCCAGATGGAACGGATCGCCTCCGAACTGGCCGCCGAAATCGGCGTGCCCGTCGAGGTCGGCGGCGTGGAGGCCGACATGGCCATCCGTGGCGCGCTCACCACCCCCGGAACGGCCGCCCCCATCGCGATCCTCGACATGGGCGCCGGTTCCACCGACGCCTCCGTCATGCGCCCGGACGGCACCGGCACCTCCATTCACCTGGCCGGCGCCGGGAACATGGTGACCCTGATGATCCAGTCCGAACTCGGCCTCGACTCCTTCGACCTGGCCGAGGACATCAAACGCCACCCGCTGGCGAAGGTGGAGTCGGTTTTCAACATCCGCCACGAGGACGGCACCGTGCAGTTCTTCGAGGATCCGCTTCCCGGGCACGTCTACGCCCGCGCCGTGGTGCTCAAACCCGACGGCATGGTGCCCCTCGACGTGGATCTTCCCGTCGAGACCATCCGCCAGGTCCGCATCCGCGCCAAGGAGCAGGTCTTCGTCACCAACGCGATCCGCGCCCTGCAGCGCGTCTCCCCCACCTCGGAGGTGCGCGGCATCGACTTCGTGGTGCTCGTCGGCGGCTCCGCCCTGGACTTCGAGATCCCGCAGCTGGTCACCCGGGCCCTGGCCGACTACCGGGTGGTGGCCGGGCGCGCCAACATCCGCGGCGTCGAGGGGCCCCGCAACGCCGTCGCCACCGGCCTGGTGCTGGGGGGTGCGTCGTGACCGACGAACGCCCCACCATCAATCTCGCCGTCCACGAGGGCATCGGCGACGAGCAGCTCACCCAGGTGCTCCTCGGCATCGAGGAGGAGGGGGTGCCGAGCCGCGTGGATCGCCTCCCGGAGCTGAATCCCCTGACCCTGGCGCACCGCGCCGCGATCTCGTCGCGGCTGGGCATCGGGCTGGGAATCGCCCTCGACTACGTGGTCATCACCACCGAGAAACTCCCCGAGCGGCGCCCCTACCTGGCGCATTTCCTGGGGCGCAGCGAGCAGGCGGACCGGATCATCGGGTCGAACGCCGCCCGCCTGGTGAAGAGACTTCCCCTACGTGAACCCGAAAGGAGCCAGTGATGCAAGCACTGGGGAGCATTGAAGTTGTGGGCCTCGTCGCTGGCGTCGAGGCCGCCGACGTCGCCTGCAAAACCGCCGACGTCACCCTGATCGGCTACGAACTGGCCAGGGGCGGCGGCTACGTCACCGTCAAGGTCGAGGGCCAGGTGGCGGCCGTTCAGGCGGCCATGGCCGCCGCCGAGGTGGCGGCGTCGAAACTGACCCGGGTGGTCAGCAGGATCGTCATTCCCCGGCCCCACCAGGAGCTGGAACCCATCGTCTTCTCGGCCGCGACCGTGGGCCTGACCAAACCCGCGCCCGGGACGAAGGCGACGACGAAATCCGCCGCCAAGGCCAAGGCACCGGAGAAAACCAAACCCGCGTCGAAGGCCGAAACCAAGGCCCAGGAGAAACCCGAACCCGAATCCGGGGCGGGAACCACCAGCGAACCCGGACCCGAGCCGAAGGCCATCACGAAACCCGAGCCGAAACCGCAGCTCGAGCAGGCGCAGCCCGAATCCGGCCCGGACCAGAAGCCGGATGCCGCACCCAAGAACCCCGCGGAGACCACCAAGGCTCCCCGGACATCCACCACCAGGAGGAAGCAGTCATGAGCAATGCTCTCGGAATGATCGAGACCAAGGGCTACGTGGGGGCCGTCGAGGCCGCCGACGCCATGGTCAAGTCCGCGAACGTGACCCTGATCGGCAGCGAGAAGATCGGTTCCGGTCTTGTCACCGTGATGGTGCGCGGCGACGTCGGTGCCGTGAAGGCCGCCGTCGACGCCGGGTCGTCGGCCGCCGCCCGGGTCGGCGAGCTGGTCTCCCAGCACGTCATCCCGCGTCCCCACGGTGACGTCGAGAAGATCCTGCCGCAGTCATGACCGACGCGCTCGTCGCCGAGATCACCAGCCGGGTCCTGGAGCGGATCGCCGCCCTGGACCCGCGCAAGGTGGTCGTCGGCATCTCCAACCGGCACGTCCACCTGTGCGACGCCGATTTCAAAACCCTGTTCGGCTACGACGCGCCGAAGGTGAAGAAGATGGTGCGCCAGCGCGGCGAGTTCGCGGCCGAGGAGACCGTGACCCTGCACGGCCCCCGCGGCACCATGACCCGGGTGCGCGTGATGGGCCCCAACCGTCCCGCCACCCAGGTGGAGTTGAGCCGCACCGATTGCTTCGCCCTCGGCATCAAGGCGCCGATGGCCCAGTCGGGGCATCTGGAGACCGCCGCCCCCGTGCGCATCGAGGGCCCCCTCGGCAGCATCGACTGCGACCACGCAGTGATCGTCGCGGGCCGTCACATCCACATGAGCCCCGACAACGCCGCCGCCCTGAACCTGAAGGACCAGGACCGCGTGAGCGTCCGGTTCGGGGGGGAGCGCGGGGCGCGTCTGGACAATTTCCTGATCCGCGTCAAGGACTCCTACCTGGCGGAGCTGCACCTCGACACCGACGAGGGCAACGCCGTCGGGGCCAGGACCGGCGACTACGTGACGATCTGCCTGGACCGATAACGATGGCGACGAATCCCCAGACCAGGATCAACCGGTTCGCGGAACTCGTGCGAACCGGGAAGGTCGCACGCAAGAACGCCAAACGCAGCGGGCTGCGGCTCGCCGTCGACCTGGGCACGGCCAACATCGTGCTGGCAGTGGTCGACGGCGGGAACCGTCCGGTGGCGGGCGGTTGGCGGAAGGCGAACGTGGTGCGCGACGGCATCGTCGTCGACTGGCTGGGGGCCGTCACCAACGTCCGGGAGATCCTCACCGAACTCCACGACAGGCTGGGCCACATCTTCACCGAGGCCGCAGTCACCATCCCGCCCGGGATCAGCGAGGGCACCGTGAAGGTGTTCACCAACGTGCTCGACGCCTGCGAACTCGATCCGTGCGAGGTGGTCGACGAACCCGTGGCCGCGGCCCGGGCCCTCGGCGTGGCCGACGGCACCATCATCGACATCGGCCACGGCACCACCGGGGTGTCGCGGCTGCGCGACGGGGTGGTCGATTTCTCCACCGACGAGGCCACCGGCGGCCACCACATGACGCTGGTGCTGTCGGGGGCGCTGGGAATGGGCTACGACGAGGCCGAGGCGTTCAAGTGCGACCCCGCCAACGTCGAGACCGTCTTCCCGGTGGTGCGCCCCACCCTGGAGAAGATGGCCACCATCGCCGAGCGGGCGCTCGGCGGCACCGACCCGGGCAGGGTGTATCTGGTGGGTGGTTCCGCCTCCCTGCCCGAGGCACCCAAAGTTTTCGAGAAGGTCCTCGGCGTCACGGTTGACCGGCCCGAGGAGCCCCTTTTCCCCACCCCGTTGGGGGCGGCAATGAGGAGTAGCCGATGAACGAGAAACAGCTGCGCGAGCTGATCACCAGGATCGTGCGCGAAATGCTCGCCGAACAGCCCCGGCAGGAAACCCCGGCCACGGGGAAACCCAACGCGCTGGTGCTGTTCTCGGGTGCGCTGCTCGGTTTCGACGCGGCCCTGGAGTCGCTGAAACGGGCCGCGGCACACGTCAACCTCGACTGGCGGCAGACCACCTCGGCCTCCCGTGTCCTGGATCAGGAACGCATCGCCGCCCTGGGCATGACCCCGGCCGAGGAGTCGCTGGTGCAGGCCCACGACCTGCTCGTCGTCCCCACCCTCACGGCGAACCTGGCCGCGAAGGTCGCCCACGGCATCGGTGACTGCCTGGCCAGCAACGTGGTGGCCGAGTTCATCATGAGCAACAAACCGGTGGTCGTGGCCACCAACGGTGTCTGCCCCGACTCGGCGGACAAACGCGGCTGGTTCCCGCAGATGCCGTCGGGCTACGCGGCGATGCTGCGCGAGAATCTCGCCGCCCTGAAATCGTTCGGGGTGCACCTGGCGACCGCGGAAACCCTCGACCGGGTCGTCGGGGAGGTCGCGGGCGCGGGCGACGCGGTGCACTGCACCGCGCGCGTGGTAACCGAGTCCGTGATCCGTTCCCTGGCGCCGGGGTCGCGGCTGAGCGTGCACCGCAGGGCGATCATCACCGACCTGGCCCGCGATGCGGCCGCGTCGTCGGGCGTCACGATCACCAGGAGGAGCTGAGATGTACCTGGCCAAGGTGGTGGGCACGGTGGTCTCCACCAGCAAGGACGAACGCCTCGTCGGTTTCAAGCTGCTGCTGATCCAGCGCGTCCACTCCGACGGCGCCGCCGTCGGCGACCAGGAGGTCGCGGTGGACACCGTCGGCGCCGGAACCGGTGAGACGGTCATCATCACGAAGGGCAGCTCGGCCCGGTTCGCGGCGAACCGGCAGCAGGCCCCCCTGGACGCGACCATCGTCGGCATCGTCGACGTGGTCGAGGTGGAGGACTGACCGCCATGCCGAACGTTTACACGCGCACCGGCGACAAGGGTGACACCGGGCTGTTCGGGGGCTCCCGGGTGCCCAAGCAGAGCCTGCGCGTGGAGGCCTACGGCACCGTCGACGAGGCCAACGCGGCGCTCGGGGCGGCGAAGGCGATGCTGCCCGCCGGCCAGTGGCGGCGCCGCGTCCACGACGTGCAGCAGCGGCTGTTCGTGCTGGCCGCCGAACTGGCCAGCGACCCCGAGGGCGCGGCGATCCTCGCGAACAAGATCAACACCGGCGACATCACCGACCTGGAGCACCTCATCGACGACTGCCTGGCCGTCACGGGGCCGCAGCGGGAGTTCGTGGTGCCGGGCCGCGACGACCGGTCGGGGGCGTTCCACCAGGCCCGCACCGTGGTGCGTCGCGCGGAACGGCGGGTACTGGCCCTGGCCGAGACCGAACCGGTGCGCCCCGAGCTGATCAAATACCTCAACCGCCTCTCCGACGCCGTCTACTCCCTGGCCAGGCTGGCCGAGACCTGGCGCGACGAGGAGATCGAACGCATCGTCCGGGACGCCGTCGCCAAGGTCCTCGGAACCCCTTCAAAGCAGGCCCAGCCGGACCGCGAGGAACGAGCGGCCCGAGTCGAAACCACCCCCTCGAAGCCGGTTGAGCCGGACCGCGACGAAGGAGCAGTCCGAGTCGAAACCACCCGGCAGCCGAAAAACAGACCCAACCCGGGTCACCACGGTTTCGACACGGCCAGCTCGCAGAGCGAGCAGGCCGGCTCAACCAACTTCACAAGAGCAAAGCTGGCCCAGCCGGACGGCGAGCCCCCGGGTGAGCGGTCCACCCCGGCACCATCCCGCGGCCGAACCCCGGCCCGTCGGTTCGATCTCGCCGCCGCCAAACGGATCGCCGAACGGGCGGAGGCGCGCAGCACCGAACTGGGGGTGCCCGTCGTGATCGCGGCCGCGGACGCGGGCGGGAACCTGATGCTGCTGCACCGCATCGAGGGCGCGCTGCTCGCGTCCATCGAGATCGCGATCAACAAGGCGTGGAGCGCCGTGGCCTTCCAGGCACCGACCGCGACGCTCGGCCCCCTGGCCTCCGGGGACGGTCCCCTCCCCGGTCTGGCCGACACCAACTCCGGCCGCGTGGTCCTGTTCGGCGGAGGGGTGCCCGTCCACGTCGACGGGGAACTGGCAGGGGCCATCGGAATCTCCGGTGGAACCGCTGAACAGGACGTGGACATCGCGACCTGCGCGCTGCAGGACTGGAACACGATAGGAGAGCAGTAATGAAGATAGATCCGGCACAGCTGGAGGCGACCATCCGCGAGGTGCTCGCGGCCATGCTCCCCGGCAACGACAACCAGACCGAGGCGCCCGCGACGCAGCAGGAGGCCCCGGGCGACGGGGTGTTCGCCGACATGGACTCCGCGGTGGAGGCCGCCCACCTGGCGCAGCGCGAGTACCTGAGCCATTCGATGGCCGACCGGCGCCGCTACGTCGCTGCCATCCGTGAGGCGATGCTGGCCCCCGAGGCCCTCGACTACATGTCGGAACAGGCCGTGGCGCAGTCCGGGATGGGCGATGTCGGCCACAAGTACCTGAAGAACAAGGTGGCGGCCTCCGAGACCCCCGGGGTGGAGGATCTCGTCACGGAGGCGTGGTCCGGCGACGACGGCCTGACCACCATCGAGTACTCGCCCTACGGCGTAATCGGGGCCATCACCCCCACCACCAACCCCACCGAAACCATCACCTGCAACGCCATCGGGATGCTGGCCGCCGGCAACGCCGTCGTGTTCAGCCCGCACCCGCGGGTCGCCAAGTTGTCGTGCTGGCAGGTGCGTCGCATCAACCGGGCACTGCGCGCCGCCGGCGCCCCCGACAATCTCGTGGTGACGGTCACCGCGCCGTCGCTGGAGAACACCAACGCGATGATGGCCCACCCGAAGGTCCGGATGCTGGTGGCAACCGGGGGCCCGGGCATCGTCAAGGCGGTGCTGAGCTCCGGGAAGAAGGCGATCGGCGCGGGCGCGGGCAACCCGCCCGCCGTCGTCGACGAGACCGCCGACATCGAGCACGCCGCGAAGTGCATCGTCGACGGCGCCAGTTTCGACAACAACCTGCCCTGCACCGCGGAGAAGGAGATCATCGCGGTCGACTCGATCGCCGACATGCTGAAGTTCTGCATGATCAAGCACGGCGCCTACGAGGCGACGGCCGCCGAGGTCGCGGAGCTGGAGAAGCTGCTGGTCAACGGCGACAAGCCGCGCACCGAGTGGGTGGGCAAACCGGCAGCGAAGATCCTGGAGGCCATCGGCGTCACCCCGCCGCCCGGGGTGCGGCTGATCGTGTGCGAGGCGAGCGCCGACCATCCGTTCGTGGTGCACGAGCTGATGATGCCGGTGCTCGGGCTGGTGCGGGTGCCGGACGTGGACGCCGCCATCGACCTGGCCGTCGAACTGGAGCACGGCAACCGCCACACCGCGGTGATGCACAGCCTCAACGTCAGCAAACTGACGAAGATGGGCAAGCTGATCCAGACCACGATCTTCGTGAAGAACGGCCCGTCGTACAACGGCATCGGGATCGGCGGCGAGGGCTACCCGACGTTCACCATCGCCGGACCCACCGGCGAGGGCCTCACGTCGGCTCGCAGTTTCACCCGGAAACGTCGCTGCGTGCTCGTCGGCGACCTGAACGTCCGCTGAGCCGCCATGACCAGGCGAATCGCGATAACGGGAGCGGCCGGGCAGATCGGATACGCGCTGGTCTACCGGCTGGCCTCGGGTGATCTGCTGGGCGACGAGCCCGTCGAGTTGCGGCTGCTGGAGGTGCCGGCGGCCGTGAAGGCCCTCGACGGGGTGGCGATGGAACTGCTCGACTGCGCCTTCCCGCAGCTGAAGGGCATCGAGGTCACCGACGATCCCGCGGTGGCCTTCGACGGGGCAAACGTCGCGATGCTGGTGGGGGCGTCGCCGCGCGGCGCGGGCATGGAACGCGCCGACCTGCTGGAGGCCAACGCTGCCATCTTCGCCGCGCAGGGCCGGGCCCTGGCGGCCTCGGCGGCCCCGGATGTGCGGGTGGTGGTGACGGGGAACCCGGCGAACACGAACGCGCTGATCGCCTCCCGGCACGCCGACGGGATTCCCGGATCGAGGTTCACCGCCCTGACCCGGCTCGACCACAACCGGGCCCGCGCGCAGCTGGCGGCGAAGGCCCGCAGGCCGGTGGCTGATGTGACGAACGTGACGATCTGGGGCAACCACTCGGCCACGCAGTACGCAGACGCCTTCAACGCCCGTATCTGCGGTATGCCGGCGGACCAGTGGATCGCCGACGACGCCTGGATCGCCTTCGACTTCATCCCCACCGTCGCCCGGCGGGGGGCCGCGGTGATCGCGGCCCGGGGGCGTTCGAGCGCGGCATCGGCGGCCAACGCCACCATCGCCCACGTCCGCGACTGGCTGCTCGGCACCCCCGGGGGCGACTGGACGTCAATGGCGGTGGTCAGCGACGGCTCCTACGGGGTCCCGGCTGGCCTGGTCTCGTCGTTCCCGGTACGCTGCTGCGACAGCGAGTGGGAGATCGTCCAGGGCCTGCCGCTCAACGCCTTCGCGAGAAGTCGCGTCAATGTCTCCGTCGACGAACTGAAATCCGAGGCGGAGGAGGTCAAGTCAATGGGCCTCCTCCCCATGTGAGACCGAACCCGGCAGGGCCGCTCCTGCGATGCCCACCCACCTCTTCTCAACCACCGAAGAGCCGCAGGACCCCTGCCGGGTTCTTTATTCCTTGTCCCCTCCTCAAGCAGACCGACCCGAACCGCGACATCCCCTCCCGAAGCTGGTTGAGCCGGGCCGCGACGTCCCCCTTTCCGAAGCTGGTTGAGCCGGGCTGCGAGGAACGAGCAGCCCGAGTCGAAACCACCCTCCCCAAGCAGACCGACCCGGGCCACGACGTCCCCTCCCGAAGCTGGTTGAGCCGGGCTGCGAGGAACGAGCAGCCCGTGTCGAAACCACGGTGACCGTACCCAGGAAACGGTGGTCAGGTCCGCTGCTCAGACGCGGGATGGTTTCGACTCAGCCGTTCGCGTGAGCCTCACGTGCTGGCTCAACCAGCTTCAGTGAGACATAGCCGCCGACTCGAAC
>CAJPNZ010000110.1 GCA_905372155.1 Propionibacteriaceae bacterium
CTGCTATCCCGGCTGGCCGGTGGCACCACCGACAAGATCGTGCTGGCGGGCATCGCGGTGACCCAGGGGTTCTCCGCGTTGACGTCGTTCATCATCATGATCGGCGCGGACGCCAACGTCACCCGGGGCATCCTGTACTGGCTGATGGGTTCCTTCGCCAACGTCTCATGGGAGGAGGTAGCGCTCACAGCCGCGGTGCTGGGGTGTTTCCTCGTGCTCACCATCGGCATGGCCAGTTCCATGGACGCGTTCATGTTCGGCGAGAAGGAGGCCGTCTCGCTGGGGGTTTCCGTGCAGCGCACCCGGGTGGTGCTGCTGGGATGCGCGGCCCTCATGACCGCGGTCGTGGTTTCCTCGTCGGGTTCGATCGGTTTCGTCGGTCTCGTGCTGCCGCACATCTCCCGGATGCTCGTCGGTTCCCGGCACCGGGGGCTGCTGCCGGTCTCGGCGCTGCTGGGTGCGATCTTCCTGCTCTGGGCGGACACCATCGCCCGGACGTTGTTCGCGCCGTTGGAGGTGCCGGTCGGGGTGATCACCGCCCTGGTCGGAGTGCCCATCTTCGCAACCATTCTCGCCAGGACCAGGAAACGATGAAGATAGAAGCAGAGAACCTGTCGTGGGCCGCCGGTCCGGCCATCATTGTCGACGGCATCGACGTGCCCGCGATGCCCGGTCGCATCCTGGGGTTGCTGGGACCCAACGGGTCGGGAAAATCGACGCTGCTGGGGATGCTGGCCCGCACCATCCAGCCGCGCACGGGCGTCGTCAAACTCGACGACCGCCCCTACAGCGACTGGGCGCCGCGAGACATCGCGCGGGTGTTGTCGGTGGTGCAGCAGAAGGCGACCACCGACCAGGACGTCACCGTGCGCGACGTCATTGACCTGGGACGGATCCCGCACCGCCGCCGCTGGGCCGGTCCCAGTCCCCGCGACCGTGAGGTCGTGGAGGCCGCCGCCCGCCGCACCGGCATCGAACACCTCCTGAACCGCGACTGGCACACCCTCTCCGGAGGCGAACAGCAGCGCGCCCACCTGGCCCGAGCGTTCGCCCAGGAGGGGCAGGTCATGCTGCTGGACGAACCCACCAACCACCTCGACATCTCCCACCAGCTGGACATCCTCAAAACCTTGAGGGAGACCGGTCTGGGTGTGGTCGTCGCCCTGCACGACCTGAACCTGGCCACCACGTTCTGCGACGAGGTGCTGGTCCTGCACAAGGGCCGGGCGGTGTGTCTGGGGCGCCCGGCGGACGTGCTGACCGAGGACCTGATCCGTGAGGTCTACGGGGTGGAGGTGCGGATCCTGCACCCGGACGGCGACGAGACGCCGCTGTTCCAGTTCCTCAGGCCGGTGACGCAGACCTGAGTGGCGGGAATCCCGGTTGCGCAGCTCGCGTCCGGTGAGGGTCACAGTGACACATGTACATCTGCAGTGACAATTGTCGATGTGATGTGTCACTGTGGTTGTCAGTCTGTGCGACCGGGAAACTCTCCGCGATGTCGTCCTCGTCATGACCCGGATGGTCACCGATTCGGGCAATCGGACGGAGCTCGACGACGCGATGGAGGCTTTCGGAATCAACCGGGATGAACTCGAATCCGAGATCAGGTCCGGCCTGCACACCCTGCCGTGACGAAGAACGCGAGGCGCGTGCGCCTCACCGACGACGCCCTTGATGACCTCCACAGGTCGCACGGGAAGGGGCCCCGGATCGTGCGCGACCCTAGATAACCACGCAGGATCACGGTTGTGCAGCACTCAATCCCGAAAACCGCCGCTGAGGGCGGAAAATCCGGGTTGAGTGCTGCACAACCGGGTGGAACCGGGATACACCGGCCCTACAGGGGCGGGATCAACGATTGACCATGAGGTAGACCTCCGGTTCCCCCTCGTGAGTCATGACGAAAGCGATACCGTCACTACAGAGGTTCGCGATGGAAGCTCTGTTTTTATGGTGTAGGCGCGGTCAGGAAACCTCGCAGCTTGGGCATCAAGGGCTTCCTGGCCGTCGGAGACCGTCACCCAGGTGTCGATCTGGAGCACCATCTGATCGGATGGATCGATCCGGTAACCGGGGCCGTTGTCCGTCCAGTAAGGCGTGCCTCCGGCCTTGGTGAACAGGTCTTCTTCGGGGGTTGGTTGCGGCGAATCCCCCGGTTTCGCGGGGAGGGCGTCGTCCCTGCTCGTCCAGCTGCTCACCCACAGCTCCAGCAGCACGGGGGTCTCCTCCGGGATGGGGGTTGGGTTCGCGCCCAGCTCGTCGTGGGGGACGAGAACGCAGGCGTTGGCGCCGGCGACGGGATCCCAGAAGTCGCAGATCGAGTCGCGTTCGCATGTGAACAGGAACAGCGTGTGCCCGGCCGGGAGCCGGGGCGCCAGGGGGTCGCTGGTGAACTGGCCGAGGAAACTCATGGGCAGGCTGCACAAGGCGCACGCCGGCCAGTCCCGCGGCCACCCGACCGGGTAATCCTCCCACCTTGCAGACGGCATCGGGCCGGGCGTTTTCCGGTTTCCGAACGGACCAGGTGGGAAAGCGGCTGAGCACGGGTTGTTCCCTTCAGTTCTGATTCTCGAGCTGCGTCAGCGCCCGCTGGATGTCGCGTTCCAGGCATTGCCAAGAAGGCAGGCCCCGCACGGCGCCGAGGGGATCGAGGCGTTGCAGCAACACCCTGCGGCGACGGCTGAAACTGTTCTTCTCCTTCTTCAACCGCCGTCCGCTTGTCTCGCTCGCCGTGAGAAGCGCTTTCTGCAGGATTTCCTTGGGATTCCTGGTGCCTTCGATGGCATTCGGTTTCGGCAGCCTCAGGGGTTGTTTCCCTTGTGACGCCACGACATCCCGGATCGCCTGTTCATCGAGGAGAAGCCAGGCCTCGGTTTCCTGGACCGGAATGACAGGGATGAACGGATGCGGGAAACCGCTCTCTTCAACGCCGCGGCGGATCTCGCGTTCCCGCCCGTCACGGTCAGGACCGTCGGAATCCCGGTGGATGAAAACCATGTTGATCCCCGCTCCTGTTGCCTCCGTGAGCAGCTGCTGTAGCCGGGCAGGAATTGTTCCCTTCTGGGGGCCCGGCTGACCGGTGGCTTCTTGGGCACCGAAATGCACCAGCAGGGTTTCCAGGTGTGCGATGAGTTCCGTGTCGGATGAGCCTTCGCACAGGAATGCGAAGGAGACGCTCCGGGCGGTCACGAGACTTCCTCGAGTGACAGCAGCGCATTCTCTGGTTCGGTCAGGTAGTCCGACAGGGAGGTCTTGAGGACGGTGCGTGCTCCTTGCGCCGCCTGCCATGTTTCCGGCAGCGGGCGCAGCTGCACCGTGGTCGCGATCCTCCCGTCCCTGCGAACCCGGGTGGGCATCGCAGCCAGCAGGTTGTCGTCGTGATAGCGGACGAAATGGGGGGAGTGGGTGTTGACCATGACCTGGCGCATCGGATTTCCCGGTCCCGGCGGATCCTGCGGGTCCACTGCGAGGGAACGGACCAGATCGACCATGGCCTCGATGCGGGCCGGGTGGATGCCGTTCTCGGGTTCCTCCATGCACAGCAACCCTCCGAAGGAGTCGTCGACACGCATGATGCACAGCGTGAGGAAACGAAGCGTCCCGTCGGACAGGGAGCGTGCGGGAAGCCACGGGCCGGTGCCCATGGAGGCCATCAGGGTGAGGGTGTCGCGGCGTTCGTCGTAGTCGACCGTGATGCCGCGGATGTCGGTGAGCACCGCCGCCTCGGACGCGACCTCGGCGTAGACGTCGTCGCCCTGTTCCCTGGCCATGCGGTACAGCGTCGCCGCCAGGTGTGCCCCCGACGTCGTGGGGTGAGGATCCACCAGGGTGCTGTCCGGGGCGCGCATGGCGGAAGGTTCGAGCGCCAACAGCCGCCACTGCTGCATCTCCCGGCGGGCCGACAGGATCGTCTGGTCGTCGGCGGCAGTCGTGGTGGACACGACGGTACGCGGCGCCCGGGCGGCCGCCGAGGGGCGCGGTTTTCCCCGGCTGCCCCCGTCCTGGTGGACGTTGACCACGGCCTCCCCGTCCTCCCCCCGAGTGGTGGAGATGTAGGCCACACCGGCGCGCCTCCCCCTGACGACGGCGTCGCGGAACTGCTTCTTACCGCGGGTCCATGGAAGATGTTTGGGGGCGTCGCCCAGATTGATGTGGGTCAGGCTCTCGTGTTCGAGCTGGATCCTCCCGATCTGGGGGGAATCCGGGTCGGGTGGGAGGTAGCGCAGTTTCAGGTCGTAGCGGAGGAAGGTGGTGGTCGCCGACACCTCGCGGCCGAAGTCGTCGGTCACCTCCGGGGGAACGATCATCTCGACACCGAAGGAGATGACGGGATCCCTGGATTCGGCGTTGTTCCAGAACAGGGACCGCGGGTCCACGACTTGCTCGCCGCGCAACCTGAGACGCCGGGTGGCCTCGAGGAAGGTGTGGTCGGCCAGCAGGGACAGGAACTCGATGGCGTCGAAGACGTTCGACTTTCCCACCGCATTGGGGCCCGCTATGCAGGTGTAGGGGCCGAAGTGGACGTCGAGTCCCAGCAGGTTCTTGAACCCGTCGACCTGGAGTCGGGTGAGCATGGCCTCAGCTTAGGACGTCACGCCGGTCGCGGTGCGCTGGATCGGGCGATCCGAGTGTCCCATCAGGAGCGCGCCCGGGGCCGGTCCTGCCGGCCCCGGGCCCTCTCAGCGACCCGTTCCGGCGTAGACGACGGCCTCCTCCTCGCCGTCCAGGCCGAAGGCGGCGTGGGCACCGCGGACGGCGCGGTCCACCTCGTCGGTGCTGACCACCACGGAGATGCGGATCTCGGAGGTGGAGATCATCTGCAGGTTGACGCCCTCGGCCGCCAGGGCCTTGAAGAAGGTGGTGGTCACGCCCGAATGGGAACGCATTCCGACGCCGACGATCGAGACCTTGCCGATCTGGTCGTCGTAGAGGACCTCGTCGAAACCGATCTTGTGTTTGATCGCCTCGAGTGCCTCGATGCCCTTGCGCCCGTCGGACATGGGCAGGGTGAAGGAGATGTCGGTCTTCACGTCCGAGAGTCTGGAGACGTTCTGCACGATCATGTCGATGTTGATGCCCGCGTCCGAGATGACCTCGAAGATCGAGGCGGCCGCACCCACCTGGTCGGGGACGCCGATGACGGTGATCTTGGCCTCGCTGCGGTCGTGGGCCACGCCCGTGATGATGGCTTCTTCCATTTTGCCTGCCTTCCTGACCTCGTCGTGGGGTTTCACCCAGGTGCCCGGTTTGTCACTGAAGGACGAACGGACGTGGACCTTCACGTTCTCGCGGCGCGCGTACTCGACACAGCGCAGGTGGAGGATCTTGGCGCCGGAGGCGGCCAGCTCCATCATCTCCTCGTAGCCGATCTCGGTGATCCGGCGGGCGCTCGGCACGATCCGCGGGTCGGCGGTGTAGACGCCGTCGACGTCGGTGTAGATCTCGCAGTGGTCGGCGCCCAGGGCCGAGGCCAGCGCGACCGCCGTGGTGTCGGAGGCGCCGCGACCCAGCGTCGTGACGTCCTTGGTGGTCTGCGCCACGCCCTGGAAACCGGCGACGATGACGACGCTGCCCTCCTCCAGGGAACGCACGACGCGGCCCGGGGTGATGTCGATGATGCGCGCGTTGCCGTGGGTGGGGGTGGTGAGGATGCCCGCCTGGGAGCCGGTGTAGCTGACGGCCTCGACCCCGAGGTCGGCCAGAGCCATCGCCAGCAGCGCCGCCGACTGGCGCTCCCCCGTGGTCAGCAGCATGTCCAGTTCACGGGATTTCGGGTTCGGGCTCACCTTCAGCGCCAGGTCCATCAGCTCGTCGGTGGCATCACCCATCGCCGAGATGACGATGATGACCTCGTGCCCGTCCGCGCGTGTGCGCGCGATCCGGCGGGCGACGCGCTTGATGGACTCGGCATCGGCCACCGAGGAGCCACCGTACTTCTGAACAATGCGTCCCACGCAAACCTCCTTCGCCGACAGGGAAGGCTACCGGACGAAGCCGGGAACACCCAGACCCCGTCCAGCATGAGCAACCTTCACTGAAAGCGGGTTGCCAGGAGGTGCGTCTCTGCGGGGTCCCGTCCCGGGTTTGCTGGCCTCACAGCGCAGGCAAACGTGAACAAGGCCAGCAAACCCGTGGGAAGGCCAGCAGACCGGGAACAAGGCCAGCAAACCGACGAGCGGGATGGGGCAGGCGCCACCCGGTACGGGACGGAGGGAGCCGTCGATGGAACCGTCGGGCGAAACGGGGCCAGGCCCCGGTGGATTGTGCCCTCAGCGGGATTCCGCCGTTCCGTCGAGGTCGAACCAGCCGTCCTCCCAGGTCTGGGTGGCCGCCGCGGTCGTGTTGCCGACCGGTCTGCCGACGGCCGCGTACTTCTCGTAGGCCCGCGCCAGGTAGGTCTTGACGGTGGACAGGGAAATGATGGGATTGAATTGGCGGCCGATGGCCTTGATGGGAACCCCCTCCGAGGCGAGTCGCAGACAGCGCAGCTCATGTGCCGACAACGCGGGCAGCTCCGCCGCGTCCTCGATGAGCGCGGCCGCCATCGCCGAGGACGGCGACCATCCTGTCTCGTGGATCTCCCGCAGCGTCTCGAAATGCTTGTCCGGCGACTCGTCCTTCAGGGCGAGGCCCCGGGCGCCGGCCCGCATGGCCATGCTGATCGGGACGCGACGATGGTCCGCGGTGAAGGCCAGGCACGAGATGCCCGCCTGACTCAGTACTCGAATGGTCTCGTGCCCGGCCAACTGGCCGTGCAACATCAAATCCACCATGGCCACGTCGGGATGGTTCTCGAGGCACCACGCCTGGAACTCCTCGGGGTAGGTGCTGGTGTACACCACCGCCAACTCCGGGTAGTCGCGGCCGAGCGCCGAAATGGCGCGGCAGATGAATTCGTGGTCATCGAGGACTGCCACCTTGATGCTCACGGCTGGTCCTCCTCACAACTGAACTGGGTGAAATCCGGATCGGTAAGCAAGATTCTGGCACCTGTGAGGCCTGCCTGTCGCGTCTCCGTTAAACCTGGTTCTGCAACGGTCGCCACAAGTGTGCCCTGACGGCGGGTGATGGTGAGGTGCTGACCCGGGACGGCGGGGTCCAGCTGGTTCAGCAGGGAGGCGAATCTCGTCGCCTCGAAGGCCTCCACCTGTTCCACGTCGAGCAGGCATCCCCATCCCGCGCGACGCAACCGGTCGAGGGCCGTGGCCAGGTGAATTCCCCCTGGCCACAACCGCAGGGCGTCGCGCAACCGCGACTCCACGTGCCTGGCCTCGACGCGCACTGCGGGGTCGGCGGGGTCGACGGCCCCAGTGTAGAGACCCGTGAACAGGGGGCCGCAGATCCGGTCCAGCGCCGCGATCCACGCCTCCTGTTCCGCCACCCGCTCGTTCCTGAGCTGCTCGGCGAGCTGCTCCTCGGTGTGTTCCTCCTGCACCCGGTGGGCGTGTTTCCCGATGTCCGAGGCGCCGAGCGCCAACACCAGCGTCACCACACCAGCGGTGATGACGGCCCCGGGAGAGCCGATGTCGGTGCCCTCCGGTACCCGCCCGAACAGCCCCAGCGCCCCCGCGATGCTGGCGGCGACGTTGGCGAGCACCAATCCGGTGGCCTCCTTCCACTGCCGTCCCGGGATGGTCAGGACCATCAAGGCGGTGGTCAGGCCGGTGGTCCACAGGTCGTAGCGGTTGTTGCCGGAGGCCACGGACACCCAGGCGTAGTTCGCTATGAGCAACCCGATGCCCCAGGCGTTTGCCAGGATCGCCTCGTGGATGTGCAGACCACGCCTGCGCAGCACGCGGCTGGTCAGCACCACCACGAACACCGTCGCCGCGAAGAGCGTCCAGGCCATGAGCGGATTCGGTCCGACATCCCTCAACGCCAGCAGCAGTCCCGTTCCGAACAGGCTCGGCAGCGCGATCAGCGACAACCACCGTCGACCCGACGGACCGATGCGGGCCGCGTGCGGGATCGGGTTCCAGGTGAGGGTGACGGCGGTGCCGCCGACGATGTCGGAGTGGATGGTGGCGTGTCCACCGACCTCCGCCATGCGCCCGTGGATGCCCTCCTTGATGCCCATGCGGCTGCGCGGCACCTCGCTGGGATCGAATCCGGGCCCCCAGTCACTGATGACGACGGTGCAGCCGCTGCCGGTTGTGCGGGCCGTGACCTGGGCGGTGCCGCCGGGAACGTGTTTGGCGACGTTGCGGACCGCCTCCCGGGTGGCCTCGGCGATGTTCCGGGTCACCTTGGAGGGCAGGCTGGCCTCGTCCTCGACGCGCAGGGCGACGGGGCAGCCGACGTCCGTGACGGCCTGCTCCAGGGCGCTCAGCAGGGGAGAGGCCTCCAGGTCCAGGTCGGAGGTGCCCAGCCCCGCCCGTGACTCCTCGCCCAGCCGCAGCACCTCCTCGCGGGTGATCTCCCCGCGTCCGCTCGCGACCTGCTGGAACAGGTGCAGGAGGGTGTCGTGGACGCGACGGATGTTCTCCCGGCGGGTGCTCTCCAGCAGCCGGGCCCGATGTTCCACGCTGCGGCGGCGGGCGTCGTCGGCGACGCTGTCCTCGAGGTCCTGCAGTTGGGCCTGCATGGTGCGGTAGCCCAATGCCATGATGCCGATCGCGACGACCGTGAAACCGATGTCGAGGAGCTGCTGTCGCCAGTCGAGAAGCGGTAGCAGCACGATCATCGGCGCGAGAGCGCCGGACGTCATGAGGATCCAGGGGCCGTGGCTGTCACGTCTTCGCAGCAGCAGGTAGATCAGGATCGTCCAGACCCACAGGTTGGAGTGCCACACCACCGGGCCCGTACCGAACCACATGCCGGCGCCCGCGAGCCAGAACCCGACGGTGTTGGCCAGGGCCACGGGCCAGGCCAGGGGAAGGTCGAGGAAGGCCCCGAGCGCGGCCAGCAGATGGGCCAGCGCCATCAGGGCGAGCCCGGCGACGGTGAGACCGTCCAGGCCGGGGGTCAGCAGGTCCTCGATGGGGGTCAGGCCCTGCAGGGCCGTGGCCAGCCCCACGCCGAACCCCATCAGTCGGCGCATTCTTCTGGCTGGTTCCTGAAACTGCATCGTCGGCATTTTCCCACGGGAACGGCGGCTGGGCGGAACCCGTAAAGCATCTCGGTATCCGCGTCTCGAAATTTGTCGTCTCAAAGTTATGGTCAGCGCCCAACGTTCCAGAGTAGCCTTGGGCCATGGAGAGCATTCGATGGGGAATCATCGGGGCAGGAAGCATTGCGGACACAGTCGCGGGAGAGTTTGCTTTCGTGCCCCAGGCCGAGTTGGTCGCGGTGGCGTCACGTGACCTGGAGAGGTCGCGGAGGCTGGCGCGCAAACACGGAATTCCCGCGATTCACCGGGACTACCGGGCCCTGATCGAGTCCGACGGCGTCGATGTCGTCTACATCGCGACCACGCATCCTCATCACCGTGACATCGCCCTGGCGGCGATATCCGCGGGAAAGGCGGTGATGGTGGAGAAGTCTTTCACCGCCACCCTCGCCGGAACCAAGCAGGTGGTTGAGGCCGCCACCAACGCCGGGGTGTTCGCGATGGAGGCCATGTGGACCCGGTTCCTGCCCGCGGTGGCAGCGGCCCGGGAGGTCGTGGCGTGGGGAAGGATCGGGCAGGTGCTCGGCGTGCAGGGGGACCTGTGCGCTTTCCGTCCCTACGATCCGAACAACCGGCTGTGGGATCCAGCGACGGGCGGCGGGGCCGTCCTCGATCTAGGTGTCTACGTCATCTCCATGGCCCAGGACTTCTTGGGAAATTCCCGGGACGTGCACTGCGTCGGGCGGTATGCGCCGAACGGGGTGGAGTCGGCGGCGACGATCAACGTCGCCTACGTCGGCGGGGGGACGGCGGCGCTCACCTGCGGATTCGACGTCCACGGGCCGGGACGGATGATCATCCTCGGGACGAAGGGATGGGTGGAGGTCCAGCCCAGGTTCCACCACCCGACCACCATCTCCGTTCACCGTTCGGGGGTGCTGCCGCGGATCATCGAGGCCAAGCAGATCGGCAGGGGGTACGCCCACGAGTTGATGGAGGTCAGCGACTGCCTGCTCGCAGGTCGAACCCAGTCGGCGACGATGCCGCTGACCGACACCGTCGAGGTGATGCGAGTGCTGGAGAGCTGCCTGACGCAGCTGGGTCGTCCCCAGGAGGAGGCGCAGGTCGCGATCTGAGGGCCGTCGCCCGCCAACCGGAGGGTCCGGATCCTCGGGTCGGACGCGCCCGCCCCCGCCTGGCCCTGTCGGTTCGCTGGCCTTGTCGTCGGTTCGCTGGCCCTATTCCGGTTTTGCTGG
>CAJPNZ010000111.1 GCA_905372155.1 Propionibacteriaceae bacterium
AATGTGGCCTTTGTCGGCGATGATGTTTCTAGTGTTTAGGTGATTGAAGATTTCGTGGGTATCGAACGCTTTCGCCCCATGGACACTCTCTTTAAGGATGGGTGAGATCCACTGGAGGTTTCCGTGGGTTTCGGTGACGACTTGAACGTTTACGCTACTGTGTCGGCGCTTGCCTGAGAAAATGATCTTCTCGGCTTTCCAGCTCCAGCAAGGTAGGAGTGTGCCGTCGATCAGCAAGGAGATGTCTTTGGGTGCCTGATCCAGAGACAGAGGCTTTTCCACTAGACGGTCGGCCAACAGATCTGTTACGGCGGTGATGGTCCGGTTGATGGTGGATTGAGACATGCTGTGACTTTCAGCGAGTTCAGCCCGGATGTGGTTTCGTCTCAGATACTTCAACGCCGCATCGAGTTCCCCTATGATGCCTAGAAATGTCGGGACTTGCGCCGGTTTTTGCCCTGTTCAAGACTGTTGCGTATTGCCCTCTTGAGGCGGTTCGTAGAGGGCGTTGAATTAATTGTCAGCTTATACATCCAGCGGGCCGTTTCATTAGAGATTGTGCGGATGGGTCAGGGCTGTCGTTTGGGTCGTTTGTCCTGATTGGTGGGTGGTTCAGTCCTGTCGGATGAGGTGGTGCAGGGTGATGATGGTGTTGGCCGGGGTGATGAAGGCCTCGATCACGTGGGTGTGGTGTTCGGTGCAGATCAGCAGTTTGCGAAAGCTCTGGTTGTGTCAGGAGTTGGTGCGTTCGACGATTCAGCGGGTGTCGGCTTGTGAGGGAGTGCTCTTGGTGGAGGTGTGCCTCTTGCAGCCCAGGATGGCCAGTCGTTTGCGGGTTTTGTTGTGAGTTGTAGTCGGTGTTCATGTGCACAGTGATGTGTTCTGGTGGGTCGAAGTCCAGGTCGTGGTCGAAATGGGCCACGTGTTTCAGGGTGGGTTCCAGTGGGATCGAGTCGGTGCGGTTCAGGCCGGCGTGCGCAGGTAACTCGAGGGTGATGGGGCCAACGTCATCCTCAACAAGCCTGCGCCGAATCTCGACGGCCTCACGCACCGCGTCGACTGCCCCGCCGACGCCCCCGGAAAAAACGTCCTGATCCTGACCATGCTGACGGGGGAACGTCACCAGTGACCACAGCTGCCTGCCCCGGATTTTCCGGAGGAGAGATGAGCGTCGCCCCCGTTGACTAAAGTTCATGCATGATCATCTACAGGGGCTGGGGCGGAATGGGTGTGGTTGTGCCCGTTCTAGGGGCCGGCATCATGCTGGCGATCGCTTCGTCGCTCAAACTGTCCGACGCGATGTTCCTGAAGTTGGCCCTCGTCGGGGGCTTTCTGGGTGCCGTGGGGGCATGGTTCCTGGGGCGGTGGCTGAACCAGAAACGCCCCTTCGCCAAACTGGAGGAGTGGAAGGCGCAGCGGCGTGTGGAATTGTGCTCCCTGGTGGATCAGGGCCAGTTCCAGATCGCTCCCGGCGCACCTGCCCCCACCAGCAGGGAGGAGGGCTACGCGCAGGTGGAGGAGCTATTGGAGCGCGAGGCCCGGGACCTGTTGCCGAGGATGCTCAATCAGCACTCCCTCTACGGGGTGCCGCTCCACATGGTGGGTCTGGTGATCGGGGTACTGACCCTGGGAGGTTTCATCGCGTCCTTCTTCACGTCGTGACCCCGAAGTCTTGTTGAAGAGATCAGAACTGCTCGCCACGGGGCCGAGAAACCCCTTAACATTCGGGCATGATCATTTTTCGTGGCTGGGGGCTTCTGGGGGCTGGCATCCCTGTATTGACCGCGTTCGTCATCGGTGCCCTACCGATGAGTCTGTATGGGGACAAGAGCGCGATTGCCAATATCTTCGTCGCTCTCGGTGCGCTCGTCGGTGGTGCCCTGGGTTTTCTGTGTGGGCGATGGCTCAATGTGATACGTCCCCGCGCCAAGGTCGCCGAATGGCAGGAACAGCGACGCGCCGAGCTGCGCGCCCGCGTTGATGCGGGCCAGTTCCAGATGGCCCCCGGCGTCCAGGCCCCCGCCTCCAGGGAGGAGGGTTACGCCCAGGTCGAACAGCTGATCGCTGCGGAGAGCCCCGAGATACTCAGCCAGCTCAAGAACATCCACACCCTTTTCTACATTCCAATGCAGTGGTTCGCGGTCGGTGCAGGAGTGGCAGTATTCTTCGGGGCGCTCTCGAACGTGCTCCGCTGAGGTCGATGGTTCCTCAGCCCGCGGAGGGACGCAACAGGGGATAGAGAATCGTCTCCCGGATGCCCGCTCCCGGGTTGAGGAGCATCACCAGGCGGTCGATGCCGAGCCCCATTCCGCCCATCGGCGGGGCCCCGTACTCGAGGGCCTCCAGGAAGTCCTCGTCGAGTTGCATCGCCTCCGGATCCCCGGCGGCCGCGGCGAGGGACTGACGCACCAGCACGTCGCGCTGGATCACTGGGTCGATGAGTTCGGTGAAACCGGTGCCGCGTTCCATGCCTCCGATGATCAGGTCCCAGGCCTCGATCTTCCCGGGCTCGGAGCGGTGCGGGCGGGCGAGGGGCTGCGCGAGCGACGGGTAGTCGTGGACGAAGGTCGGCTGGATCAACCCGGGCTCCACGAGATCCCCGAACAGCTCCAGCGACAACTTGCCCGCGTTCCACTTCGGGTCGTACTCCACCTCGCGTTCGTCGGCGACGGCCCTCAGCTCCTCAAGGGAGGTCTCGACGGTGATCTCGCGGCCCACGGCCTCGCTCAGCCCGTCGAAGAACGGCAGCCACCGCCACTGACCGTCGAGGTCTATGGTTCCCTGGTCGGTTTCGACCTGCCGGGAACCGACGGCGTCGGCAGCGGCGACGATGATGTCTTGGATCAGCTGCGCGATGGTCCGCTGGTCGCCCCACGACTGGTAGGCCTCCAGCATCGTGAACTCCGCGGAGTGCGACGAGTCGATGCCCTCGTTGCGGAACACCCGCCCCATCTCGTAGACGCGATCCGCGCCACCGACCATGGTGCGTTTGAGGTGCAGCTCCAGCGCGATGCGCAGGCTCATGTCGATGTCGAAGGCGTTCAGGTGCGTGGTGAACGGCCGGGCCGCGGCTCCGCCGTGGACGAGCTGCAGCTGCGGGGTCTCCACCTCCATGTAACCCTGCCGGTACAGGGTGTCGCGGATGGCGTGGGTGATGGCGGCGCGGTTGCGCACCATGGCGCGCGCCTCCTCGCGGGCGATCAGGTCGACGTAGCGGCGGCGCACCCTGCTCTCCTCGGACAGCTCCTTGTGCAGCACGGGGAGGGGACGCAGGGCCTTCGACGCCATCCGCCACCGCTTCGCCATCACCGACAACTCACCGCGTTTCGACGAGATGACGCGACCCTCCACCCAGACGTGATCGCCCAGGTCGACGTCCGACTTCCAGGCCGCCAGGGCCTCCGCTCCGACCTCCGCCAGCGACAACATCACCTGGAGGCGTTCACCGTTGTCGCCGGGGGTGAAGCCGTCCTGCAGGGTCGCGAAGGCCAGTTTGCCGGTGTTGCGGATGAACACGACGCGACCACCGACCCGCACCACGTCGGCGGTTTCCTCCCCGGCCTCCAGGTGCCCCCAGCCCTCGCGCACCTGGAGGAGGGTGTGGCTGCGGACCAGGTCGGCGGGGTAGGGATCGGATCCGGCGGCCAGCAGCCGTGCCCGCTTCTCCTTGCGGACCGTCGTCTGCTCCGAGTCGATGGGTTCGGTTGCCTGCGTACGTGCTTCAGTCACGGGAGGGCATTTTACCGGTCACGGTCGGAGCGGATGAATCGTCAGCGGGCGTCGTGAACGATCACACGGATGCCCTCGTCGCCCACGTCCCAGGTCACCTGCGACAGATCCGTCACGTGCACGTCGGCGCGGAGGACGTCGGCGGTGTGGGTGCTGAGGATCCCGAGCGTGGGGAACCCGCCGGCCCGGGCTGCGGTGATGCCCACGGGGGAGTCCTCCGCCACGAGCGCACGCGACGGTTCCACACCGAGTCGCTGCGCGGCCAGCAGGAACGAGTCGGGGGCAGGTTTGCCGTGCTCCACCTGGTCGCGGGTCACCACGACCCGGGGATGGGACAGGCCGGAGGCGTGCAATCGGGCGTCGAGCAGAGGCTGCGTGCAGGAGGTCGCGATCGCCACCGCATCACCGGGCAACACTCGGAAGGCATCGACCGCCCCCGGCATGGGCACCACCCCTGTGGTGTCGGAGACCTCCAGCTCCTCGATGCGTGCCGCCGCCTCGTCCCAGCGCGTCGCGTCGGGAACCAACGCCTCCGTCAAGGCGCGGCTCGGCATGCTCATGTACTTCGGCATCTGGGTCAGATCGACGTCGTACTCCGCAGCCCATCGGGTGTAGGAGCGGACCATGGCGTCGTGGGAGTCGACGATGGTGCCGTCGTGGTCCAGGACCACCGCGTCGAAGAAACCGACGGTCTCACCGCCGGCGTGTTCCCAGCCCATCGGCTACTTCCAGAGCGTCATCAGGCCGAAGCACGTGATGATCAGACCGAGGGCGATGAGGATGTTCCAGTCGCCCAGCGCCCTCATGAAGCCGATGTGGTTTCCCGCGAGGTTCCAGGTCACCATCCAGAGCACACCCAGCAACCCGACGGGAATGAAGGTCCACGGAACCCACCGGCGCTCGGTGTTGGCGGCCAGGCGTTTGCGATCCCTGCGCTCCTTACGAGCCTTCTCGAGCTCTTCGGACTGCTTCTTGCGCGCCTTGCTCTTGGCTTCCTTGCGCACCTTGGACTCGGGCACCGCGCCCCTCCTTTCGCCTCTGCCGACCAAGATTAGTGGAGTCGACCGGCCGGAAACACATTCGAGGTTCGTGCCGCGTAGGGTTGCCCCATGAGTGAGACCCGTCTGACCCGTCTCCTGAGGCGCATCAGGGGACCCCGCGACGACGAGAACCCCCGCAGCCTCCGAGGCCGGGTGGGCACGGGCATCATCTGCGTCCTGGCGGGCGCGATGCTCACCGCCTCCGCCATCGCGGCCCGCGGCACCGACCTGCGATCCGACCGCAACACCGACCTGCGCGGCCTGGTCACCACACAGGCCCAGCGAAACGAACAACTGCGAGGCGAGGTCGCGGAGGTTCGAGCCGAGGTGGAGGAACTCGGGCACCAGCAGGGTGCGTCTCCGGAGCTGGAAAAGCAGCAGCGTACGGTCGCGGAGCAGGCCGCGGCCGTTCCCGTCACAGGTCCCGGGATGCGAGTGATCCTCACCGACGCCCCCACCGACGTGAAACCCGCAGGGGTCGACGACGACGCCCTGGTGGTGCACCAGCAGGACATCCAGGCCGTCGTCAATGCCCTGTGGAAGGGCGGGGCGGAGGCGGTCAGCATCCAGGGGCAACGGATCATCTCCACGTCGGGCATCAAGTGCGTCGGCAACTCCGTGGTCCTGCACGGTATTCCCTACGCGCCGCCCTACGTGATCGAGGCGATCGGCGACGCCGGCCGCATGGCCGCTGCCCTGAAGGAGTCCCGGGCGTTGACCATCTACCGGCAGTACGCCGACGCATACGGTCTGGGATACCGGGAAAGCGTGGAATCCTCCTTGTCTCTGCCGGCATTCCAGGGCGCCTTGGGAATCACCCACGCAAAATCCAGGTAACAGGAAACACTGTCCCTCGTGAAGTCGCTCCGGCAAGGCAGTGCGGCAGCGGCGGAGGGACAGCCCGAATGGGTCGTGTTGGTGGGTTTCGTTCTCGTGTGAAGTTGCGGATCGCGTTTTTCGGTTGGATTGCTTTTGGTGGGGTGGGTGGTGTGGTTGGATTGGTGCATGGTGGGCAGTGGGGTTCGTGGCGTTCTGATGTCGTGGTTGCGTCGGGGTGTGTCGCTGGTGCTGGTTGGGTGTGGTGTTGTGGGTGATGTGGGGGAGGATCGGTCGCAGTTGCCGGTGCTTGTGGAGGATCCCATGGCTGCGGAGGATCTGTTGGGTCTGTCCCTGAAGGACGGGTTCGAGAGGGGGTATCGGCGTCCCTTGGGTAAGCCTCAGTTTACTGAGGTGTGGAGGGTGTTCTCTTTGGGTGATGGTGATCGGCAGGAGGTTTTTGATCGGGCCGTTGCCTTCGCCAAGGAGGCGGGTTGGAAAAAGGAACACGAGACCGGCCTGCCGCCCAGGATGGTATGGGGTGGTCAGAAAAAGAGCCCTCGACGTGATTGTGGCGTTTCCATTGCTGACAATGATACGACCGATCTGATAATCAGGATCAGGGTTCTTGAGGAGCCGTGAGTGGGGGTGGCTGAAATCTGAACGGGTTCAAAGCAGTGAGGTTTGTTCGCGGTCATCACCAAATACTATCTGACTAGGGGTTTTGCTGGCTGGAGGGGTGGGTTGAGTGGTTCGTGTTGGTGGGTTTCGTTCTCGTGTGACGTTGTGATTTCTGTCCTCCAATCGGACTACTGCTGAGGGGGTTG
Organism: Propionibacteriaceae bacterium; assembly: GCA_905372155.1. GTDB lineage: Bacteria > Actinomycetota > Actinomycetes > Propionibacteriales > Propionibacteriaceae > Arachnia. Next base: position 6,413 of record CAJPNZ010000111.1, read on the forward strand.
GGTGGTGTGGTTGGATTGGTTCATGGCGGATAGTGGGGCTCGTGGCGGTTTTGTTTCGTGGTTGCGTCGGGGTGTGGCGTTGCTGGGTGTGGGGGTGTTGGTTGGGTGTGGTGTTGTGGGTGATCTGGGGGAGGATCGGTCGCAGTTGCCGGTGCTCCTGGAGGACCCCATGGCTGCCAAGGATCTGTTGGGTCTGCCCCTGAAGGAGAGCTCCGACAAGGGGTACGGGCGTCCCTTGGGTAAGCCCCGGTTCACCGAGGTGAGGAGGGTGTTCTCTCTGGGTGATGCTGATCGGCAGGAGGTTTTTGATCGGGCGGTTGCCTTTGCCAAAGAGGTGGGGTGGGAAGACAAGTATGAGAGCAGTCTACCGCCCAATATGGTATGGCATGGTCAAAAAAAGAACCCTCGACGTGAATGTGGCGTCTTTATTTCCGACAATGATACGGCCGATCTGATAATCAGGATCAGGGTTCTTGAGGAGCCGTGAGTGGGGGTGGGTGAAGTTTGGATGGGTTCGAAACCGTGATGCGTGTTCGCGATCATCGTCACGTGTGGTCTGGTCAGGGGGTTTAACTGGCTGGACGGGTGGGGCGTGTCGGTGGGGTTTGTTCTCGTGTGACGTTGTGATTTCTGTCCTCCGATCAGACTGCTTCCGGTGGGGTGGGTGGTGTGGTTGGATTGGTGCATGGCGGACAGTGGGGCTCGTGGCGGTTTTGTTTCGTGGTTGCGTCGGGGCGTGCTGCTGGGGGGTGTGGGTTTGCTGGCTGGTTGCGGTGCCGCGGATGATCTGGTGGAGGATCGGTCGCAGTTGCCGGTGCTCCTGGAGGATCCCATGGCTGCCAAGGATCTGTTGGGTCTGACCCTGAAGGAGGGCTCCGAGAGTGGGTATCGGCGTCCCTTGGGTAAGCCCCGGTTCACCGAGGTGTGGAGAACATTCTCCTTGGGTGATGCTGATCGGCAGGAGGTCTTTGATCGGGCGGTTGTCTTCGCCAAGGAAGCGGGCTGGGAAGACAAGTACGAGAGTAGTCTGCCGCCCAATATGGTGTGGCGTGGGAAGAAAGTTGCCCCGCGACGTGGCTGCGGTGTCTCCATCTCCGACGATAACTTGGCTGATCTGATAATCATACTCGAGGTTGTTGAGAGGCCCTGAAAGGGGCGGGAGGAATCTGAATAAGTTCAAAACTGTGGAAAAATTTGGAGGAGTTTTGAGAAAATTAATTCGACTGGTTGTGGTGGCGGCGCTGTTTGTTGCCTCGGGGATATTGCATCCTGCGGCGGCGAATGCCGATGAGGTAATGGGGCCTCCGCATCCGTTTCCCAAGCAGTTGTCGGTTGTTCAGCTCGGTGATTCGTTCTCGGCGGGGAATGGCGCAGGATCCTACTATGGTGCGGCGTGGTGCGAACGCAGCGCCAAGAACTGGGGTCAAAATTTCGTGGAATCGGCGAGCTCCCTCGGTATTGATGTGACCTACGTGAATCGGGCCTGCTCGGGAGGGGTGCTCGAGGACATCTTTGCGCCCGGGACGGTGGAGGAGCAATACCTGCGTATCACCAGGGGAAATTCCGAGGATGATGTGCGTTCCCGTCTGGAGCGGGAGGACGCCTGCTCCCTCAAGTCGAGCGATGACATCATCGGGGTCGAGCACCAGATCAACCGACTCGGAGGAAGCTCGTACTTCACCTATCGGTGCAAGCTGACCCTCAGGCCGCAGGCCGATTCGGTGGACAAGGGTACCGATCTGGTGCTCATGACAATGGGAGGTAACAATGCCAAATTCGCTGACATCATTCTGAGCTGCTTTGTGCCTGTGGGGCTGCCCCAATACGGGGTGGGAAGTGGGAATGACTGCAAGGCTAACATCGAGCGGGCGGATGCTAACTTGTCGGGAGTTATGAAAGATGTTGAGGGTAATATTGAGAGACTTCTTTCCGAGAAGATGTCAGGTAATCCTTCCTCCCAGGTGATTCTCATGAGCTATCCCCTGCTCTCGCTGGACAAGCCCCACCTTGTCAAGACCGACTCGGGACAATACGATGCCTCGGCTGCCGTGCGTGAACTGGGCATGAAAGCAGTGGAGCACCAGAAGCAACTCGTGCAGCGCTTGAACAGAAAATATCTGGGTCGAGTGAAGCTTGTCGAACAGACTCCCACGGCTTTCGCCGGACATGAGCCGGACCCTTCCTTCAATAACTGGTGGAAAGGGGAGATAGCAAATCCCCAGCGCTGGCTGAATGAGTTTCTGGAGACGGAGGGGGACTACGGCGAGGACAACAAGATAAAGTCCAAGTTCTCTGCAACCTACACGAATTTCTGGCACCCGAACATTGCCGGACATCGTGAGATGGGCAGGTTGATCCAAACCTCCGGGGTTTCGCAGAATGCTCCATTGCTCAGTGGGCATCAGTCCAAGAGGGATGTGGTTTTCGTGGTTGATGCCACCTCATCCATGCGTGACAAATGGTCGGAGACGGTGACGTCGATTCAAATGACCATGCTCCCTTCCATCTTCGGTGGTGATACCCGGTACGCTCTCGTGACATATCAGGACCACCCGGAAGGCGGCGGTGTGGCCGGAAATTATCCATCGCGGGTGGATCAGGATTTCACCGAAAATCCCAGAGACATTCTGAACGCGCTCGGCAAAGTGGAGTTGGCTCCCGCCGGCGATCCCGCGGAATCGGTATACAGCGGAATCGTGCAAGGCCTGTCGTTGCGCTGGCGCAAGGACGCGAGCAAGGTGATGCTGGTACTGGGAGACGGACCGGCCAAAGATCCCGAACCCGTCACCGGCCTGACATGGCAGGCCCTTCGCCTTGGTTCTTACGCGGTCTCCAACACCCGGGTTTCAACGGTCGGTAATCCCGCCGCGATGGGCGAAGGACTGACGGAACTCACCGAGGCCACGGGTGGCAGGACGACCCCCGACGGCACGAGCGGGAAAACGCCGGAGGACATCGCCAATGACGTGACCGAGGGAGCCGCTGACAAACCCTTCGCCTGGCTGCAGGGGCCCTATGTCGCCAAGGTTGGCTCCGAGGTTCGGCTGGACGCCCGGGCCAGCTACTCACCCAATGGTGACGTGGTGAAGTACGAGTGGGACTTCGACGGCGACGGCACCTTCGATGAAACCACCACCGCCGACATGGTCGTCCACCGCTACGACAAGGAGGTGAGCGGTCACGTGATGGTGAGGGTCACCGACGCCAAGGGGGAAACCTCCGTGGGTTCCACCAAACTGGACATCACCCGGGACGGGGACGTCATACCCGACGCCTACGACAACTGTCCGGATGTCGCGAATCCCAACCAGCAGGACATCGACGGCAACTGGATCGGGGACGAGTGCGAAGATCCCGAGCAGTTCCTCCGTCCCCCCTCACCCTCCCCGACACCGAGTC
>CAJPNZ010000112.1 GCA_905372155.1 Propionibacteriaceae bacterium
CCTCCGGCCCCGCAACGACCGGCCCCGACGACGATCCCCCGCCAGAGCGCCCAGCGGGGAGAGGTCGCGCGGTGATCCAGGCCCTGCTGCTCGGCGCCGCGCTGGCAGGGGTCCGGATTCACCTGGAACTGTCCTTCGCCGCGCATCACGGCGCGATCCTCCTGGGTGACTCCACCGGGTACGCGAGAGCCCACAGCGGCTTGGTCGACTTCCCCTTCGCCGCGGGGCTGGCCGTCGGTTTCATCGCGGGAGCCGCGCTCCCCGGGGGGCACCGGAAAACCGTGCTGGCGTGGGTGATCGCCGCGCCGGGCCCGGTGATGGCCTCGGTTCCGCTGCTGCCCTCCGGCATCGCCATCCTGGCCGGCGCCGTCCTGGGCCCGGCCGGGCTCGGCCTCGGACTGTCCGGGCAGCTGGTCGCGCTGCTGCGCCTCGCGGCCGAGAACCGGACCTTCCGGGCCTCCGCCCTGTTCCAGGCTGCCCAGAACCTCGGCTACGGGGTGGGAGTCGGGCTGCCCCTGGCGCTGGTCCTCGTGCTGGGCGACACCGTCGCACCGGAGGCGAGGGTCCACCTGTTCCTGGGCTGCTTCCTGGTCCTGTTGGCCGCGGGGCTCTTCCTGGCGTTGAGGAAACCGGGAGAACGAGTGGCGGCCCAACGAGGCAGGGACGCCTGAACGGGTCACCACACAATCATCACGGCATCACGGACGGAAGAACCGGCGATGAACCGGGAAATGCCAGGCGCCGAAGGCCCGTGACCGCCCTGCCCGCCGCGTCGTCGCCACCGGTTTTTCACCTGATATTCCCGCCCGGACAACGAACACCGAAAAAACGATTGGCTGCGTCATCCGGTCGACCGACAAACAAACTTGAACATTGTTGAAGAAAAAATTGTCACGGCGCACCCGGTTCAGCTCGCAAGGCGGGCGAAGCAGCGGTAAGGTCCTGTTCTGCGGAATCTCAGTTAACCAAGGACAGGTTCACCGCCACGGAGACCCGACCATCGCCTAGAGTCGGATCACCAAGGCATCCTCACGAGGACGGGAAATCACCTGGAACCTGCCCTTGGTGGCAGGGAGGACGCTTCGCGTTGCGAACGAATGACAACTACGAGGTATTCATGTGGGATAGTGAGCCGCTACTGGCGGTCCGGGGGATGCGCAAGTCCTTCGGTCGACTCGAGGTGCTGACCGGCGTCGACATCGACCTCCGACACGGGGAGGTACTCGGCATAGTCGGCCCCAACGGCGTGGGGAAGTCCACCATGGCCTCGATCATCGCCGGCTACACGTCGGCCGATGAGGGGGTGGCCAGCCTGTCGGGTGGACCGTGGGATCCGCGACGGATCATGCTCATCGACCCCCAGAACGAGCTGGACCCGAAACTGACCGTCGTCGAAGCCATGTTCCGGCACGTCGAGGGACGTCACAGCCTCGCGGAGTTGATGACCCGGGCCAAACGCATCCTCTCCGAGACCGGCATCCACCTGTCCCCCACCCACCGGCTCGGTGGCCTCAGCCACACGGAACGCCGCATGGCCGAGGTGGTCCGCATGCTCGCCGATCCGCGCGAGGTCATCGTCATCGACGAACTCAGCAACGCCCTCAACGCCGACGAGCTCGAGGACCTGCGCTACGCCCTCAACCGGACGGTCGAGGAGGGCCGAGGCGTCCTCTACATCACCCACCAGCTGGAGGAGGCTCTGCGGCTGTGCAACCGGGTCGCGGTGCTGCGCGACGGCCGGGTCGAGGAGATCTTCGACTCCGCCACCACCACCGTCGACCAGCTCACCGAGGCGATGTTCGGGTCCGTCATCGAGATCACACCGCGACGCGCCAACGCCACCGCCGACATCGTGATGGACGTCGTCGGCCTGGAATGCACCACCGAACCGGTTTCCTTCCAACTGAACCGCGGCGAGGTCCTCGGCTTCACCGGTTCCCGCAGCTCGGGCGTGGAGGAGGTGCGCGACGCACTGACCGGGAAACGTCCCGCCCCCGTCACGTCGCTGATCGTCGACGGCCGCCCCGCCCGCATCGCCGCCCCCCGCGACCTGCCGTCGCTGGGCATCGCGGTGCTGACGAACATGCTCGACCCGGAGAGCGAGGCCCACGCGGCCCGCAACATCGTCATGCTCGACGGTGAGGATCAGGTCGACGACGAGGCCATCGAGGACACCACCCGGATCCTGCTCCTGCTGAAGGAGTCGGAGGACCGGATGAGTGAACTCCTGCACCGCCCCGTGCAGTCCACCGGCCAGCGTCGCTGGCAGCAGATGCAGGAGATCGCCAGCCAGAACGCCCGCATCATGATCCTCATCCAACCCACCGACGGCCTCGACATCGCCACCCGGGAACGTTTCGTGCGCCTCCTTGAAGAGATCACCAGCCGCGGCGTCGGGGTGCTGCTGTTCACCAGCGACGAACGGGAACTGCACCAGTTCAGCGACCGGGTGCTCGTGATGGCCGACGGCGGGATCCGGGAGGAATGGGACACCAAGGCCATCGCCACCGAGGCCACCCGGGGGGCGTGACCGGGCGGCACGGCATACGCCATCAAACGCTGGCCTTCCCGACCGGAAACGCCACCCGGATGGGTCGACGAATCATTCGCGTCCGCTGGAGATCCACTGCGGCGGCGTGAACGACAGACTCCGGGATCCCTGCACCAGGTCGGCAACGGCATCGAGTCGCGCCACCTGGTCGTCGGTCAGCCGCAGCTGCGCCGCCGCCGCGTTCTGCCGGACCCGCTCCGCGGACCGGGTGCCGGGGATGGGAACCACCGGCAGGCCGAGCCGCCCGGTCCGGTCCAGCAGCCAGGCCAGCGCGACCTGCGCCAGGGTCGCGTCCAACTCATCGGCAACCCCGCGGATCACCTGGAGCAGTTGCTGGTTGGCCTCGTAGTTCCTGACGAACCGGTCCTCGGATCTGAGCATCGATCCCGCGATCCGTTCCGGTGTCAACGCGCCGGTGAGGAACCCACGTCCCAGCGGGCTGTAGGGCACGAACCCGGCCCCCACCTCACGGGCCGCGGGCACCACCTGGGCCTCGACGTCACGCGACCACAGGCTCCATTCGCTCTGGACCGCGGTGATGGGGTGGACGGTGGCGGCGGCCCGCAGTTCGGCCGCGGTCACCTCGGACAGCCCCAGGTGACGGACCTTGCCCTCCGTCACGAGGTCGGCCATGGCTCCTACCGTCTCCTCGATCGGCAGGTCGAGCTGGCGGCGGTGCATGTAGTACAGGTCGATGGTCTCGACGCCCAGTCTCCGCAGCGATGCCTCACAGGCCGACCGGACGTAGGCGCGGTCACCGCGCGTCGCCGGAGCGTCGGGGACTCCGATGAGACCGGTGATGCCGAACTTGGTGGCGACCTGCACCTCCCCCCGGCGTTCCCGCAGCAGCTGCGCGAACAACTCCTCGTTCGTGCCTGCCGGACCCTGGGTGCCGGGCCGGGGTTCGCCGTAGACGTCCGCGGTGTCGAGGAACGTGATGCCCGCGTCGACGGCGGCGTGCAGGGTCGCGAGGGCATCGGCGGGATCGGTCTGCCCGTAGACGTGGCTCAAAGCCATCCCGCCGAAACCAATCCGGCTGACGTTCAGGCCGTGGCCGAGATCGATGGTGGGTACCTGTTGCATGTCATTCTCCCAGTGTTCGTTCGTAGTTGGCGATCTTGTGGTCGAGGGCGCCGAGGTCGTCGGCGAGCTGGTTCAGTTGCTGCTGGACGGCGTCGCGATGCCGCCTGAGCAGAGCCAGGCGACGCCGGTGCGACGACTCCCCCTCGGCGACCAGCGCGATGTACTCGCGCATCTGCTCCACCGGCATCCCGGTGCGCCGCAGCCTCACCAGCATCTGGATCATCCGGATCGCCTGCCCGTCGTAGCGGCGGTAGCCGTTGCGGGTCCGGTCGATCACCGGGATCAGTCCCTCGCGTTCGTACCAGCGAAGGGTGTCGCGGCTGAGGCCGGTGATGTCGGCCACCTCGGCTATCCCGACGGCAATGGTCCCGGCCTGCCGCCACGCCGAGGCGGTCAGCTCATCCGCGGACCGGACAGCGACACCCGCGTCGCGGAGTTCACCGAGGGCCGCGAGGTGCGCCTCACTGGTGGTGTCGGCGCAGGCGTTGGACACCACGGTCACCGCATATCCGCGGGCCTGGGCCGACGTGGCGGCGAGCCGGATGCCGTGGCTGGTCACCAAACCGGTCAACACGACGTGCTCGACCCCGAGGTCCCGCAGGGTCTCGTCGGTTTGCGCGACGTCGAAGATGTCGCGGCCGTGCTTGGTGATGACGGGCTGCCCGCGCGGCTCGAAACCGTCGGCGAAAGCGGCGTCCGGATGATCGGGATCAGCCCGGTCGTCCCCCGGTTCCGGGGACAGGTACCGGGTGCTGATCACCGGCCAGCCGAGGTTGACCAGCAAGCGCCGGACCTCCCGTCCCAGATGCGCCGACCACGGGTCGTGGGCGAGGGCGAGAATCCAGTTCTGCCAGTCGATTTCGAGCAGTGCACTTCGCATGACCCCACACGCTAAACATTGGAGTTCACTCCAGGGCAAATGCGATCCGATTTCCCAGGACGTACGCACTGCCCAAGGACCCCTGTCCAGGGTCGCGATTCACAGTCGCGTTCTGCGCTTCTCCTCAGCGGACAGCCCGGCCTCCCAGGCCTATGACGACTGTTCTCGCAACTGTGCCGCCCATCTGATTGTTCGTTCCTTCACCGTCTCCAGGTCATCGGCCGAGACCCCGTACGAGACCACGTCCCGGTGCGTGATGCGCCGCACGGCATCGAGTTGGGTCGCGAACATCCCGATCTCGAAACCAGCATCTCGCTGCGCTGCCGCAGCGACCAGTTCATCGTCGGTGAACACACCTGCCCTGCGGATGGCATCGATGTCGAGGTAGTCGCGGGGCTCGGCCCGCGAGTACAGCGCGGACATCTTGTTGCCTATGGCATCCTCCACGCTGAGCACCGGGCCGACATCGAGATTGACGGGATCTCGTTCGCGCCAGTCGACTCCCATGTCAACAACGAGCTGCTGTCCCCCTGGCGCACCGACGCGGAGCCGCGCGAACCCTGGTGCGCGCCTCTCCATCTCAACGGTGTACCCGGCCCTGCGCACATCTCGGGCAACCCGGTCGACGGCACGGCCGAACGCCGCCGGATCGGGGTCGGCCGTGAACAGATCCACGTCCTCGGTCGGCCGGTCAATGATTCCGTGTTCACGAATGGCACCCGATCCGGCCAGTACAAAACCGGCCTCCTTGACGCCGATGAGCGCGATCCGGGTCACCTCCCGTTGCGCATCGCTCCCGAGGCTCACACGGACGCCCGGCGCAGCTCGGGGAAGCGTTCCTCCCACAGTTCCCGGACACGCCGAGGAAGCAGCAGCTCATCCCAGACCTCGATCAGCCGGGACCGGTTGAGCACCGCTGTCTGGTCCGCGACGGTTCCCTCGGACAGTACCGCACGGTAGGCGATCCCCACACCGCCGGGCTCATCAAGGTCGACACACCCGTCCCCCGGCGCCCACAGCACCGAATGACGCAACTCGACGACTCCCCCGACGGGACCGCGCAGCTCATCCAGGCTTCCGGGCACCTCGTAGGGCTTGACGTCCCGGAAATACACCCGCGCTTCGTTCGTCATCCCGTCTCCTCGCGCCCAACCTACCCGCTCGCCTGAAACAGTCGCAGACGCGAACCGCCGGTTTCCGCGGCCGACCCTCACGCTATCCTGCGCAGGATGCCCTTCAGGTCGTCGGGCGAGGGCGCCACCGGGGTGGTCGTGGTGCAGCCGTCGGCGAGGGCCGCGGCCACCAGGTCGTCCTCGTCGCGACGCAGAACCTCGGATGCGACCTTCAGGTCGCTCAGCCGCGACGGGATGCCCAGCCTCGACCTCAACCGTTCGACCGCCCCGATCAGCGACGTCACCGCCGCCCGGCCCCTCGCCGAGGGGTGCAGCAGCCTGCTCAGGCGGGCGTAGCGTTCGGCGGCGCGGTCGCTGCGGGCGGCGTTGAACTCGATGACGTGCGGCAGCAGCAGCGCGTTCAACCTTCCGTGCGCGATCGGGTAGTGGCCGCCCAGCGCGTGCGCCAGCGAATGGACGATACCCAGGCCGACGTTGTCGAAGGCCATCGCCGCCATGCAGGACGCGTTGTGCATGTGGGAGCGGGCCTCCAGGTCGTCGCCGTGGGTGTAGCAGCGCTCCAGGTTCCCGAACACCAGCTCGACGGCCTTCTCCGCCAGCGCGTCGGAGAAGTCGCAGGCCTCCAACGCCACGTACGCCTCCGTGGCGTGGGTGAGCACGTCCATGCCGGAGTCGGCGGTGATGTGCGGCGGCACCCCGACCACGGCCTCCGGGTCCAGGATGGCCAGCCCCGCCACCAGTTCGCTGGAGGCGATCGGAACCTTCGTGTGTGTCTGTTCGTCGGTGACCACGGCGAACGACGTCACCTCCGAACCCGACCCGCTGGTGGTCGGGATCGCGACGATCCCCTCCGGCGCCCCGAAACCGGCGTCGAGGGCGGCCTTGTGCATCACCTTCGCGGCATCCATCACCGACCCGCCACCGTAGGCGACGACCACGTCGGGCCCGGACTGCAGGTAGACCGACACCCCGGCGCCGATCTCGGAGGTGCTGGGGTTCGGTTTCACACCCGTGAACGTCGTCACCCGCTCACCGAGCCTGTCGACCACCTTCCGGTACACCCCGGTGGTGGCCAGGAAGTCGTCGGTCACCAGGAAAACCGGCCTCCCGCGGAACTCGTCGAGCGCCTCCAGCGCCTCCGCACCCAGCCTCACCCTGGTGGCCAGCCGGAACTCCCTCATGCCCTGCCCCTGTTCTTGTGTGTCTCTGTTTTTCTCCCCCTAACCGTGGGAATCGTTTCCCGCGGTTCGTCCGGCGCCTCCCAACCCGGTTTCCCCGCCTCGCTGGCGGCGCGGATCATCCAACGCAGAAGGTGAACCGAGGGGCGGGGCCTGGTCATGCCGCCCTCCCGGAGTGTTCCCTGCGGTACTCGGACGGGGTCACCCCGATGTGTTTCTTGAACTGCCGCGAGAAATAGTTCAGCGGCGTGAAGTCCAGCTCCGCGGCGATCCTGAGCACCGGTTTGTCGGTGTGGATGAGCACGAACTTCGCGCGCTCCAGTCGTTTGGCGGTCACGTAGTGGATGAAGCTGGAGCCGGTGCGTTCCTTGAACTTCCTCGCGAAATGCGACTCCGACCACATCAGGTAGGAGGCCGCCTTGTGCAGCGTCAGGAACGACGACGGGTTCTTCTCGATCTCGTTCAGCAGCGTCGTCAGGTTGCGTTCCCCACCCCGGGATGCGGGTTCGAGGAGGTCGTGGACGCGGATCAGCAGTTTCTCGCAGTACACCTGGCACTCGTAGCGGTTCATCGGGCCGCGTCTGCGTCCCCGGTGGCGGGTGACGATCTGGGAGATGTCGCGCCCGAACTGCACGGCCTCGCTGGTGGCGATGCCTATCATCATGTCCTCGTACTCGGACAGCTCCTTCGGATCCACCTTCTGGCTCCAGCGCGGCAGCAGATGATCCAGGTAGTCGCCGAGCAGCTCCAGGTTCGCGGCCGCGTTGCCCTGCGCGACGTTGCTGGCAACCACCGGGGCATCCAGCGAGATCCGTCGCTTCACCGACTCGACGGGGATCAGGGGCAGCGGTTTCCGGATGCCCGCCAGCAGCGGGGCGAGCGCCGCGTTTCCGCTGGGGTCCGGGATCCTACCGAGCCTGCCCAGCACCGTGCCCGCCACCGCGACGGCGAAATCCGCCTCGCCGAGCGTGGAGCCGAGCTTCGCGTTCGCCAGCCCGACGACCTCGTTGGCGGCGGCCTGCAGTTTGCCGAGGTCGACCACGGCCACTTGGTCCAGCAGCTTCGCGGTCTCCGCGTGTTCCAGCACCTCCGAGGCGCCCACGATCTGCTGGAGCTGCTGCTGCCCCTCGGTGAGCAGCACCTGCCCGGCCATCACCGCGCCCAGGTACTGCGCCCCCCACATGATCGAAACGGAGAAGTCCACCAGGCCCGCGTGGCAACGGTAAACGACCGGTCGTCCCTCGATGGCGCTCTGCAGCCCGCCGTGGGCGTCGCAGCTGTAACACTTGGCGCGGATCGCGGGGTCGCGGCGCAGGTACTGGCACAGGGTGCTGAACCGCGACGCCTCCGTGACGGGACGGCCCATGGAGTCGACGGTGATCATCGCCAACCCGGTGGAGGTGGCGAAGTCGTCCTGGATGCGCTGCAGCTCCTCGACGTCGATGAGGTTGCGCAGGTCGAGGGCGGCGGCCGCGTTGCCAGCGGCGGGGTTCACGATGAAGTCCGGCACAGCACCTCCTGAACGCGTTTGAATCCCTTGCCCGTCACCGAGTCGACAGCCACGATCCGGTGGGCCCCGGCCCGCGCCAGGTGGTCGACGGCGTCGTGGACCTGCGCCTCGGTGGCCACCCCCGCGTGGGTGACGACCCCCAGCACCTCGCGGTTGAAGGTGGTGGCGAACCCCGGCGGGAAACGGGTCTCGTCGCTGGTGGCGGACTGCACCAGCACCACCACGTCCACGTCGTAGGAGGCCAGCATCAGGGCGTGTTTGTAGCGCCCCACCTCCAGGTACTCGCCCGGGGTGTCGATGGCGGATGCGAAGGTCTCGATGGCCTGGGTTTTTGCATATTCGATGGGCAGCCCCTGGAGGCGCTGCCTGAACGTCGTCTTGCCGGCTCCGATGCTGCCGACCAGCAGGATCGACCTCATGTCCTACGTCACGTCCTGGTCAACGGTGCGGGGGTGAACCCGAGAATGGCCTGGAGGGTGGTGACGATCCCCGTGACGGAGGATTCGACATCGGCCAGTCGGCCGGTGATGAGCAACGACCCGGAGAAGCGGTCGACGAAGGCCAACTCGACCCCTGCCGACTTGGTGGCGATGTCGGCGGCGATCACGGCGGCCTCGCCCGGCGTGATGGTCAGCACCCCGATGGCCCCACTGCTCCCCGCGGGCAGGCCGATCTTCGGGTACAGGTGCGGATCGGGATTGGCTATCACGTGGGCGAGCGTGACCTGCTTGCCAGGCACGAACTCCTGGATGATGCGCGTCTTGTCGGTCAGCTCGGTCATCAATCGCTCCTCTGGGATGTCCTCACGATAGGACCACTTCGTGCAGGGTTCAATGTTGCGCACGACCCCGGAGCAAGAATGTGTAACAACCGGGAGAAACTGTGTATCCGAACCGGCCCTATGGTGGCGAAGGCAGGTCCAAACTGCCTGTCGCTAGGAGTAACGACGAAGGAGTCAGCATGCAGGAAGCGCTCGGAATGGTCGAGACGAAGGGCTATGTCGGAGCGGTTGAAGCCGCCGACGCCATGGTCAAGTCCGCAAATGTGTCCCTGGTGGGCAGCGAGAAGATCGGTGCCGGCTACGTGACCGTGCTGGTGCGCGGCGACGTCGGCGCGGTCAAGGCCGCCACCGACGCGGGCGCCTCGGCGGCGGAGCGGGTGGGTGAGCTCATCAGCGTCCACGTGATCCCGCGCCCCCACAACGACGTCGAGAAGATCCTCCCCGCCCAGGCCAAGTAGGAGAGTGAACAATGTCTGAGGAACTGATCAACAAGGTCCTGGCCGAGGTGGTCAAGAAGATGGGTGGCGACGCCCCCGCGCCGTCCGCTGCTCCCGCTCCCACACCCGCCCCCACGCCCGCGGCCGGGGCCCTGC
>CAJPNZ010000113.1 GCA_905372155.1 Propionibacteriaceae bacterium
ATTCCGGTGAAGGAACCTCCGTCTCGGGGGACACGGACGGATGACTCGACGGGGCAATGGGAAGGAGATGATCGTGACGACCAGTGATGACATCCACGATCCGGTCATGCTCGACCGCGTCGTCGAGTTGTTGGTCCCACCCCTCGCCTCGCCCGGCGCGGTCTACGTCGATTGCACTCTCGGTCTCGGCGGTCACGCCCGCGCGGTTCTGGAGGCAGCCCCGTCGGCAAGGCTCATCGGTATCGACCGTGACCCGGAAGCCCTGACCGTGGCCCGTGAACGACTCGGATCGTTCGCGGAGCGGATCACCCTCGTGAAGGCCGTCTACGACGAGCTGCCGGAGGTGCTCGCCGATCTCGGCGTCGACCGGGTGCATGCGGTACTCGCCGATCTCGGACTCAGCTCCCTGCAGATAGACCGCGAGGAGCGTGGATTCGCCTACCGCGTCGATACACCTCTCGACATGCGCATGAGCGGGGGGGAAGGACGAAACGCCGCTGATCTGCTCAATTCGGCCCCCCCGGCGGAACTCGTGCGGATCCTCCGCGGCTATGGCGAGGAGAGGTACGCGGAACGAATCGTCGCCGCGATCGTGCAGGAACGGGAGACCCGACCCTTTAGTTCGTCAGGTCGACTGGTGGATGTCATCTCCGATGCCGTCCCGGCCGCGGCCAGGCGCTCGCCGGGGCATCCCGCCAAACGCACCTTTCAGGCTCTCCGGATCGAGGTCAACGATGAGTTGGGAGCCCTGGAGAGGTTCCTGCCGGCTGCGACCGGTTCTCTCGTGCTTGGTGGGCGGATCGTGGTGCTGGCCTACCACTCCTTGGAGGACAGGCCTGTCAAACGGCACCTCGCGACCTTGGCCACCGACGGGGCGCCGCGGGACATGCCCATCGTTCCTGAGCACCTGCAACCTCGTTTCACGCTTCTGACCCGGGGGGCCGAGCGGCCCTCGGAACAGGAAATCCAGTCGAACCCGCGTGCGGCATCCGCCAGGCTACGTGCCGCAGCCCGAGTCAAGGAGGCATAGTTGAGTGCCCTTGCCGCCGACATCGAGCAAACAACCCAGCAGATTCCACGTCCCCGGCTGCGGCTCGTTCCTCCGGTCAAGGCCCGTGTCTCCACGTTCGGGTTCCTGCTGATACTGGCTGCCCTGGTGGCGGTGGGTATGGTTTTCGTCATGGTCGTGACCACTCAGGTCGGTGCCCAATCCCGCGATCTTTCAAATCTTCGGCGGGAAGCCACACAGCTGTCCTACGAGGTGGCTGCCCGTCGAACGGAGCTTCAGGGCGTCTCCAGCAGCGGGTCGCTTGCTCTTCGGGCTTCGGAGCTGGGAATGGTGCCGAACCCCTTCCCCGCTTTCGTTGACCTTTCGAATGGAACCATTGTGGGGCGGCCTCAGCAGGTGAAGGGAGACGAAGCACCCTATCTGACGGGACTACCAGGAGCTCGACAGACACCGGCCCCTGCCTCGCCGGAGCCAGAGGCTTCCCAAGCGCCACCTGCGTCGACCGAGGAGGCGACCCCACGAACAGGGGAGGGTGAGCGGTGAGTCGCCGTCCGGTCCGTCGCGGGAGACGTCGCACCTGGAAGCTGCCCCTCGGACGCTCCAGCATGCGCATCCGTGCGTTCATGATGGCTCTGCTTCTGCTGGTGATGGTCTGCGTCGGACGCGCTGTTCAACTGCAGGCCCTCGAGGCCCAGAGCTTCGCCGCCCAGGCCGCGGAGAAGATGCAGAACACCCGGGAACTGTTGCCCGAACGTGGCGCCATCACCGACCGCAACGGGGTGGTGCTCGCCACCACCCAGCCGGCCATGCACGTCACGGCTGACCCGGATATGGTGCAGAGCAACGGGGCGGACAAGCGCTACCCGATGAGTGCGAAGAAACGGGAAGAGGCGGACGCGGCACCGAAAGCCGTGGCGAAGATCCTGGCCACGCACCTGGGGGGTGCCGAGTCCAAATACCTGGAGATTCTGACGGCCCCGGGGGTCAGGTATGCGGAAATTGCCCGGCACGTTCCGGCGGCCACCTGGACCGAGATCGAGAACGACATGCGCAAAGGTATCGACGGGGACGGCAAGCGTCGCTGGTACGGCCTGTTCGCCGAGAACGACCCCTTGCGCACCTACCCCAACCGGACACTCGCGAGCAACGTCGTCGGTTTCGTCAACGGGGAAGGCAGGGGAGCCGCGGGACTCGAGGGGATGCTCGACTCCCAGCTGGCCGGGACCTCCGGACAGGAGGTCTATGAACGCTCGACCTACGGTCGCATCCCGTTGGGTACAAGCGTCCTCACCCCACCCGTGAACGGAGCCAACTACTCGCTGACCCTGGATGCGGATCTGCAGTGGTCCGCGGAACAGGCGCTGGCCGACGGCATCGCGACGGCCGGCGCGAAAACCGGCTCGGTTCTCGTGATGAACCCCAACAACGGTGAAATCCTTGCCCTGGCGACGGCGCCATCCTTCGACTCGGCCAATCCCGGCGCCGCGGATGCCGGAAACCTCGGAAACCGCACCGTGACCGAGGCCTACGAACCGGGTTCCACGGAGAAGGTGTTGACCATGGCCGCCCTGACGGACTCGGGGCTGGTGACCCCGGACACGAAGGTCGACGTGCCTGCCAGCATCACCTCCGGAAGTGGAACCGTCACGGACTCCTTCGAGCACGGGAGACTCAAACTGACCGTCCGGGGTGTGGTGGCGCAGTCCTCGAACATCGGAACCATCAAGCTCGCCCGCCAGCTGGACAAGGCGAAGCTGCACGAATATCTGACCTCGTTCGGGCTCGGCTCTGCCCCGGGATCGGGACTACCCGCGGAAACCGCGGGCTCCCTCCCGGAGGCCGACATGGCCGACTACACACGCGACCAGATTTCCTTCGGGCAAGGACTGTCCGTCTCGGTCGTGCAGATGGGGGCAGCGCTCTCCGCGGCCGTCAACGGTGGCACCTACCACCAGCCGCAGATCATCCGCTCCGCCACGAACCCTGACGGGACCCCGATCTCGCTGGCAACCCCGGCATCGCGCCGCGTGATCTCCGAGGACGCGTCTGGCATGGTGGTCAACATGATGGAATCCGTCATCACGAGCGTGGGCTCAGAGCGGGCGATTCCCGGGTATCGCACCGCGGGCAAATCCGGTACCGCTCAACGCTACGACTCCAACTGCAAGTGCTACAACGGCTACACCTCATCCTTCGTCGGGATCGCCCCGGCGGAGAATCCCCAGCTGCTGGTCTACGTCGTGCTCGATCAACCTACCAACGGCAACCTCGGAAGCCAACTGGCCCTGCCTGTGGTCAACAACGTGCTCCAGACGGCCCTTCCCAGGTACAACGTGGCTCCTTCGAGCACTCCTGCGCCGAAGGAGCCACTGGAGTGGGAGTGAGCACGCTCAGGCCGGAATCCGTCCCCCCCGTCGCCATTCGGGAAGCGGTGGCCGGGCTCGGTGTTTCCGGTGAGACCGGGACCGTTTCCACAACGGGGGTCTGCCTCGATTCACGCCTGGTGCGCCCGGGTGACCTCTACGTCGCCCTGCCGGGGTTTCATTCCCATGGAGCAGCGTTCAGCACGCAAGCCGTGGCGCGGGGAGCCATTGCCATCCTGACCGACCCGGCAGGAGCTCAGGTCGCGGGGGAGACCGGTGTGCCCGTGCTGGTCAGCGACCGATTGCGTCCCACGATGGCCGAGGTGAGCGCCCGCGTCTACGGCGAGCCCGCGAGTGGGTTGGAACTTTTCGGAGTCACGGGCACCAATGGCAAGACCACCACGGTCGCCCTGCTGGAGGCCACGCTGGCCGCCACGGGGCGGCGCGTCGGGACCATCGGGACGCTCGGTTTCCGTCTCGACGGTGTGGCACTGCCATCAGGTCGGTCCACGGTGACCACTCCCGATTCACCGGATCTCCAGGCGCTGCTGGCCCTGATGCGGGAACGGGGCGCGCAGGCCGTGGCCATCGAGGTGTCCAGCCACGCCATGGCCATGTCCCGGGCGGACGCGTTGAAGTTCGAGGTGGCGGCCTTCCTGAACCTGGGGCGGGATCATCTCGACTTCCACCACAACATGGAGGAGTACTTCGAGGCGAAGGCCGCGTTGTTCACCCCCGGACACACCCGGGCGGCCGTGGTCTGGATCGATGACGAACACGGCCTCCGGATCGCCGACAGGGCCCGAAGAACCGGCCTCCCGGTGGCCACGGTCGGTACCCGCGAGGAGGCGGACTACCGTCTCACAGGCTACGAACCGGTCCTTCCGCTGGGGGGACGCGCGCAGCTTCGCACCGCGTCGGGGGAGGTGACGGTGGAACTGGCGCTGCCCGGCTGGCACAACATGGTGGACGCAGCCATCGCCGTGGCGATGCTCGAACGCGCCGGGATCCCGGCCGGGACCACACTTCCGGGCCTGGCCCGGGCGCAGGTGCCCGGGCGGATGCAGGTGCTGCCGTTGCCCGAGAAGGCCCCCACCGTGATCGTGGACTTCGCCCACACCCCGCAGGCCGTGGCGGCCACCCTGGATGCCCTCCAGGGATTCGGGGAGGTGATAACCGTCGTGGGTTGCGGCGGGGACAGGGACCCTGACAAGCGTCCCCTGATGGGGCGCGCCGCTGCTGAGCGCAGCGACGTCCTGATCATCACCGATGACAACCCGCGCACCGAGGACCCGGCCAGGATCCGGGCCGCCATGCTCGCCGGAATCGGGGAATCACGGGCCCGGGTCATCGAGGCCGGGGGGAGGGGCGGCGCAATCGAACTGGCGCTCGCAACGGCTGGGCACGGTAGTGTTGTGGCGATTCTCGGGAAGGGACACGAACAGGGCCAGCAGATTGGTGACCGGATCGTGGCCTTCGACGATGCCCTGGTCGCTCTCGAGGCCTGGCGACGGATGGAAGGAAGTGGTCGATGAGGGCGAGGCGGCTCAGCGAGCTGGTGGAGCTGATGCAGCCAGCGGCCGTCGAGGTGGTGGGCGATGACACCGTGATCGGTCCCGACGTGGTGCTCGACAATCGCGAGGCCACCCCCGGCAGTCTTTTCGTCGCCATTCCCGGTTCCCGGGTCGATGGTCACTCCTTCGCCCCGCAGGCCGTGGCTGCAGGGGCCGCAGCTGTGCTCGGCAGTTTCGTCACCGAGGCCGAGGTCCCCCACATCCTGGTCGAGGACACCGTGCAGGGGCTCTCGTGGCTGGCGCGGGGGCTGGTCCGGGAGGAACGCGCCCGGGGAATGGTGAGTGTCGGTGTCACGGGGTCCTCCGGGAAGACCTCCACCAAGGACCTCCTGGCGCAGGTGCTGGAGGCGAGGGGAGCCACCGTGGCCCCGGTGGGAAGCCAGAACAACGAGATCGGTGTGCCGCTGACGGCATGCCGGATCGACGGGTCGACGCAATTCCTCGTCAGCGAGATGGGTTCCCGGGGGGCCGGGCACATCGAGTGGCTCACCTCGCTGGTTGGCCTCGACGTCGGGATGGTGCTGAACATCGGGCGCGCCCATGTGGGCGAGTTCGGCGGGATCGAGCAGACCGCCCGCGCAAAGTCGGAGATCATCGCGGGACTGGAACCTGGGGGCTGGGCGGTGCTGAACGCCGACGACCCCGCCTGCCGGGCCATGCGGGACGAAACCGTGGCGCGGGTGGCGTGGTTCGGGGAGGGCGACCTGCCCGAGGGAGACCTGAGGGTCGCAGCCCGGGACGTCGTGTGCGACGAATCCGCGAAGGCCGCCTTCACGCTGGCGGTCACCCGGGAATCGGAAACCGTCTCGGCCCCGGTTTCGCTCCGCGTGATCGGGAGACACCAGGTTTCCAACGCCTTGGCCGCGGCCGCCGCAGGCCTGGCGGTCGGCATGACCGTCGCGGAGGTGGCCGGGGCCCTGTCGGCCGCCGAGTCCCGGTCGGACTGGCGGATGGAGCTGGTGCACTGCAGCCGGGACCGTATCGTCCTGAACGACGCCTACAACGCCAACCCCGACTCGATGGCCGCCGCCCTGCGCACCGCGGCCAACCTGATCGCCGGGCAGCGCAGGCGCCATCCCGGGGCCCGCGCCGTGGCGGTGTTGGGGGACATGTTGGAGCTCGGCCCCGAATCGGGGGGGCTGCACGCCGAGGCCGGGGCGTTGGCCGCCGACCTCGGGATCGACGAGGTGATCTCGGTCGGGGAACACGCCGGGATCGTGGCGGAAGCGGCACGCGAACGAGGAATCGAGGCCCGGGCGGCCACCCGTGAGGAGGCCTCGCAGGTGGATCTCGCGCCGGGGGATCTTCTCCTGGTCAAGGGCTCGCGCAGCGTGGGTCTGGAACTGGTGGCTGACGCCGTGACGAAACGGATCGGAGGCGTCCCCAAGTGAGAACGATCCTGGCGGCGGGTGGCCTGTCCCTCCTGCTGACACTGCTGGTCACCCCACAGTTCATCAAGTTCCTGACCCGGCGTCAGTACGGTCAGTTCATCCGCGACGACGGCCCCAAGGAGCACCTGACCAAGCGCGGCACCCCAACCATGGGTGGTGTCGTCATCATCGCCTCCGTGGTGCTGTCCTATTTCCTGGCCCACCTGATCCTGTGGGAATCGGTGACGATCTCGGGGGTGCTGCTGGTCGGGGTCATGACCGCCCTGGGATTCCTCGGTTTCCTGGACGACTGGGCGAAGATCTCGAAGGAACGCTCCCTGGGGCTCACCCCGAGGGGGAAGCTGATCGGACAGTTCACGATCGGTGGTGTCTTCGCGGTGCTGGCGCTCAACTTCCCCGACGAACGCGGTCTTCGCCCCGCATCGGAGTTCGTTTCCTTCCTGCGTGACCTGCCCTGGCTGCACCTCCCGTTCTTCCTGGCCGTGATCTGGATCATCTTCCTGCTGATGGCCTGGCCCAACGCCACCAACCTCACCGACGGCCTCGACGGCCTGCTCGCGGGCAGCGCGACACTGGTGTTCGCGACTTTCTCGCTGGTCAACATCTGGCAGTTCAACCAGTGGTGCGGCAGGGTCTCCAGCGTCGGCCCCCTCTGCTACGAGGTGCGTGACCCCTACGACCTGGCCGTGGTCTCGACCGCGCTCGCCGGTTCCTGTTTCGGTTTCCTGTGGTGGAACGCCAAACCCGCCCGGATCTTCATGGGCGACACCGGCTCCATGGCCATCGGCGCGGCCCTGGCGGGATTGTCGATCATGACCCGCACGGAGCTGTTGCTGGTGATCATGGGCTTCCTGTTCGTCATGGAGGCCGGTTCCGTGGCGCTCCAGGTGGGGTATTTCAAGGCGACGAAGGGCAAACGCATCTTCAAGATGTCGCCCATTCACCACCATTTCGAGCTTCTCGGGTGGCAGGAGGTCACCGTGGTGATCCGGTTCTGGATCATCTGCGGCCTGTGCGTCGCCATCGGTGTCGGTATCTTCTACGCGGAATGGGTGGTCGGTCAGTGAAAGAGTTTCTCCTCACGGCGAATCGGCTGAGCGACTGGAGCCGGGTGCACGCCGTCGTTGCGGGCCTCGGTGTCTCGGGTTACTCGGCGGCCGACGGGCTGCTCTCGCTCGGGGCAAGGGTCACGGTCCTGGACGAGTCGGACGCCCACGCCGACAAGGCGGCCATCCTGGAGACCCTCGACGCCACGGTGCGGCTCGGAAAAGGAGCAACCGCCGAACTGCCCGGGGACACGGACCTGGTGGTCACCTCCCCGGGGTGGCGTCCCGACGCCCCGCTGCTCACCCGGGCGCTGGAGCGTGGCATCCCGGTGTGGGGGGACATCGAACTCGCCTGGCGGATGCAGCAGCCCGACCGAGCCATTCCGTGGCTCGGGGTCACCGGCACCAACGGGAAGACCACCACCACCCAGATGGCCGAGTCCATGCTCCGGGCCGCCGGGATGCGGGCGGCGGCGGTCGGGAACATCGGCCGCCCCATCGTGGAGGCCATCCTCGACGACGAACCCTACGACGCGCTGGTGGTCGAGCTGTCCAGCTTCCAGCTGCACTGGGTGCACACCCTCGCCCTCCACTCCGCTGCGGTGCTGAACCTGCACGAGGACCACCTTGAGTTCTACAACGGCCCCGGCGGCTACGAACGCTACGTGGCCGACAAGGCCAGGATCTTCGAACGGGTCACGAACGCCTGCGTGTACAACGTGGCCGAACCGGAGACCGAACGTCTCGTGGAGGAGGCCGAGGTCACGGAAGGGGCCCGCGCCATCGGTTTCACCACCGGTATCCCCGCGATCTCCATGATCGGTGTGGTGGACGGCCTGATCGTCGACCGCGCCTTCGTCGCCCAGCGGCACAGTTCCGCGCTGGAACTCGCGAAGGTCGCGGATGTGCGGCCCTACGCCCCGCACAACGTCGCCAACGCCTGCGCGGCGGCGGCGCTGGTGCGCAGTCTCGGGGTGCCGGCGAGATCCGTGGCCCAGGGGCTCCGTGACCTGCGGCTCGCGGGGCACCGCATCGCGGAGGTGGCCGAGATCAACGGCGTGCGCTGGATCGATGACTCGAAGGCAACGAACCCGCACGCGGCGGACTCGGCCATGCGGGCCTTCCCGTCGTTCGTGTGGGTGGCGGGCGGCCAGACCAAGGGGACCAGCTTCGACGATCTGATCACCACCCATCGCGACCGCATCCGGGCGGCGATCCTCATCGGCATCGACCGGCAGGTCATAGCGGACGCATTGTCCCGACACGCGCCCGATGTTCCCGTGATCATCCTGGACAGCAGCGACCATGGTGTGATGGACGAGGTGGTCTCCCACGCGGCGCGTCTTGCCCGTGAGGGTGACGCGGTGCTCCTGAGCCCCGGAAGCGCCTCGCTCGACATGTTCACGGGCTACGACGACCGCGGCGAGCGCTTCGCCGCCGCGGTCCGGAGCCTTCAGGCACCGAGCAGTTAGGCACGCCAATGGCCAAAGCGCCCTCCGCCGGACGGTCGTCCGGCAACGTGGTGCGTGCGCTGACCCGGTCCCCGATGGCGGATCATCACCTCATCATCTTCGCCACGGTCATCCTCACGGCAATCGGAGAGATGATGGTGCTGTCGTCGTCGTCGGTGATCGCGCTCTTCCAAGGCGAATCCCCCTACTACTACGTGATCCGCCAGCTCATCTTCCTGGTCATCGGGCTGCTCCTGATGATCCCCGTCAGCCGGATGAAACCCGAGACGCTGCGGAAGCTCGCGGCCCCCGTGTGGCTGGCCGCCGTGCTCGGGTTGATCCTCGTCCAGACCCCCCTGGGTTACGAGACCAACGGCAACCGCAACTGGATCCGGATCGGGGGGTTGTTGACCATCCAGCCCTCCGAGTTCGCGAAACTGGCCCTGGTGCTGTGGGCGGCCGCTCTGTTCCACAACAAACGCCGCCGTTTGAAGGAACCCGCTCAGCTGCTGCTGCCCTTCATCCCAGGGGCCTTGGCGATGCTGGCTCTGATCCTGGCCGGGCGGGACCTCGGCACCGGATTGATCTTCGGTGCCATGATTTTCTCCCTGCTGTTCTTCGTCGGGACCTCGCTGCGGATCCTGGTGCCGTCGCTGTTGGCGGCGATCGGTGTCGTGCTGGTGCTGGTGATGGGTTCGGAGAACCGGATGGCGCGTTTCATGGCTTTCTTCGATCCGCAGGCCAACCCCGACCTGGCCTCCCAGCCCCTCTCGGCGCTGTACGCGCTGGCCAGCGGCGGCTGGTGGGGGCTCGGTCTCGGGG
>CAJPNZ010000114.1 GCA_905372155.1 Propionibacteriaceae bacterium
AGGCCATCAAGGAATCCGGATTCCTCGAGGCACTTGATGCAACGACGCATATTGGCGACAAAGGCTACATCGGATTGGGAATGATCACCCCCGTGAAGAAACCCGCCCATGGTGAACTCACCAACACCGATAAAAGAAACAACACGACCATCAACCGCGTCCGCTACCTCATCGAACGTGTCATCGCGAACCTCAAAACATGGCGTGTCCTGCACACCGATTACCGTCGCCCCTACAACACCTTCGAAACCACAATACAAGCCGTCACGGGACTCATCTTCGCCTACACCCTATGAATAAGCCTCCTTGAAACAGGCCATGACATCGATTGCTCTCGCCTTCGGTGCGGTCGGGTGCAACGGGGAAGCCCACCAAGGACGTCGTCAAAGCGGAAATCATCACGATGCTCAAGGAGGCCGGCAACACCTTCGCGGAAGACGTGCTCAACGACCGCACCGACTGCGGCGTCGACGGGCGTCAGGACAAGCTGAGCGCCGAGACACTGCAGGAACTCGCCGACGGGAATGTCGGCATCACACCCAGGAACAGATCGGCATCACGCCCAGGAACAGAGATGGGGACATCAAGGCCGTGGGCGGCGTGCGAGCGAGTCGGTCGAAAGTCAGCCGGAAACGAAGGTCCACCGCTCGGAGCCGCGTTCGCCATGACAGTCCCGGGATGTTTCGGAGGGAGCCGGCGTTTACCGCTGCTGATGGCTGGGACCGGAACGACCCTGCCGGAGACTAACCTGCTGCCCGACGGCGCCGTCTCGGCGCCGGGAGAGGAAACGACAGCATGAATTCTCGACTGCTCAAGGGGTCAGTGGCCGTCCTGGCCGCGGCCGCCATCGCTTTGGGTGCGACCGGTTGCAGTGGAGGGAAACCGACCAAGGACGCCGTCAAGGCGGGAGTGGCCAAGTCCTACAAGGACAATGGCGGCGGTGTCACCGACGACAACCTGATCAACAACTACGCCGGATGCATAGTAGAGGAGACCTACGACAGCCTGAACGACTCCGCCCTCCAGAAACTCGCCGACGGCAAGGTCAACCTGAACGGCAAGGTGTCCGAGGACGGTTTCGAAAGTGTCTACAAGGTGCGCGAGAAGTGCTCCACCCAACTGACCGAGGAGAAATGACTCTCGACTGCTACGGGCTGGTCTGTCAGTCGGCCAGCCCGTACGGCCGGTCACCGGCGTCACCCGGACCGGGAACGATGAACCCTCGCTCGTCGAGACGCTCGCCGACAGCGGAGTTCCTCGACTCCTGACACCCATGGGGCAACGTGGATATCGGCCTCCCGACCCGGCATCGCTGCTGAACCCATGGCCGGTGGCCGCAGCCGGTCCCACCGTACCCGCTTCGCCCGGACGCTAAGGTTCCATGCATGGACATCGACATCCACACCACTGCCGGCAAGCTGGCGGATCTGGGACGTCGCATCGACGCGGCCGTCCACGCCGGTTCCGCCACCGCCGTCGAGATGCAGCACGCCAAGGGCAAGATGACAGCTCGCGAGAGAGTGCTGGCGCTCCTGGACGAGGGCAGTTTCGCGGAGCTGGATGAGTTCGCCCGGCACCGTTCCAAGAACTTCGGGATGGATGCCCGCCGCCCCTACGGGGACGGTGTGATCACCGGCACCGGCGCCATCCATGGCCGCCCCGTCTGCGTCTTCAGCCAGGACGTGACGATCTTCGGCGGCGCGTTGGGCGAGGTCTACGGCGAGAAGATCGTCAAGATCATCGACTTCGCCCTGAAGACCGGCTGCCCCCTGATCGGGATCAACGAGGGCGGTGGTGCGCGCATTCAGGAGGGGGTGGTTTCCCTCGCCCTGTACGGGGAGATCTTCCGCCGCAACACCCGGGCCTCCGGGGTGATCCCGCAGATCTCGCTGATCATGGGCGCGGCAGCGGGTGGTCACGTCTACTCCCCCGCCCTGACGGATTTCGTGGTGATGGTGGACAAGACCTCGCAGATGTTCATCACCGGCCCCGAGGTGATCAAAACCGTCACGGGCGAGGACGTGTCCATGGAGGAACTGGGCGGTGGCCGCACCCACTCCAGCAAGTCGGGGAACTCGCACTACCTGGCGGCGGACGAGAACGATGCCCTGGAGTACGTTCGCGACCTGATCAGCTACCTGCCGCAGAACAACCTGGAGGATCCTCCGGTCTACGACGACGCCGAGGTGGATCTGACCATCACCGACCACGATCGGCAGCTCGATCAGCTCATACCGGATTCCGCGAACCAGCCCTACGACATGCGCGAGATCATCCACAACGTGCTGGACGACGAGGAGTTCCTCGAGGTCATGGAACTGTTCGCCGGCAATGTCATCACGGGCTTCGGGCGGATCGAGGGCCGCCCCATCGGCATCGTCGCCAGCCAGCCGACCGTGTTCGCCGGTTGCCTCGACATCGACGCATCCGAGAAGGCCGCGCGCTTCGTCCGTACCTGCGACGCCTTCAACATCCCGGTGCTGACCTTCGTCGACGTGCCTGGCTTCCTTCCCGGCGTCGATCAGGAGCACCAGGGCATCATCCGGCGTGGGGCGAAGCTGATCTTCGCCTATGCCGAGGCGACCGTGCCCACCATCACGGTCATCACCCGCAAGGCCTACGGCGGGGCATACATCGTGATGGGTTCGAAACATCTGGGGGCGGATGTGAACTTCGCCTGGCCGACGGCGCAGATCGCCGTGATGGGCGCACAGGGCGCGGTCAACATCCTGCACCGCAAGACCCTCGCGGAGGCCGAGGATCCTGACCGACGCCGCCAGGAATTGGTCGACGAGTACGACCAGGAGCTCGCGAACCCCTACATCGCCGCGGAGCGGGGCTACATCGACCAGGTGATCTACCCACACGAAACCCGCGCCCAGATCATCCGGGTCCTGCGGCTGCTGCGCACGAAACGCGAGCAACTGCCACCCAAGAAGCACGGGAACATTCCACTGTGACCGGGCGCTACGACATTCGGGCGGCCGGGGCGACGGAGGATGAGGTCGCCGCCCTGGTGGTGGTCCTCCAGGCCCTCGACATGGCCGATGACAAGCTCAAGGCAGCCGATGACCGCCCGCTCGCGGGCGGCTGGAAGTCCTATTACCGGACCGTTCGCCAGCAGCTCGTCTACGGGCGCGACGCCTGGCGTACCTACATCAGGTTCTGACGATGCGTTTCATACTTGCTTCCAAGTCCCCCTCCCGATTGGAGCTGTTGCGTCGAGCCGGGCTGGATCCCGAGGTTCATGCCAGCGACGTGGATGAATCACTGATCACCGATCCTCAACCCGTGCGACTCGCACTTCGGCTGGCGGCCGCGAAAGGGGAATCGGTGGCCGAGCGGGTCTCGGGTGATGCGATCTTCGTCGCCTGTGATTCCGTGCTGGAGTTCGAGGGGCGCGCCCGTGGAAAGCCTCGCACCGTCGAGGCCGCAACCGCGCAGTGGCAGCGGATGCGAGGCCGCCAGGGCGTGCTGCACACGGGACATTTCGTGTTGGTCCGCCGCGACGACGAGGCCCGGCAGGCTTTGCGCACCGCGAGCACGGTGGTGAAGTTCGCCGATGTCACGGATGAGGAGATCGCCGCCTACGTGGCGCGCGGCGAACCTCGCTGGGTGGCCGGCGCCTTCACCATCGACGGGCTGGGGGGCGCATTCGTCACGGGCATCGAGGGAGATCCTCACAATGTGGTCGGCCTGTCCCTCCCCCTGCTGAGACAGATCCTGCTCGATCTGGGCGTCACCTGGCCGAGTTTGTGGCGTGGTGACGCCGAGACCTGATCTCACGCCTGCCCGAGTTGCTCCATCCTCACCTGGGTGACCCGGCTCCAGTCATCGAACGCGCAGTGCACGCGTGCCCCATTGGGGTAGGTCAGGACGATGCCACCGTCTTTGGTTCGCACAGGCCTGAGGCCTCGTTGAGCGCCGAAGTTACCGATTGTCTGACGATGGTTTCTCGAGTACTCGAGGCAGGCCGACATCATTCGCGGCAGCGCCTCCGGCGTGGGAGCGGGCAGTTCAAGATTGAAAATGGCGAGGTAGGCAACGCCGCTGCCGTACGGGGCGGCGTAAATGGCTGGTGCACCCGACAGCCGTGCGGCGAGGAAGGCGACGGCCGATCCCGGCCTCATGCCGTAGTCCGTGACGCCCTCCAGGGAGAAGGATTCCGCGGCGAACTCCGGGATACCGGCCTCGCGTCCTTTCGCGCACCCCGACAGGATCGCCGACACCGCGGGGTGTGAGGCACCGTACCCGGGGTTCGCCCAGGACCACATCCACGTGTTCGAGATCTCGGACGAAGTTCCGATCATCGCGATGTCATAGGACCGCTCCCCCAACCACAGTCTGCGCTGGTCCAGGTCAGCCTCCCACTGGGTGGCGCCGGCTTCGTCGAGCAGGGCCTGCTGTCCTTCCACGGCCAGCAGGGCGAAGTCGGTCAGGGCATCAGCGAGGGTCACGGCCATGGAGCAATGCTTCCACATTTTCGGCCCGGTTCTCGAGGGATAACCAACCCCTTCCAGAATCGAGATAATTTTATTTTCAATTTTCATGAAGTGTTATCGCCGGTTGACCAGTCCCGGCGGGGACTTGAAGGACGGCTTGGCCGAGCAGCAGAATTGGGGCATGTCGCTGCCTGCCCGTTCCCCCCTGACAGACGTCGGGGCGAAGGCTGCCAGGATTCTGGACCAGGCTCAGGCGATGGCTGATCAGTTGAGGGCCGAAACCCGAGCGGAGGTCCTGGAGATCCTGCGCCGCCACGAGGCGGAACGCACCGCGGCCGAGGACCTCGCGGCAGCAAACGCGCAGGCCAGGCAGGAGTTGGCCGACACCCGCGATCAGGCACGTCAGCGCATGTCGAAAGCAGACGAGGAAGCGCGTTCCACCATGCGCGACGCCTCTTCCCGGGCGGCCCGCTTGGTGGCCGGGGCGGAGCAGACCTGCGACCAGCTGCGCGCCGATGCCACCGCGGAGGCGAGACAGATAATCCAACGCAGCCGCAACGAGGCGGAGCAGATCCTGGCAGCGGCCCGGAAGGCAGCTGAGGAGGTCGCGAAGCAGCAGCACATCGAGCACGAGAAGCTGCAAGCCACGTGGGCCGAACAGCGACAGGCGTGCGAAAAGGACATCGCCGCGCGCAGGGGGGAGGCCGAGGCGGAGACCAGGCAGTTCCTGACATCGGCCCGCACGGAGGCCCGGGAGATCGTGGAGAAGGCCCGCAGGGATGCGGAGCGGATCAGGGAGTCGACCACCGCGTGGCGTGAGGAATACGTCGCCGCAGCGGAAGCAACGGTGGTCACCGCCGAGAAACAGCGTGATGAACTGCTCGCCTCGGCCCAGAAGGAATCCCAGCAGTTGCTCAAGGAAGCATCGTCGCAGCTGAGCTGGACCAAACAGACCGTGGCTGATCTGCGCAGCAGCGTCGAGGCCGAGGTTGAGGCCAAACGGGCCGAGGCCGCGGAGGAGCTCGAGCTCTGGAAACAGACCCAGAAGGACGACCTCGACGCCTTCATCG
Organism: Propionibacteriaceae bacterium; assembly: GCA_905372155.1. Taxonomy (GTDB): domain Bacteria; phylum Actinomycetota; class Actinomycetes; order Propionibacteriales; family Propionibacteriaceae; genus Arachnia. The sequence goes on from CAJPNZ010000114.1 coordinate 5,513, forward strand.
TCTCCCGTCGCCACGAACTGGCGGTGGCAGAGGCCGCCACCATCGCCGCGGTTCGAGAAGCGAACGAAAGGGTCGGGAGCCTGCTCTCAGCGGCCCAGGAGGAAGCCGAGCGAACTCGTCGTACCGCTGAACAGGAGGCCGACGCCCGTCGTCGCACCGCCGCCGAGGAGTCGCGGGAGCTGGTCGAACGAGCCAACCGGATCCTTTCCGTTGCCAAGGATGAGGCCCAGACGCTGCGAGAACAGACGATGACCGAACTGGAACAGCTCCACTCGGATCACTACACGAAACTACGAACCGATCGCGAGACCGCCAAACGTGAGCTCGAACAGGCCCGCGCGGAAGCGGAGCACGCCCGCGCAGACACACGTCGCAGACTGAGGGATGCACGCGAAGAGGTCAAGGCACTCTCCAAACAACGCGACGAGATCACATCCCAGTTGAGTAAACTGTCCGGGGTCATTGAGGCTTTGGCCGCACCCGGCGAGAACGAATTAGGAGACCGATGACCGACGAAACATTCGCAACGGTGCGCCGAGGCTACGATCCAGCCCAAGTGGATTCCGTTTTGCGTCGAATGCGACAGACACACGCTGCGGCCCTGCAGGAGGCGGCCACACAGACGGTTGAGATAAACAAGCTCAATCAGGCGCTCGAGGCCTCCCAGGGTCGCGTCACCGGGCTGCAGCAGCAGGTGAGCGAACTCCAGGAGCAGGTGAGTCAGGCCCAGGCACACAGTTCGAACGGCCAGGGCACCGACTTCGCATCCCTCGGGGAGCGGATCGTCCAGATGCTGAACCTCGCCCAGGAGGAAGCCGATGACATCCGGCTGCGCGCCCAGGAGGACGCGGAAGCGATGGAAATCCAGGTCGCGCACGAGGTGGAGCATGCCCGTGCCGCCGCGGATGGTTATGCCACCGAGACCCGCACCAAGGCCGAGGCCGATGCAACCCGGATCATCGAGCAGGCCAACCGCGAGGCCGACGAGTTGTTGGATCACGCCGACCGCGAGGCCTCCGCACGTCGCCGCGAGGCCGAGGCCGTCTTCGAACAGCAACGCGCCGCTGCCGGAGCCGCTGCCGCCGAGTTCGAGGCGACGCTCGCGGAACGCCGTGAACGCGCGACCGCCGAATTCGCCACCCAGATGGCCAACCACGAGCGTGCTCTTGCGGTGGCCAACGACAAGCTGACGGAGGCCCAGACCGAGGCGGCCCGTGTCCTCGAGGAGGCCCACGCCTCCGCGGAGGAGGAACGGGAACGTGCTGCGTCCGAGGCGAAGTCGCGTCTGGAGAACGCACGGATCGCCGCAGAAAGGGTCAAGCGCGAGTCGGAGCGTGAGCTGAGCGCCCTGGCCGCCCGCCGCGACTCCATCACCGAACAGCTCGCGAATGTCCGCCAGATGCTGTCAACCCTGGGAGGCAGCGCACTATCGATGAACCTGGCGCCCGCCGCCAGCCCGACCAGCCCGGGCGATGTGGCTGCCGAGGAAGCCGTCACGAAGAAGAACACCTCCTCCAAGGCAAGCGCCAAGACCAGGTGATTCGGCTCCGTCACTGCTCACGATCGGTGCGCAGGGAAAGCGCCGAGAGCGCAGCAGTGAGGGTGAAGGCTCCCTGCCACTGACCGCGCCGGAACAACAACGAGTCCTGCCCGTCAGCCGTGATCTCGAATCCGGCTGCGGGCAGATTTCGTCTCAGCCAGGCCGCGAGCTCCGCCCCGCCGGGAGACGTGATGGTCACCGTGATGTTGGCTTCCAGATCGACGCGGTCACGGATCACCACCCCGGAGGGAAGCCAGAACTCGGCCGGGCCGTTGCGGAACCCGAGCTGGGTCAAGGTGACGCCGTCGGCCGGGGCGCTTGCGGTCCAGGTGACCTCCGGGGTGGCCGGCTGCGGCGGCGGGGTGGTGCAGCCCGAGAGCGCCAGGAGCACCAGCAACCCGGCAGCCGCTCTCCTCATCGGCGCCCCAACCCGAGCACGACGTCGCGGGGATCCTCCAGACAGACGCGAACCTGCTCCGCCAAACGTGCCTGCCGCGGGCTCGGGAGCCGGTCCGCCGGGAACCAGGCGAAGTCGCTGATCTCGCCGTCGCCGATTCCGGGGCTGCCGTCCACCAGCCGGCCCCGGAACCCGTGGTCCAGGAAACGACAGCGGTCGCCGTTGGGGAAGGTGACCTCGTCCATGACGTCCAGCCACAGCATCCGCTCCACCTCCACCTCGATGCAGGCCTCCTCCCGGGCCTCCCGCACCACGGTGTCCGCAGGGTTCTCCCCCGGCTCGACGATCCCGGAGATCGCGGCCCAGTTGCCGTCGTCGGCGCGGCGGCCGAGCAGCACCTCCGGCCCGGCCTCCCCTTCCCGCAGCACCACGAGATTGGCCCCGCTCAGCCACAGCGTCTCGTTCCCGATGTGGCGGCGCAGCTCAAGGATGAAATCAGGTGTCGGCATGGCTCAACCCTAGGCCCTGTTGCGGAAGTCATACCTGGCAGCGGTGGACGGGGCACAGGTTCGTGGTTGCCACTAGACTCCGCCGAAGAGGTTCTACCGGAGGAGGCAGAAGGTGAACAACGGGGTCATCTCGAAGGTTCTGATCGCCAACCGCGGGGAGATCGCCGTCAGGGTGATCCGGGCCGCGCGCGACGCGGGCATCGCCTCGGTGGCCGTGTACGCCGACTCCGATGCGGACTCCCTGTTCGTGACGCTCGCGGACGAGGCCTTCGCCCTGGGCGGAGCGACCCCCGCGGACACCTACCTGAGTGTGGAGAAACTCCTCGACGTGGCGCGCCGCTCCGGAGCCGACGCCGTGCACCCGGGCTACGGTTTCCTGGCCGAGAACGCCGGTTTCGCCCGCGCCGTCATGGACGCGGGCCTGAGATGGATCGGCCCACCCCCCGAAGCCATTGAGAGCCTGGGCGACAAGGTCAGGGCGCGTCACATCGCGCAGAAGGTGGGTGCCCCGCAGGTGCCGGGCACCCCCGATCCCGTCGCTGACGCCGCGGAAGTGGTGCGTTTCGCGGAGCAGCACGGCCTGCCCGTGGCCATCAAGGCCGCCTTCGGGGGTGGCGGTCGCGGCCTCAAGGTGGCCCGCACCCTCGAGGAGATCCCCGAGCTGTTCGCCTCCGCAACCCGGGAGGCCATCACCGCCTTCGGGCGCGGCGAGTGTTTCGTGGAACGCTACCTGGACAAACCCCGGCACGTGGAGACCCAGTGCCTGGCCGATGAACACGGCAACGTGGTGGTGGTCTCCACCCGCGACTGCTCGCTGCAGCGCCGTCACCAGAAGCTCGTCGAGGAGGCGCCGGCCCCGTTCCTCGGCCCGGAGCAGGAAGAGCTGCTGCGCAGTTCGTCGAAGGCCATCCTGAAGGAGGCCGGGTACGTCGGGGCGGGGACCTGCGAGTTCCTCGTCGGCCTCGACGGAACCATCTCCTTCCTTGAGGTCAACACCCGCCTCCAGGTGGAGCATCCGGTTTCCGAGGAGGTCACGGGGCTGGACCTGGTGCGGGAGATGTTCCGCATCGCCGAGGGTGAGGAGCTGGGCTACGACGATCCCGAGATCCACGGTCACTCCATCGAGTTCCGCATCAACGCCGAGGACGCCGGGCGTGGTTTCATGCCCGCCCCCGGCACCCTGGTGAAGTGGCACGCTCCCACTGGTCCCGGGATCCGTGTCGACGAGGGCTATCACGCGGGCATGACCGTGCCGGGAGCCTTCGACTCGCTCGTGGCGAAGCTCATCGTCACCGGCGCGAACCGCGCCCAGGCCCTGGCCCGGGCGCGCCGCGCCCTGGGTGAGCTGCAGGTCGAGGGGATGCCGACGGTCGTCCCGTTCCACCAGGTTCTGCTGGAGGAACCCGATTTCGTGGCCGCCGACGGCGGCTTCGGGGTTCACACCCGCTGGATCGAGACCGAGTTCACCAACGAGATTCCCGCCTACACGGGGGTGCTGGGTGAGCCCGAGGACCTGGGCGAACCGGAGGTGATCGCGGTGGAGGTCAACGGGCGTCGCATGGAGGTGAAGCTGCCAGCCGGTTTCGGGACCCGCCCCGAGGCC
>CAJPNZ010000115.1 GCA_905372155.1 Propionibacteriaceae bacterium
GGGGTGGGCGGGGTCGACGCGCCCGTAGCGCTCGTCGAAACGCCTGGCGATCACCCGGGTCTGTTCGACATGCGGCAGTTGGTCCTTGCCGACGGGAACCAGATTGGCCTTGCAGAACAGGATGTCGGCGGCCTGGTGCACCGGAAAGGTCAGCATCAGCCCGGACATGGGACGGTTGGACGCTGCCAGTTCGTCCTTGACGGTCGGGTTGCGACGCAGCTCGGCGTCGGTGACCAAAGCGAGGAAGGGCAGCATCAGCTGGTTCAGGGCGGTCACCGCTGAGTGGGTGAAGATGACCGTCCGCTCGGGATCGATCCCGGCGGCCAGGTAGTCGGCCACCATGTTGTAGACGTTGTCCTTCAGCTCACCGACGCCGTCACGGTCGTAGATCACCTGATAATCGGCCACGATCAGGAAGGTTTCGATCCCGGCGTTCTGCAACCGCACCCGGTTCTGGAGCGACCCGAAGTAGTGCCCGATGTGCAGCCGGCCGGTGGGACGGTCCCCCGTCAGCAGCCTGAACCTGGTCGGACCCGAGGCGATCTCCGCCTCGATCTCGCGGCTGCGCTTCTCTGAACGTTGTAGGGATTTCTCTGCTTCTGTGGTGGAATCGGATTCCATGCGCGCGATTTTATCGCCCGGAGAGCAGGATGGTCACGCTGAGCCACCTCGCACCCGGATCCGGGAGAGCATCTCGAGATAGGCCGATTTTCGAGTGGTGTAACAGCCCAGCTGCCGTTCGGGCCGCACGGTCCCGTGATAATCGCTGGATCCGGTACGGAGCAGCCCCAAACGCGCGCCCATCTCGAACAACAAAAGCCGCGTCTCACGATCGTGATCCTTGTGATCGGTTTCGATCCCATCGAGTTCATGTTCCCTGACGAGTTGCTCGATGAACGGTGCGCTGAGGGCTTCGCGGGTCATGGGGGCCCACGGATGAGCCAGTACGGCCACCCCCCTGGCCATGTGAACCAAGTCGATCGCCCGCCCCACATCAATGGAGTAGCGGGGGACGTATGCCGGCTGCCCGGGAGCCAGGAAGGAATCGAAGGCCTCCTGCCGGTTCGCCACCATGCCCTTGGCCACCAGCGCGTCCGCGACGTGAGGACGTCCTACCGAGGGCGCGCCTTTCGCCGTGGCCATGACCTCATCGATGCTCACGGGATACCCGAGTTCCGTCAACCTTCGGCACATCTCAGGAAGCCGCTGGGTCCTGCCGACCCTGACCCGGGCGAGCTCCTCGTTCAACAGGCGGTTCCACACATCGCAGCCGTAGCCGAGAAGATGCACCGCGCGACCATCGTGCTGGCAGGAGATCTCGATACCCGGCAGCACCTTGACCCCGATCCGTTTCCCCGCCTCCGCGGCCTCGGCGACCCCGTCAAAGGTGTCGTGGTCCGTCAGCGCGATCACGTCCAGACCGGCCTGGAGCGCCTTCATCACGAGCATCGTGGGAGTGTCCGTACCATCACTGACTCGTGAATGTGTGTGCAGGTCGATCCTCATGCCCTCATGCTATCGGTCCATCCCCGGAACCCCTTGGTTACAGGCTCGAAATCACCGCTACATTGGTCCCCATGCAGCTCAACTACAAGCATGAATTCAACGGCAGCCCGGACCAGGTGGCGGCGCTGTTCCGCAACGAGGCGTTCATCGATGATGTCGCCGAGCACGCCAACGCGATCGAGCACACGGTCACCATCGCGGATGACGCCACCCACCTGGATCTGACCCTTCCTGCCCCCGAGTCAATCTCGAAGTTCTTCGGCAAGGGCATTCGCATCAAGCAGTCGTTCGCCTGGGGCGACCCCGACGACGCGGGTGTGCGAAAGGGGAATTTCACGGTTGACATCGCGGGGGCACCTGTCACCGTTGAGGCCGATGCCACCCTCTCCCCCACCGGCCCCAGCTCCTCGGAGGCCGTTTATGTGGGTGAACTGACCGTGAAGATCCCCTTGGTCGGCAAGAAGGTCGAGGCCCAGGTCGAACCCATGATCGCCCGCGCCTTTGCGGGCATCGAGCGCCGCGCCCAGGACTGGCTGAGCCGCGGCTGACGAAGGGGTATCAACGAAGCCCCCGGCGGTACTCCTCCACGTCATTCCACAGCAGATCGGATTCGCGCAACAGCTCCTGGACCTCGTCGAAACCCCAAACAGTGTCGATGTCCAGGCCGCGCACAGCCACTGCGGCGGCAGAGGCATCCACGCCGGGGGCTTCGTTGAACCAGCAGGTCATGGCCTCCGGGGCGACCCGGGTGAGGATGCAAGCGCCGTTCTCGAGATCGTCACCGCTGATGATCAACGAATCATCGACCTCGGCCACCAAAACCAGTCTCTCCCCGAATCTTGTCAGGGCGGCTACGGATGCGATCACGAGGGCTGCATATTCTGCATCTTCCTCCTGCCCAACCCTGTAGCCCAGGGCAGCCAGCAGCTCCGGTGTCACGTGGTGCGCCGCCCGGTCGCTCAGCTGCACCGAACCATCAATCGCCGCCAATTCGTCGCGGGCGATGGGTATGAACACCAATTCCCTGCTCACGCAACTACCTTAGATCTGATCCGATGGCTTACGGTTGGGCAACGCCCACAGATGTTGCCAATGTCCCGGAAGGTGTTGTCAGGGTTCCTGAATATGTTGTCAATGTCCTCGAAGGTGTTGTGAATGCCTGCTCAGGTCCTTACCGACACAACACGAGGAGGCATAGCTTGTCGGGATGAACCAAGTACCTGCCCCTGCCCTCGCCCAAGCAGTGCTGGACGCCATTCAGGGAACGCGGGCCCTGCATCAGATTCGCCCGCATCTATCCCCTCGCGCCTTCCAACAGCTCGTGTCCTACTCGGATGCAGTGAGCTTCCGGGTAGGCCGGGTAGGACCGCTCCGCGTCCAGCGACCTGCTCCAAACAGCCTGGAAGCGAGCAGCACCGTCAGAGTCCAAGACAGGTGGCTTGCCTGCACCATTCGCTTGGATCGACAAACTGACTGGCTGTGTTCCGACCTCCGGGTGGTGGGCTTCCCCGCGTGACGCGGTCAGCTCTTGCGTTTGGCCTTCTTGCGTCGCGCGGCACGATTCCCACCGCCGCCGCCCGTCGATGCCTTTTGTACGGGTTTCTTTGCCCCGTCACGGCTCGTGGTGGCGTCTCCTGACTCGTCGGGGGCCGAGTAGGTGAGATTTTCCTCGCGTTTTCCGCCCAGGCCTTTCGCCAAAGGAGCCGCTGCACGCTTGGGTTTCGCACCCTCGTCCTCGGAGAGGGCATCTACTTTTGCCAGCACGTCTTCCGGGTTCCCCTCAGCGTCCGTGACCACACCAACACTGACCGGCTCCGGCTGCTCGACCTGCAGGTTGAACAACATCCCGATGATCTGCTCGAACGAGGCCTCCCGCATCGCGATGAACATGTCGCCGCCCTCCCGCTGGTACTCGACCAGCGGGTCACGCTGTGCCATCGCGCGAAGCCCGATGCCCTCGCGCAGGTAATCCATCTCGTAGAGATGTTCCCGCCAGTTGCGGTCCACCACGGAGAGAAGCACCTGACGTTCCAGTTCCCGCATGATCTCGGTGCCGAGGGCCTCCTCCCGGTCGTCGTAGGCCTTGCACACGTCGTCGCTGAACATCTCGACGAGTTTTTCCTGTGTGGGGATCTCCTCCTCGATCTCCTCCTGGTCGAGGCCGACGGGGTAGAGGGTGCGCAGCTCGTTGAAGAGCATCTCGAAGTCCCAGTCCTCCGGAATACCGGTGGTGTGTTGCCGAACAACGGCGCCGACCACTTCTGCCGCCCGGTCGCGCAGCTGCTCGGACAGATCGGCCCCGTCCAAGACCCGACGTCGGTCGCGGTAGATGACGTGCCGCTGCCGGTTCATCACGTCGTCGTACTTCAGCACGTTCTTGCGCATCTCGAAGTTCTGGCTCTCGACCTGCTTCTGGGCCGACTCGATGGCGTTGCTGACCGACTTGGAGTCGATCGGCACGTCGTCCGGCACTTTGAGCATGATCAGTGCGCGCTCCAGCACCTCGGGGCGGAACAGGCGCATCAGGTCGTCGGAGAGGGAGAGGTAGAAGCGGGACTCGCCCGGGTCTCCCTGACGTCCGGAACGCCCGCGCAGCTGGTTGTCGATGCGGCGGGACTCGTGGCGTTCGGAACCGATCACGTAAAGCCCGCCGGCCTCCACCACCTCGTCGTGTTCGGCCTCCACCTGCTCCTCGAGGGCCTTCAGCGTGTCGGGCCACTGGGCCTCGTATTCCTCGGGGGTTTCCACGGGATCGAGACCCTGCTTGCGCAGCTGCAGGTCGGCCAGGAACTCGGGGTTGCCACCGAGCATGATGTCGGTACCGCGTCCCGCCATGTTGGTGGACACGGTCACGGCTCCCTTGCGGCCCGCCTGCGCGACCACGGCGGCCTCCCGCTCGTGTTGCTTCGCGTTGAGGACCTCGTGCGGGATGCCCTCCTTCTTCAGCATCCCGGACAGCAGCTCAGACTTCGCGACCGAGGCGGTGCCGATGAGCACGGGTTGCCCATCCTCGTGGCGGAGCACGACGTCCTCGATGATCGCCTTGTACTTGGCCTCCTCCGTGCGGTAGATCCGGTCGCGCTGATCGATGCGGATCATCGGCATGTTCGTTGGAATGGGAATGACCCCGAGGCCGTAGATCTTCTGGAACTCGGACTCCTCGGTCTTCGCGGTACCCGTCATGCCGGCGAGTTTGTCGTACATGCGGAAGTAGTTCTGCAGGGTGACGGTGGCGAGGGTCTGGTATTCGTCCTTGATCTTCACCCCTTCCTTCGCCTCGAGGGCCTGGTGCAGGCCCTCGTTGTAGCGGCGCCCAGCCAGGGTGCGTCCGGTGTGTTCGTCGACGATGAGGATCTCGTCGCCCAGCACCACGTAGTCCTTGTCCCGTTTGAACAGTTCCTTGGCCTTGATGGCGTTGTTCAGGTAGCTGATGAGCGGGGTGTTGGCGGATTCGTAGAGGTTGTCGATGCCGAGCCTGTCCTCCACCACCTCGATGCCTGCGCCCGAGATGGCGATCGTCCGTTTCTTCTCGTCCACCTCGTAGTGCTGGTCGCGTTTCATGGAACGCACCATCCGCGCGAACACCGGGTACCACTCGTGGGTGTCCTGGGCCGGGCCGGAGATGATCAGCGGGGTGCGGGCCTCGTCGATCAGGATCGAATCCACCTCATCGACGATGGCGAAGTGGTGGCCGCGCTGCACGAGGTCCTCGCTGCTGAGCGCCATGTTGTCGCGCAGGTAGTCGAAACCAAATTCGTTGTTGGTGCCGTAGGTGATGTCGGCCCGGTAGGCGAGGCGACGTTCGGCGGGCGACATCGAGGCCAGGATGACGCCGACCTCCAGGCCGAGGAAATGATGGATCCGCCCCATCTGCTCGGACTGGTACTTGGCCAGGTAGTCGTTGGTGGTGACGATGTGCACACCATCACCCGACAGTGCATTCAGGTAGGAAGGAAGAGTGCCGACGAGGGTTTTTCCCTCGCCGGTTTTCATCTCCGCGATGTTGCCCCAGTGGAGTGCCGCGCCGCCCATGATCTGAACGTCGAAATGACGTTTGTTGAGCACTCGAACTGAGGCCTCGCGCACGGTGGCGAAGGCCTCCGGCAGCAGCTGGTCCAAGTCCTCCCCGTCCTCAAGGCGTTCCTTGAAGGTATCGGTCTGCTCCCTCAACTCGGCGTCGGACATCTCCTGGAAGTCCTCCTCGATCAGGTTGACCTGATCGGCAACCTTCCGCAGCTTCCTAAGCTGAGAACCCGAGCCGAGGTTGCTCAGGAAATCCATGAATCCCACGTCGACGATCCTTCAGAGTTTGACTTCGGTGGCTGTGGCACACCGCATGCCATCCTAGCCAGCCCCGCGGCCCTACAAAACTGCGACGGGCCAAGGGCTCGTGCCCGGCCCGTCGCATCAACGACACGTGCCGTCAGAGGTTCCGCGGACGAACGGTGACGTGAAGGGAGCCAGCATGATCCACTGGGAGCTCATGCGTTTCCGGGTGACGGCCAAACCCGAGCAGCCTCCTACCGCGGAACCCCCAGGGGCTCATGCGCTCACGTTCAAGTGAATGACACCGTAGTTGTAGGCCTTGCGACGATAGACCACGGATGGTTTCCCCGTTGCGGAGTCCTGATAGAGGAAGAAGTCGTGCCCCACCAGCTCCATCTCGTCCAAGGCCTGGGCCAGACTGAGCGGAACGGTCTCGAATTCCTTCTCACGCACCACGAGGGGACCGTCGCCATTGACCACCAGACCCGCGACCTCGTAGGTGTTGTCCTCCTCCGGCTCCACCTCGATTTTCTTCGGTTCCGAAGCGGAAGCGATCTCCTCGGTGAAGATGGCCGCGCGCAGCCCCCTGTGGGTCTTGCGACGATCCGCTGCCTTTCGGAGTTGCGCCTTCAACCGGTCGAAGGCCTGTTCGAACGCAAGCGTCTTGTCGTTGGCCTTCGCCTCGGCGCGCACGACAGGCCCCCTGCTGCGAAGCGTGATCTGAACCTCGACAGCATCAGAGGGATTCTTGGTGCCATCCGCGGCGGAGAACTCCACTTCCACACGGATCACCCGATCCCGCAGCCGCTCGACAGTGATGATCCTGTCGCGAACCAGTTCCTTGAGCTCGGGGCTGATGGTGCAGTGCCGACCGGTGACGACGACGTCCATGTCTCCTCCTGGCTAGAAAGCTACGACGCCAGCAGCTCCCTGCTTCTCAGCCCGGGCCCCGCTGGCGTCCTCCATTCCTCCACGTTACTCCCGTTCAGCGGCTGGCAAGGGAATTTTCAGTATTTTCCGCTCAGATTTGCATCACCGATGACGGCGGCGGCGATGACCGTGGCTCCACAGCGACGCATCGCCTCGCAGGAGACCGTCAACGAGGTTCCTGTCGTCACGACGTCATCGATGACGATCACGGGCGATCGACAAGTCGTCCCCAGGAACCGGGATTCCGAGAGTCGTTCTCGCCCGGCACGTCCCTGAAGCCGTTGGGCGTCTCCGCCGTTTAGTCTCCTCAACAATCTGGCCGCTTCGATCCCCAAAGCGCGGGCCACCCGACGCGCCAGCATCCACGTGTGGTCGATTCCTCTGCGACGCACGGCCGCTGGTTGGGATGGCACCGGAACCAGAACTGTTCCCGTTGGAGGTCGGCAGGCCACGACCGCCATGGCCAACCGGCATGAGAGCAGCCGCACCAAGGACCAGGCGCCATCATCCTTGAAGGCCGGAATGAGCCGTGCAAGCTCCGGACGATACGGGTTCGCTGCCCAAGTGGGCACCGAGAGCCCGCAACGTCGCACCTGATGTGGCGCCTTGCCGATGATCCTTTCCCGGCAGGCCGGGCAGCAGGCCACGGCAGGGGCGCCACAGACCAGGCAGCGGGTGCCGAGCAGCAGAGAAGCGAAATCTTGGAACGGGAAAGCACACACTGTCACTCTGGGGCGCGGTCAAGCTTCAAAAGATCTTTTCCACAGATCATCCCGGATAACTGATCCAGGCCATCGCCGTCTTGGCCTGTTGCCATGCGCCGTGCTGTTCGTACAGCAGCACGGTCCCGTCGGCCGCGCGCAGGGCGACGGCGTCCCCGCCGGGCCTGGGCAGTGCGGTCACCTGGACGGGGGACACGCTCACCGGCCCGAGGTCGATGACCTCCGAGCCGTCCACGGCAACCACGAATACGGACCTGCCGGAACCCGCGCTCGCGATCACGGCGACGTTGACCTCCCCGGTCCAGTCGAGTGCGACCGCATCGGAGAGTTCCCTGTCCTGGGATGCGGTCAGGGGAATCTCCTGCCAGTCCGCCACACTACTGCCCTCGATCAACGACGCCACCCCGAAGCGGGTGGCCTCCCCGATCCCGAGAAGAACGGCCGCCCGCGTCCCGGATGCGTCGAGGGAGAAGTCCACCAGTTCACCGGGCAGCGCAGTGAGGTCGATGGCTGCGATCTCCCCCTGCGGGGACACGCTCAGCAACTGTTGTTCCCCGGAGGAGCCGCGCCCGAGCAGCCACAGCCTGCCCTGCGCGAAATGCACTGATCCGGCCCGGGTCAATCCTGTGTCCACCTGGACGGGGACACCGCCGCTGGGGCCGATCCGGACCGTTGCCGGGGATCCGGTCACGGTCGCGGTGAAGGCCCCGTCCAAAGAGATGGCGGTCATCTCCGCCGGCGCCCCGTCGCCGCTGAGGGGGATGAAACTGGTATCGGCGCTCAGTTTCCCCGCCCGGCCCTCGTGCACGCCGTACAGATCAGCGGATCCGGCTTTTGAGAGTGGCTGGTAATCCTGTTGGGAGGACAGTTCCAGGACTTGTTTGTCGTTCTGCTCCGGCATCGAATAGGGCTTGCCGTCGACTGTAAGGTGCAGTCCCGAGATCTTGGGAATCGACGAGAGCGACCACAGAAGTTGCGCGCCGAGTTCCCGTCGCTCCGCATCGCCGAGGCCCTGGGGCACCCCTTCGAGTGCAACCGTCACGACGCCCGAGGAATCCACGGTCGCACCTGCTGTGCCGAGCCTGGTGCCCTCCGGGATCGCATTGCGCACACCGGATGAGAGGAGGGCGCCAGGCCCGGCCAGTTGCGCCTCCACGATGCGGCCCGGGGTGATCTCGGAGGTCGGCAGGTGCAGCGGCTCAGGTACCACCCCCTGCCCGGAACGAGCGATGAAGTAAGACCTCACGGAGCTGTAGGATCGGGCGAAGATGTAGCTGGAAAGCAGCACCCCGTCAGGGGGAGCGGAGATCCTCCACTCCCCCGCTTCACTGGTCAATCCGAAATCATGGGTGAGCGATTCCCTGGAGACGGTGAAACGCCCAACCGCATCCAGGTTTCCCCGGGTGGTTCCGCGCAGTTCCATGCCGTCCCCGACGGCCTCCACCCAACCGTCATAAACGATCGTCCCCCGTCGCGGGGCCCACTGTCCACGCGCGGTTGCCGACAGGTACTGGCGAGCGACCTCGTAATCCCCGGTGGGATCCGCCATCGCTTGGAGATAGCCCTCGACGATCCTGGAGGCACTCATACCCTTCTGAGGGGGTTCCGGAGCGATCTGCACGCCTTGTCCGCTGGCGGAGACCGTGACCTCGGTAACCGGCCCTGAAGTTGGAATGCTGGCGCAGGACCCGATGGCCAGCGTCACGACGATGATGATCAACCGGTTCACAGAATTTTGGAAACTCATCACAGGTCCTTCTGAAAATCCAGATCCGCAGGAATGATCGGTAATGGTGAGCTGCTGAGGATCACCTCGGGGTTGCGGGGAAGAGTAAGGCGGAACTGGGCCCCTAGGCCTGGCCGCCCCCAGGCAGAGAGCCAGCCACGGTGCAGTCTGGCGTCCTCCCGGGAAATCGCAAGTCCCAGCCC
>CAJPNZ010000116.1 GCA_905372155.1 Propionibacteriaceae bacterium
GGTTGGAAACGATCAGGTCGAACCGTTCCCCCGCCACCGGTTCGTACAGCGACCCTTCCCGGAAGTCGACTTCCATGCCGCTCAGCGCCGCACCGAGGCGTGCGAGCCGCAGGGCGCGCGGGTTGAGGTCGGTGGCGACCACCCGGTCGGCGTGGCGGGACAGGTGGTAGCTCTGCACCCCGCATCCCGTGCCGAGGTCGAGGGCCCGCCCGACGTGACCTCGCATGGTGATCTCCGCCAGGGTCAGGGACGCGGGTGAGGCCCCCAGCACGTAGTCGGGCCGGGTCGGCTCCACGATCCCGTCGAGCCCGGGGGTGAGGTCGCTGACCAGCCACCCGGAGGCGCCGTCGTCGGGTGAGGCGTAGGGCCGCAGCTCGACCACGGCCCGCGCGGATCCTCCATCCACGGCAATGATCCCCTGCGCCACCACGTCCAAGAAACACCCACCGAAGGCGCGTTCCGCGACCCCGGATGGCATCTGCTGCCTCAGCAGGAACATCCGGATCAGCGTCGCGAGGGGGTCGCCCGCCCCGGCCAGGGTGACGTCGGCGGGCAGGGTGCAGTTGCGGTGCAACCCGGCCTGCCCGGCCTGCCCGATGCGTTCCAGCACGGAGTCGGTGGTGTAGTCGATCTCGATCAGCCGGTCACGCAGCCGGGAAATGTCCATGCCGACACCATAGAACCCCCGCGCGGGCGTTCGTGGCATTCACGAACCAAGTCCTCCCGGCCCCTTGCAGACCCGCCCCGGAGTTCCTTGACTTCGTCCTCATCGGCGCTTAGCGTCGAGAACACGGCGTCCCGCTGCACACGACCCAGCGGACCGGGACCACCGGAACATCTCCCATCGACCCGAGAACCGGAACGAGGCGAGAACATGAAAACCAGGCAAATCATCACGGGGCTGCTGCCGGCGCTCTGCCTGCTCGGCTGCTCCACCACTGTCCCCGCGAACCCCTCCAGCGGACCCGCACAACCCAGCCCCATCAGCAACACAGATCCCCAGCCCAGCGGGGAAAAACCCGGCGCCGAGCTGAAAGGCACGGTCCTCGACGAGGACGGCGAGCCGATCGAGGACTGCAACATCGAGATCAAGGGGGACACGAGGGAATTGGCCATCGTCACGGACACCTCGGGGACGTTCTCCGTCGGAATCCAACGCGGCTCGCAGCAAATCATCATCAACTGCGACAAGCACCAGATCTACCAGAAGGAAGAATTCCCGGTTCAGGTCCCTGAAACCGACGAGTTCGAGCAGACCTTCACGGTACGCAGGAAATAGACCGGGGTTTCCCCGGTTGCGCAGCACTCAACCCGGTTTCGGGCGCGAAACGAGGCGTTTCCCGCGTTGAGTGCTGCATTACCGTGTTTCACGACCCCAGATCTGGGGTCGTGCGGGTCAGTGGGCCCTCGCGAGGATCTTGCCGGCGCGGTCGATCACGACGATCTCCACTTCCACCGGCGCCCCGCCGAGGACCGCCAGTGCCTCGTCGCGCGCCGAGTCCGCGATCAGCTGCGGCAGGTCGATGCCGACCTCACCGGCGAGGGTGACGGCGTGGGCGACGGTTGCGACCTCTCCGATCGCGTCGGCCAGCTCCGGTGAGGCACCGGCCCCCTCCACCAGTTGACGCAGGTGGCCGGGCTGGATGCGGGTGCGGTGGGAGTGCAGGTCGAGGTAACCGGCCGCCAGTTTGGAGAGTTTCGCAACCCCCCCGACGATCGCGAGCCTGGGCAGCGGGTGTTTGCGCAGGTATTTCAGGACGGCACCGGCGAAGTCGCCCATGTCGAGCAGTTCGATGCCCGGGTACAGCTCCTCGGCGACCCGCTCCGACGTCGATCCGGTGCAGGCCGCTGCGCGCGTCGCACCGGTGGCGATGGCGACGTCGATGCCGCGGTGGATCGAAGCGATCCACGCCGAACACGAGTAGGGCACGACGACACCGGTGGTGCCCAGGACGCTCAAACCTCCGAGCACGCCGATGCGCGAGTTCCAGGTCTTCTCGGCGATGCGTGCGCCGTCGTCGATCGAGACGGTCACGCGCACGTCGGGCGCGACCCCGAGGCGCTCGGCGGCGGCGGTGATGTTGGCGGTGATGTATTCGCGGGGTTTCGGGTTGATGGCCGGCTCCCCCACCGGCAGCGGCAGCCCCGGCAGGGTGACGGTGCCGACGCCCTCACCGCCCGCGAACCTCACGCCACCTCCGGGCTCACCGGGTTCGACCACCACCCGCACGACCGCGCCGTGGGTGACGTCGGGATCGTCACCGGCGTCCTTCGTGACCGCCGCCATCGCCAGCCCGGGCCGTAGCCGCCACTGGGTCAGGGCGAACGCGGCTTCACGCCCACCGGGCAGCGCGATCCCGACCGGGTCGGGGAACTCGCCCGTTTCGAGGGCGACGAAGGCGCTGGTGGCGGCCGCGCAGGCGCACGCCCCCGTCGTCCAGCCGGGTCTCAGCTGCGACGACTCCAGTTGCGCCTTCCGGCCGCGGGGACGCAGCGCCTCCCGGCCCTCCGCGGCCAGGGCGGGATCGCCGTCAGCGGTCATTCGTGGTCTCGGCTCGGCTGGCCATCGCGTTCACCGCGGCGACCGCCATGGCGGAGCCGCCGCGGCGGCCGAGGACCGTGATGTACTCGACGCCGCTGTCGTCGGCGACCAGCGCGTCCTTCGACTCCGCGGCACCGACGAAACCGACGGGGATGCCGACGATCGCCGCGGGCCTTGCGCCGGTCTCGCGCATCACCTCGAGCACCCTGAACAGCGCGGTCGGGGCGTTGCCGATGGCGACGACCGCGCCGTCGAGCAGGCCGTCCTCCTGCCACAGGTCGACGGCGGCGGCGGTTTTGGTGCAGCCCTTCGCCTCCGCGATCGCGGGCAGCCGGGGGTCCTTGATGTGGCAGACGATCCGGGTGTGTTCGGGCAGGCGGCTGCGGATGATGCCGGTAGCGACCATCGACGAGTCACACAGGATCGGCGCCCCGGCCTCGAGGGCCTTGAGGGCGGCGGCGGCGACACCCGGCGTGAAGGCGATCAGGTCGGCGATCGCCGGATCGGCAGCGGCGTGGATCATTCGCACCACCACGGGCTCGACGTCCTCGGGGAAACGCCCCAGGTTCGATTCCTCCCGGATGATCTCGAACGAGCGGGCATAGATCGGGCTACCGGTCTTGATGTAGTCATTGGTCACACCTCCAAGACTATGGCAGTCACCGCCGGCCGCCGGCCAGCCGGGCGGGAGGCACGCCCCGACCGGGACACGCCTCGACCTTTCGGCTAGGACCTGCGAGCCGGAACTGGCTAGGCTGTCCCGCGACGACTGACCATTCAGCTTGCCGACAACGAAGGAATCCGGTGCGAATCCGGAGCGGTGCCGCCACTGTGACCACCCGGGTGGGAGCCAGATACTTCGGGCCAGCCAAGACCGAACGGGCGTAGCACCCGAGGAGGGCCACATGAGCGTTGACCGCACCCTGTCCGGAGTGGGGGTGGGTCCCGGCGACCCGGACCACGTGACCATCAAGGCGTTGCGGACCCTGGAGGCCGCCGACGTCATTCTGGTGCCGAGCACCGAGGCCCGCGCCGGCGGCATCGGCCGCGCCGAGGAAATCGTGTGTGCCCACCTGCCCGCCAAGGCCGGCGCGGTCCGCCGCATCCCGTTCTCCATGGCCGAACGCCGCGGCATCGGGCAGCGCCGGGCCGACGCGTGGGAGGCCTCCGCCACGGCCGCCGTCGAGGCGTTCGAGGCCGGCGCGAAGCGGGTGGCGTTCGCCACCGTCGGCGACGCGTCGGTGTTCTCGACGTTCTCCTACCTGTGTGACCTGGTGTCGCGGCGCGTCGAGGTCAAGGTCGAGGTCATTCCCGGGATCACCGCCATGCAGGCCATCGCCGCCGCCAGCCGCACCCCGCTCGTCGAGGGCCAGGAAATCCTGTCCCTCGTGCCGTGGACCGTCGGGCCCGAAACCCTGGCCCGCGTCTGCGAGGTCTCCGACACCGTCGTCATCTACAAGGGCGGCCGCGAAATGACCGAGCTCCGCGCCGTGCTGGATGCGCAGGGCCGCCTCAGCGAGGCCATCCTCGGCACCGACCTCGGGTTGCCCTCCGAACACCTCGTGCCCCTGTCCGAGGTGACCGACCGTGCACCCTACTTCAGCACCGTCCTTGCCGCACCGAAACGTTCCACCACCGGAGGGAGAATATGAGCGGACTGAGACTCGACCCGAAAGGCCTGGTGGTCTTCGTCGGGGCAGGCCCCGGGGCCGACGACTTGATCACCGTGCGGGGCGCCCGCGTCATCGCCGAGGCCGACATCATCATCTGGGCCTCGTCGCTCGTGCACCCCGGGATCGTCGCCGACCACAAACCCGGCGCCGAGGTCATCGACTCCGCGTCGATCCCCCTGGAGGACCTGGTGCCGCTTTACACGCGGGCCCGCGACGAAAAACTCCTCGTCGCCCGCGTCCACACCGGCGACCCGGACATCTACGGGGCGACGGCGGAGCAGCGCGACCTGTGCGCCCAGATCGGCATCCCCACCGAGACGATCCCCGGCATCTCGGCGTTCTCCGCCACCGCGGCCCGGGTCGACTCCGAGCTGACGCTGCCGGAGGTCGCACAGTCGATGATCCTCACCCGCCTCGAGGGCGGCCGCACCCCAATGCCCGAGAAGGAGAACATCCGCTCGTTCGCCGCCCACGGCACGACGATGTCGATCTACCTGTCGGCGGCCCGCAACAAGCAACTGGAGGCGGCCCTCCTCGAGGGCGGCTACCCCCCGGAGACGCCCTGCATCATCGGCTACCGCGTGACCTGGCCCGACGAGGCCATCTGGCGGGTCCAGCTGAAGGATCTGTCGGCGACGATGAAGGAACACAAGCTCTGGAAGCACACGATCGTGCTCGTCGGCCCGGCCCTGGCCACCGACCGCGCCGCCAAACGCTCCCACCTGTACCACCCCGGTTTCCGGCACGAGTACCGCGCCGCCGACAAGGCCGCCGCAGCCGACCTGAGGGAACACGGCGCCACCACCTACAACCTGGAGAACGGAGACAACACATGATCACGGTCCACGGGCATCTCGGCGCCCCCAGCGAGGAGCTGCGCCGCGCCGTCGCCGCCGCGTCCGTGGTGGTCGGCGGGCGCCGTCACCTCGACGAGCTGGCCGTCCCCGAGGACAAGCGAATCGTCTTGGGTGGCCTCACCCCAGCCGTCGAGAAGATCCGGCAGCTGCCCGAGGACACCGACGTCGTGATCCTCGCCTCCGGTGACCCGCTGTGGTTCGGCGTCGTCCGCAAGCTGCGGTCGATCGGGCTGCGTCCGAAGGTCGTCACGCGCGCCTCCTCGGTTGCCGAGGCGTTCGCCCGCATCGGGCTGCCCTGGGACGACGCCATCACGGTTTCCGCGCACGGCCGCCCCATCGACGCCGCCATCACAGCGGCACGCCGCTACGCGAAGGTCGCGGTCATGACCGACCCGCGCGAACCCCTCTCGCAGCTGACCGACCCCCTGGCCGGCCTCGACCGGACCTTCGTCCTGGCCGAGCGTCTCGGCGAGGACGACGAACGCGTCCGGATCATGACCGGTGAACAACTGGCCGCGGTCGAGGATGTCCGGAACCCGAACGTCGTGCTCGTCCTGGAGCGCCACCCCGACGCCGACTGGGACGAGACGGCCGTCGACACCACCGCGCCCCGCCGCGTCGCCGTCCCCGAGGTCGCGGTGGAGCGGCTGACCGCGAATGCGCTGGCCGAGCTGACGGTCGGGCAGGTTTTCTCCTCCGAGGCCGCCCGTGCCCGCGCCGCCCAGATCGACGAGCTGCTCGGCGGAACCCGCATCTACGACGGGCCCGCCACCGAGGGGCTGCGCCAGGCCTTCGACGAATGCGACCTGGTCGTCTCGCACCTGGCGATCGGCGCCACCACCCGCATCCTCGCGCCGCTGCTGGATTCGAAGAAAACCGATCCGGGTGTCGTCGTCATCGACCAGGGCGGGCATTTCGTCGTGCCCCTGCTGGGCGGGCACGTCGGCGGTGCGAACGAGCTGGCCGAGAAGCTGTCGGAGGCCCTCGGTGCCACCGCGGTGCTCACGACCGCCACCGACTCCCTCGGCATCCCTGCTCTCGACACCCTCGGCTGGGCCCACAGCGGCGATGTCGCGGGCGTGACCGGCGCGATGCTCGACGGCCGTTCCGTGCGGCTGGTGCGGGATCAGCCGTGGCCGATGCCGCCGCTGCCGGCCAATGTCACCGAGGACGCGGCCTCGCCGGTCGCGGAGATTCTCGTCACCGACCGCGACGCCTCGCAGTTGCCGGCCGCCGAGCTGCCGCGGGTCGTCCTGCATCCCCGCTCGCTGGTGGTGGGCATGGGATGCAACCGCGGCACCTCGGAGAAGATCCTGCGCGCCCACCTGGAGGCGACCCTCGCGTCCGCGGGCCTGACGATCCACTCGGTCGCAGCACTCACCAGCGTCGACGCCAAGGCGCGTGAGGGTGGCCTGATCCGCCTCGCCAAGCACCTGGGTATACCGTTCGTGTGCTACGAGGCCGCCGAACTGGCGGGCATCGAGGTGCCGACCCCCTCGGAGGTCGTCGCCTTCGAGGTGGGAACGCCGAGCGTCTCCGAGGCCTCCGTCATCCGCCGCGGCGCCGAACTGATCGTGCCGAAGACGAAATGCCCCGACGCGACGTGCGCGATCGGCCGGGTTCCGGCGCGCGGCGAGCTGCGGGTGGTCGGTCTCGGCCCCGGTCACCGCGACCTGCTGACCCCGATGGCGAAGCAGGCGATCGAGACCGCCCGGTACGTGGTCGGCTACATCCCGTACGTGCGGCAGATCCGTGACCTGGTCAACCCCCACGCCGAGACCCACGCCACGAAGATGGGCACCGAGGAGCAGCGGACGGCGTTCGCGATCCAGAAGGCCCGCGAGGGCCACCCCGTGGCGTTCGTGTGCTCCGGCGACCCCGCGATCTACGCGATGGCCTCCCCCACCCTCGAGATCGGCACCGAGGGTATAGACGTCAGGATCATCCCGGGCGTCACTGCGGAGCTGGCCGCATCCGCCCTGCTGGGTGCGCCGCTCGGACACGACCACGTCACGATCTCCCTGTCCGACCTCCACACGTCGTGGGAGGACATCGAGCGCCGGCTCCAGGCCGCCGCGGAGGGTGACTTCGTGACGGTGCTGTACAACCCCCGCTCCCGCAAACGCGTCGCCCACCTGCCCCGGGCACTGGAGATCCTGGGGGCGCACCGCCCCGCTGACGTGCCGGTGATGGCCGTCTACGAGGCGTTCCGGCCGAAGCAGCGCATCAGGTGGGCGCCGATCAGTGAGTTCAACCCCGAATGGGTTGACATGCACACCATCGTCATCGTCGGTTCGTCGACCACCAAACCGGTGGCGACGGGAGTCGGTGAAACAGCCATCGTCACGCCGCGTGACTACCAGTGGATGGGCAAGATTCAAGGAGGAAACTGCTGATGCTCAAGGAGCTGACCAACGTGCCGCTCGTCATCGCCGCGCACGGCACCCGCGACCCGGAGGGCGTGGCCGTGTGCCGTGCGCTCGCGGAACGCGTCCGGGCGAAACTGCCGGACACGAAACTGACGATGGGTTTCGTCGAATTGACAGAGCCGAGCATCCCCGAGGCCGTGGCCGAGGCCTTGGAAGGCCTCGAACCGAAGGGCGAAACGGATGCCGTCGTCGTGCCGCTGATGCTCGCGACCGGCGGGCACGTGCGGATCGACATCCCGGAGGCCATTGACGAGGGACGCGGCGAGGCCAGGGTCGCGTACTCGGCGGCGCTGCTGGGCAGTCCGCTGCTGGATTCGGCGGTGCGCAACCGCGTCGTCGAGGCGCTCGGCGAGTGGCGTCCCCAGGACACGGCGTGCGTCCTGGTGGGTCGCGGCTCCCCCGTCACCGAATCGAACGCGGAGCGCTACCGCATGGCCCGGACCCTCATGGAGGAGACGGAGCTCCGCAGCATCCATCCCGCGTTCATCCAGGTGTCGCGGCCGTCGGTGCCGGAGGCGTTGAACCACGCGAAGGCCACCGGCGTGAAACAGATCGTCGTCGCCCCGCATTTCCTGTTCCCGGGCAAGCTGCGGACCTGGAACCTGGAGCAGGTCACCGCCTGGCGCGAGAACAACCCGGACGTCGAGGTTCGGGTCGCCGAGGTCATCGGTGACTGCGACGAGCTGGCCCAGCTGGTCGTCGACCGCTATCTCGCGGAACTCGACGCCGAGGGTTTCGGCGAAGGCGCCCCCGGGTTCATGTCGAACCTCGTGTTGAAGGACCGCGACGTCCTGGTCGTCGGCGGCGGGGCCGTTGCGGCGCGGCGCATCCCCCGGCTGCTCGACGCGGGGGCGAAGGTGCGGGTCGTCGCGCCGAACCTCGGGATCGCCGTCGGCCGGCTCGCGGCGAGCGGCGCGATCGCCGTCGAGCGGCGCACCGCCAGGGCGGAGGACGTCGGCGAGGCCTGGTACGTCCTGGCAGCCAGCAACGACCCGAACGTCAACGCGATGATCGCGGCCGAGGCGGAGCGCCGCCACACGTTCTGCTGCCGGGCCGATGATGCTCTGGGCGGCACCGCTACGACCCCGACGACCGCCTCCGCCGGCGGCCTGACGGTGGCGGTGATCGGCGACCGCAACCCGCGTCGCTCGGTGCGGGTCCGCGACGAACTGCTGCAGGTCCTGCAGGACTGACAGCGGCCGCGCGCGAGGTCACCCAGGCCGCCCCGCGCAGGTGAAGTGTTGTCCGGTTGGGCGGCGGTGTTGTCGCCCAACCGGCGGGGTGTGGAAAAGGAAATCCCTGCGGGTCCTGCTTCCCAAGGTGGAAGTGTCACCGGATGAAAGGCGTCCGGTGGGCACTTGAAAGGGGAAGCCATGTCCGAGTCCACCAAGAGCATCGCCCGCGCCGAGAAGAAGAAGCCGCTGTCCCGTCGTTTCGCCGAGCGGGGACTCACCACCGTCGAGTACGCCATCGGCCTGTTGGGCGCCGCGGCCGCAGCAATGCTGCTGATCCGTGTCTTCCACGACAACTCGGTCTTCGACACGATCATGAAGTGGGTCACCGACATCTTCGTCAACGTCGCCCAGCAGGACAACTGACCGGCATGCGTGGGGCGGACGCATCCGCCCCACGCCTCCAGGTGGGTG
>CAJPNZ010000117.1 GCA_905372155.1 Propionibacteriaceae bacterium
GGGGATGGCGGGGTGAGGGGTTCTGATCCCAGTGTGGGATCGAGCCGGGTGGTCAGGTGAAGCAGGACCCCGGAACGCCCGACCATCAGGGAGTCGTTCAACGAGTTGCGGTTTCGGCGATCGCCGAGTTGGGAACGCAGGACGTCCGCTGTGAGGGTTTTCTCCCCGTCGGCAACCGCGTCGGCTGCCCGTTCATGGCCGAGATGTCGGGCGATCCACGAGGCGATGGCCCAGTTTCCCGAATCGCCGTGGCACAGGGTGAGGTTGCGCCCGAACCCGTCCGCGGCCATGGTGGCTACGGCCGCGTCGACGAGTGTTGTGGGTATCAGACCGGGTCGGGCGGCATGAGCAGCTGCGACACCAAGAGCGATGCCTGCTCCCCCGTGGCACCACGCGGTCGCGACGCCCGAGTCGGGGAAGGTCGACGAGAGCCAAGCCCGTGAATCCGGGGTGCGCAGAGCCTCAAGGCACTCCAGTAGGCGGGTCACCGCGGGGGCGATCTCGGCGTCCGGCAGCGGAGAAACGGCAAGTGCGTGAAGGGTTCCGGCGACACCATGGGCGTAGCCGCTGTGCGTCAGGGTCGCATCGTCGGCTGGGGCCGTGAGTATCGCGTGGAGCAAACGGGTTCCGTCCGTTGCCTCGATGGCTTGTGACCCGGCGCGGGCCAGCAGGTCACCGGCAAGTCCGTCGATGATGTCGAGCCCTTCCGGAACCGGGAGGTGCGTCACGAATTCCTGGGCGATTCTTCGCCAGTCCTCGCGTTGAAAGAGCATTCCTGCTCGGGCCAGTGCGAGCGGCAGGCCTGCTGATCCGGGCCAGCAACCGGCCCCCATGATGTCTGTCAGGGCCTCTGGTTCGGTCGCCAGTGATGTTGCGCACGCCCCGAAGATCTGTTCAGCAACGCGCCGGGCACCGGGATGATCCAGTGCCACCGCGGCCTGGGCCAAGGCGAGTCCGACTCCGGTGCGCCCGCTGTACAGATCGAATCCGAGCACTCCGGCGGCCCAGGGACGCACTATGCTTGTGGACGGCACTGGGCCGACCCAGCTGGGGGCATGACGTGGAGATCCATCAGGACGAGCCCGGTGGACGAGATCGTCCGCGAGGTCGTGCGCAAGCTGGTGCAGCCCACTTGTTTTCCGGAGCAGTGGCGCTGATGTCGTGAGGGATTGCGCGAGGTGATTATCGGGATGCAGCGCAATGAAGGACGCCCAGATCAGGTCGAGCTGTTGGCGTAGATCCTCATCACCCAGTGCAGCTATCTTGTTTCGGGCTGCGTCCAGCGGGCTGTGTGCCGCTTTCGTCAGCGCATGTCCTTCGGCGCTCAGCACAGTGGTGGCTTCGACGTCCATCATGAACATGGGGATGTGACCGAACCACAGTTGTGAGATCTCGGCTTCCGTGAGCAGCGGGTCAGGGTTTTCGGCGAGGTTCGTGATCTGCTTGAGACGGTCGGTTCGCGCGGTGGCATCGGCCATTGCCTCGGCCGCGCAGGACAGCCGAAGCACGTTTGTGTAGTCCTTGGTGTGTCCGTTCAGATACCGAAGACGTGCGCCAGCGAAGGCCTCAGTGACGGCTTTCGTAAATTCCTCGCGATGTGCGATGAGCCACCGGTAAGCCTCCTCGAAGCCGTTTGCCACTGCCGCTGCGGCTGCGACCGCGTCCTCCTTGCTGCGATTCTCGTAGGGGTGTTCCCAATTCTCCTCGGACTCGAATGACAGGCGCATGTCGTCCCGGAAGGGATTCAGCACTGCGAGAAAACGGTGGGAACTTCCTCCCCCGGCTTCGGTGGCGAGGAAACCGATATCGGTCCAGCCCTCGCCTGCAGCGGCAGGGTTGACTATGGCGGTCGGCAGTAGCCCGTTGGAGCTGACGGAGGCGCCCAGCTCCATCCATGCGTCATCGGCGGTGCGGGTGGATCCAACAGGCTGCGAGACATGCAGAATGGTTTCCAGGTCAAGGGGCAGAGGACCGGCCTCGGTGATGCGGAGGTTCTCGCGGTGCATGTCCTTGGCGTTCAAGGCGTGCATGACTGCGATCAGGATCCCGCAGCGGTGCAGAAAATCGGGCTTGTTCAGCAGCTTTCCTTCCTGCGCGGAAGGTAGAGCCGGTACGTATTCCACCCAGCCGTGGGAGCCGCGGTTGACTGCATGAGCGGCGGGCAGCGCAAAAGGTGATTCCTGACCCAACCATGCGGTGAGCTTTTCCCATCCTGTTTCGCCGCTCACCGGACGAGGTTTGTAGATCAATCGCTGTCCGTTGTCGAGTGTGAGAATGCAGACCCGACGTGCACCGTCATGGGTGTCGCCCCCACTGTCCACGTGCGTCACCATGGACGTGCGTGGAATGCCAAAATGCCGTTCCAGGTCATTCCGGTCGGCGCTCAGTGCGGCACCCAACTCTTCCAGCGCTGCGGTGTGCTGGTCCAGGACCACCGGACGCAGCGATACCAGTGGTGCAAAGCAGTCATCGAACTCGGAACTGTGATTCGCGAAGAAAGCGTCGCAGTAGGAGCGATAGCGTTCTTCGGGGGTGTCGCCCGGCAGAGCGAACTCACGTGAGAGCAGCCCTATGTGACAGACCAGCGCCCGCAGGTGCAGCCTGAGTAGTGCCTCGAGCTGCCAGTGCTCCAACGTGGCCTCGGCAACGCCGGGCGCGAAGTGGCCGTGTGTCTCGACGGATAGGCCATGGTCCCGGCGCCAACCCTGGAGAATCGACTGAAACAGCATCGAGTCCCGCGTATTCGTGGTAGTTGGTGTGAGGAGTGCAGTCATGGGTGTGCTCCTTTGTGAATGATCATGAGCGCCGAATCTGGCGGCAGGTCAACAGGAGTGTGACCTGCCGCCAGCTTGTTTCAATCATCAGACGTGGGAATGCTCGCGGTTCGACGTTCGTGCGGCGAGAAAAGTCTCCTTCTCGGCGTTTCGGCTGCGAGCGCTCCCTCTCTGCTCACCACCAGTGGCAGATGCGCTGGCATTCCTTGGTGGCGGTGCAAACCCACCCTGCGGTGCAGCGATTAGAGTATGCGACGGACTTGCCGCCAGCGGTCTGATTGATGCCGGACTCGGACAGTTCGGAGGCGAGCGGGATGTCGGCGGAGAAGAGATCCTTTTTGCGATCGTTGGTCATTTCCGTTCCTTCCGGATGATGTTTCGAGGTATTTCCTCGACGATCCGAATCTAGGAGGTCGGAGGGTGTTCGCAAACCGTCTATGGATGGTTGTTGTTGCCGGAGAAAGGTGGTGGTGGGTCCCATAGAAAGTAGATGGTGCGCTGTACATGAGAAAGCGGCCGACTCATTGAAGGAGTCGGCCGCAGCGCGAGTGCAGTACCGTTTTCACCACCACCGCCACCTGCAAGGGAAAAGCGTGCACAAAATCCTCTGGGACTCGTTTTTCGCTGTGCTCATTGCGATGCTGTTGTCCGGGTTGTGGGTGGTCTCCTGTGGAGCTTGATATCCGAGGGGATTCATGGCGAGCATGGCGGTGGCGACTATGATGCTTTTTTTCATTCGTTTTGCCTTTCGCGGTGGCGCGGTGCTTCCATTTCCGGAGCCCCTTTGACATTGGCATATTACGTGAGCTCGCGACTCGGTGCACCCCGATAAAGATGGGAATCGACCCCAACTTTTGGAGGTGTACAATGTCGTCATGCGTATCCTCTCGCGCGCGCGGTCCCCTGCTTTCCTGCCGGTGTGGTTGGGATGGGTCGTGATGACCCTTTTCCTGGCCATCCATGTGGCCGGCAACACGAGCATCGTCGATGTATACGGGGACTTGGCCGTGGCTTTGGCCGCAGTGGCAGCGATCGTTTCGGTGCGATGCCCCGTGGCGGCGGCCGGTCTCATCATGGCGGCCTTGGTGCTGAACGCGGTTTCCCCGGACAACGTGGTGTCCGGCCTCTATGTGCTCCTGCTGTGGATTCCGGTCACGGTGGGGGTGAAACTCGGGTTGCGCCCTCTCATATGGGTGGTACTCGGGCAGCTCTCTGCGGCGCTCCTGCTGGAGTTACGCGTGGGCTTGGTGGAGCCACTTGCTCTCTGTGGACGAGCGCCTGTCCTGCTCGTACTGTTCGGGGCCCCCGGATTTGTCGGAATGCTTGCGGGGCATTACTGGGGAGCCGCGATACGCGTCAAGGAGGAGATGAAGGCCAAGAATGAGTTGTTCCGTCGTGCGCTCAGCCGGGACCTCCATGACACGGCCGTACACGCCACCACGAGCATGGTGATGCGAGCCAACCAGGCTTTGTTGCGCGAGGGGCTTGATGAGCAGTCTCGGCAGGACTTCCAGTTCATCGTTGACACCGGGAGAGAAACGACGCGAACTCTTCGGAAAACGCTGACCTCGCTCCGGGAGAATGACCTGCTTCCGGAGGCGCCGTCGGTCGATGCGACATGGTTCCGGGCGAGACTCAACGGAGAACAGAACCGTTTGAAGCAGGCCGGGTTCACGGTTTGCTCCACGACCGAGGCCATGCTGACCGACGTGCCTCCACAAGTTCTGGCCACTTTGGGGCGTCTCGTTGTCGAGATTGTCAACAACGTCCTGCGTCACGGAAAGCCGGGATCTGAGGTCACCCTCATGCTTGAGAATAGCGGTTCGGCCATCAACCTGATGTGCTCCAACCTGTTGGGTGAGGCTGAATCCGATCAGGAACGAGTCCGGCTCGGTGTCGTCGGCATGTCGGAACTCGCCGAGGCCCAGGGGGGCACGTTGACGGCCCGCGCCATGGGAGCCCATTGGGTCACGCATGTCGGTATCCCCACGACGGGAAGCCAGCTTTCCCGCCCTGATGCATGAAGAGCTCGGGCTGCGGGGATGTCCCATGGTCCTTGTCGGGCGGCAGTGGTGGATTTCGATTGGCAGGGGGGTGACGTTGCTGAGCACGGAGTGGAGAACGTCTGTGCGGTCAGCAACCACGTCCAACACGATCCGGATACTCCATCTCCACCGAAATGACAGATGCTCCACCCAGTGTCAGCACGCCGACCAAGATTCAGCCAATATTCCCTCCAGTCACGCTGATGTGCGGCACCGCGACAATCAGCGCCACGAATCGCGTATCCTGTTGCACAGCGCCTACCGGGTGCGGTAATACCGTTTGATCAACCACGGTGCTACGGTCAACTGTGAATAGCTGAGACAGGTGACAACGGCCTACGGAAACTTTCAAATAATTGAAATTTTATATTGCTGGGTGTGGGTGCCTGGGGGAGGGAGACCGCGATCATGACCGGTGTTTTACGACTTGCTTTGGTTGATGACGATCTGATGGTGCGTTCGGCGTTGTCAACCTATCTCGTGTCGGCTCCGGACTTGCAGATCGTCCTGTCCACCGATGACGCATCCCAGGTGATCCGTGCGGTGGAGGCAGGGGAGCTGGATCTTGTGATCATGGATGTTCACATGCCGGGCCTCGACGGTATCGAGGCCACGGCGCGCATCAAGGAGGTGTCGCCGGATCTGCCCGTGCTGGTACTGACGACCTTTGACGAGGATGCCCATCTGCTCGGTGCGCTGGCGGCCGGAGCCTCCGGGTTCCTTCTCAAGGACATCGAGCCGCAGGCCCTGATCGATTCCATCAGGGTAGCGGCCGGTGGGGGGCGCGTCGTGGCACCGAAGCCGACTCAGCGGCTTCTGGAGCGTGTGATGACGAACTATGAGGACGAGCAGGCCCCGCCATCCCCACCGCTGGATCTGGGGTTGACCGAGCGGGAGATCTCCGTGGTGCGAGAGGTGTGTCGTGCATCCTCCAACCGGCAGATTGCTCGCTCTCTGCACCTGTCGGAGGCAACGGTGAAGTCCTACTTGTCGACCATCATGGAAAAGCTCGGGGTTGATTCGCGACTCGCCGTGGCGTTGCGGGCATTCGAGGTGGGTCTGGTGGAGCCTCCCGGAGCCTGACAGTTGAAGCACAATGCGGGCTGGACCGCGACTCAGGATCGGCGGGCTTCCCGGAGTCTCCAGGCAGGACCAGGAGATTTTGTGAAACGGACCTTTCGCCGTGCGCCTGCTTGCCGGGGATGCCGGGTCGATCCGGGTCATCCCAGTAACCCCGCTGTCATTCCAGCCAGGTGTGGTCACCACGGGCGTAGAGGTGGGTGACGACGCGTCCGGCCAGCTGAACCTGGAAACCCTCGCTCACCACAGTGCATCCTGGGGGCCGGGGTTCTCCTCGGGGTCGGAATCCAGGTCCAGTGAGGCGAGGGGTGGGGAGTCGTCGATGCCCCAGGACGCATGGGAGATCAAGAAGTCCTCGAAGCGGCGTTGCAGTATTTCTTGGCGATCGCGTACCGTTCGCTGGGGATCGGATGGATTCCTGAAGAAATGTGAATCGCGTACCTGGAGGTTTATTCACGGGCAACACCTCGGCCAGCGAAACCCCTAGTCAGACAACACTTGAGGACGGCTATGAATAAGCCTCCTGCTCCTCTGAAGTCGGGATTTCACGTACTGCCTCCAAAGGTATTCCTGGTGCTATGACACGATTCCCCGAGGAGCTGCGCAGCTCCTCGGGGAGAGCGCTCCGCGGGAACACTTCCAGACACGCCGGCCTGGGCCTCGAACTCTGCTCGATCTCCAGGTCAGGTTCTCGTCCGTGAAGGGCAGGTCCCTGTGCGACCCGCCGGATTGACAGCCGGGGCACAGCGTCGGCTGGGCAGCGGCTCAGAACCCCTCGGTTCCATGGAATCTCCGAACAGCAGCAGGAGGATTCATGAAACGGATATCTCGCCGCGGCGTTCTCGCCGCACTGGGTGTGGGGGCGGTCGGGACCGTCGCCCTGACTGGATGCGCGTCGCTCCAGGCCGTGGGGTCGCAGGGAACATCGAGCGCATCGGCGGGCGGTGTGACCAACGGCTATCTCGCCGCGGATTCGCTCCACTCGGTGGAGATCACCGTCGACCAGAGTGCCTATCAGGAAATGATCACCGCCTACACGTCGAACCAGACCAAGAACTGGATCGAGGCGACGGTCACCGTCGACGGGGTTGCGCACGAAAAAGCCGGGTTGAAGCTGAAGGGAAACTCGTCCCTGCAGGGAATCTCCGCCGACACCGCACCACAGCAGTTGCCGTGGCTGGTGCGATTCGACAAGTTCGTCGACGGCGCGAACCACGAGGGTATGACCCGCATGGTGATCCGCGCCGGTGCGACGACCTCCGCCCTGAATGAGGCGGTGGCCCTCGATCTGCTCGCCACAACCGGGCTGGCCAGCGAGAAGGCCGCACACATCAGCCTCAGCGTCAACGGCTCCGACCCGGTGCTGCGGCTGACCTGCCAGGATCTCGACGAATCCTGGGTGGCGCAGAACTTCGACGTCGCGGGGCTGCTGTACAAGGCGGAATCCACCGGCGACTACACCTACCGCGGCACCGACGAGTCGGCCTACAAGGACGTCTTCGACCAGGAAACCGGGAAGGCGAATCTTACCCCGCTGATCGAGTTCCTGCAGTTCATCAACGAGTCCAGCGACGCCGATTTCCAGTCGGGGCTGGCGCAGCGGGTCGACGTCGACAAGATGGTCACCTATCTGGCCTTCGAGGACGTCATCGACAACTTCGACGACATCACCGGGCCCGGAAACAACTCCTTCCTGTGGTGGGCGGAGCAGGCCAACCAGATGACCGTGGTCGCCTGGGACCACAACTGCGCCTTCGGCCTCAAACCTGGAGCCGGGGTCGGGCAGCGGTGGCACGGCGACGGCGGCCAACCTCCCGGTGGGGGCGGCCAACCATCGGGGGACGGGAGTGCACCGTCGAATGGCCAGGCGCCAACCGGCCAGCCACCGGGTGGTGCCGGAGGCCAGCAGCCTGGTGGTGGCGGAGGCCAGCAGCCTGGTGGTGGCGGAGGCCAGCAGCCTGGTGGTGGCGGGAGTCAGACGAAGGCGAACGCCTTGGTGGACCGGTTCAACTCGCTCATGGACGGCGAGACCAAGGTGTCGGCGGAACGCGACCGCCTCAAGCAGGAGCTCTACACCTCCGGTGTGGCCCAGACCATCCTCGACGCCCGCGCCAAGGTCCTCACCGACCAGGCCGGTTCCCTGATCGAGCAGTCCGCGGTGGAGGCCGACAAACAAACGATCGCGGCCTACTTCACCAAGTAGAAGCCGCCGTCCGCCGGCGTCGCCCCAGGGTTCGCTTGTCTTGTGGTCGATTGCTTGCGCTGTAGCGCTGGCGTTTGCCTGTAAGGCAGGCGCTTCCGTCGGGAAGGCCAGCGAACCGCGGGGCGACGGGATGTCTGCGCCGCAACTCAGGGGGTGGCTCGGTGAACCGCTGGCGGGGATGGGTTGGGCGGCATCTAGACTTTGAGCATGACGATCCAAGTCGTGGACCAAGAACGTTTGCGCGAATTGTGTGAACGCTACGGGATCGCGAGCCTTGAAGTTTTCGGCTCCGTGGCGCGTGGGGATGCTGGCCCTGATAGCGACATTGATCTCCTGTTTTCTCTGAAACCTGGTGTGCGTTTGGGGTGGGAAATCGAGGATCTTACGGAGGGACTGTCCGAAATTCTTGGGCGGAGAGTAGACCTCGTCTCCCGTCGAGCCATTCATCGTCGGATGCGTGACCATGTGCTGGCCGAAGCGGAGCCTTTCTATGCGGCGTGATCTTGCCATTCTTGACGAGATGATCGATGCGGCAGAGCAAGCGCATGCGATAGCCATTGATGCTGATCCTGCGACATTGTCGCGGGATCGGATGCGTAGAGATGCGCTCCTGTGGAATCTGACCGTGTTGGGAGAGGGCGCGGGCCAGATCTCCGAGGAACTCACTCGGGTCCACCCAGGTTTGCCCTGGAGGAAACCAACGGCTCTGTGCAACCGGATAGTGCATGGGTATTGGAGCATTGAGGCTTATTCATAGGGTGTAGGCGAAGATGAGTCCGGTGACGGCTTGTATTGTG
>CAJPNZ010000118.1 GCA_905372155.1 Propionibacteriaceae bacterium
CCAAAAATGGCATTGACTTAAAGCACGCTGTTGAGTTCTCAAAATTCGGAAGCCACCTACATACCTGGCGACCAGAACAACTTTACCGGACCTTGTTTTGATCGTCAAATCAAGACCTGATCAAGTTTGACCTGAAATTGCTTCGGTCCGACCGAAGCTCGTTCAGCTTAGACCCTTTCCCTCAATCCGTCAACCGGATCTTCCATCATCTTTCGAGGCCTTGAGTGGGATCCACGCGACCGCACACTCGCCCCGGACTCAGATGGTGCGAGACTGGCGCTCTCAAGAAGTTCATCCCGAGAGCCTGAGGTAGGCTACACGCCCTGGTCGGATCATGCAACTCCACGTCAGGACAGATCCTCCCCGCCCGCGTCGCGGGTGTGGCAGCTGCGTCAGCCCACTCCGATCTGGACTCCGCCGACGGTCCGGCGACCTCTGCGCACAATCGCACAGCAACCTCCCAGGAGGTCGGCCTCGGTCAGGCTGAACTCGGGATCGGTGACCTTTTCATTGTTCAGGTACGCGCCGCCCTCGAGGATCGCCCGCTTGGCGGCGGCCTTTGACTCGACGATCCCGGCAACCAGGAAGGCATCCACCAAGGGGATGGGAAGTTTCACCTCCGGAGCCTTGAGCTCATGCATGATTCCCCGGAGAGTTTCCTCCGACATTCCGGAGAGTTCTCCTCGGCCGAACAGGGCCGCGGCAGCGGCCACCACGCCCTCCCGTTCCTCGACTCCGTGCACGATGTCGGTGACGTCGTCGGCGAGGGCCTTCTGGGCCAGTCGCTTGTGGGGCTCGTTCTCGGTGGCCTTTTCCAGCGCCTCGATCTCCTCGCGGCTTCGGAAACTGAACACCTTCAGGTAATCGACCACCTTCGCGTCTTCAGCATTGAGGAAGAACTGGTGGAAGGCGTAGGGACTGGTCAGTTCACGGTCGAGCCAGACGGTACCGGACTCGGTCTTGCCGAACTTCGTGCCATCGGCCTTGGTCAGCAGTGGTGTGGCCAGGGCATGGGCCCGCACCTGTTCGGACCTGCGGAGCAGCTCAACTCCCGCGGTGATGTTCCCCCATTGATCCGAGCCACCGTGCTGCAGGGTGACCCCGTACCGGCGGTACAGCTCCCGGTAGTCCATCGACTGGAGAAGCACGTAGGAGAACTCCGTGTAGCTGATCCCGGAATCCAGCCGGCGCGCCACCACGTCGCGAGCGAGCATCCGGTTCACGGGAAAGTGCTTTCCAACGTCGCGCAGGAAGTCGAGAATCGACATCCCGGCGGTCCAGTCGAGGTTGTTGACCATCACCGCGGCGTTGTCCCCTTCGAAGGAGACGAACCGCTCGGCCTGGGCGCGGATCCGTTCCACCCATCCGGCGACGACCTCCTTGGAGTTCATCACCCGCTCCCCCGTCTCCTTGGGGTCACCGATCTGTCCCGTGGCGCCGCCCACCAGCAGATGCGGTTTGTGTCCGGCCCGTTGCAGGCGCCGGGCGAACAGGAGCTGAACGAGGTTTCCCATGTGCAGACTCGGTGCCGTCGGATCGAAGCCCACATAGAACTTGACGGGCCCCTCGTCCATGTGGGCCCCGAGGGCTTCCAGGTCGGTCGAGTGGGCAATCAACCCACGCCAGCAGAGGTCGTCGAGCAATGCGTTCACGAAGGCAGCCTACTCACGCACTCGCGCGGATTCACCCACCTCCCCAGGATTTGCAATGCAAACATTCGCATATAAGAATAAGAATGTGTCTGGCACGAAGGTCGCCGAGTACGAACCGGTCAGCAGTCTCTTCAAGGCGCTGGCGAATCCGGTGCGTGCTGCCATCGTGCATCTGCTCTCCAACCGAGAGCACACCGTGGGACAGCTCGTCGAGGAACTCGGGCTGCCCCAACCGCTGGTCTCCCAGCACCTGCGCATACTGCGAGGCGCCCGCATGGTCGCCACCCGCAAGCAAGGGCAAGGAGTCTGGTACAGCATCTGCGATCAGCACGTCGCCCACATCCTGGGCGACGCGATGAAACACACCCAGGAGGGGAAGCATGACCACGACCACTGAACACATCACCGCCGAGGCCCACAAACACACCCACGGCCCGAACTGCGGCCACGAGGCCGTGATCCACTTCGATCACGTCGACTACATCCACGACGGCCACGCGCACCGTGAGCACGACGGCCACTACGACGAGTGCACCACCTGCACCTGCGGAAACTGCTCCGACACCTGCTCAACCTGCACCTGCAAGGACTGCACCTGCCCGACCTGCTCGCACAACGCCTGCTCCTGCGGCTCCTGCAACTGCGCCTCCTGCTCCTCCTGCGTCTGCGAGGACTGCACCTGCCCGACCTGCCGTCACGCAGCCTGAGCGCGACACTTCTGGGGCCCCCGATCCTGATCGGGGGCCCCAGAAGTTTCAGTACGGGTGTTCCTCGAAGCCGACCCGGAACCGGTCCACGGGCCGAACATGGTTTCGACACGGGCCGCTCGTTCCTCGCAGCCCAGCTCAACCAGCTTCGCGGAGGGAGTACGCGCCGCTCCTTCCTCACGGCCAAGCTCAACCAGCTTCGCCAGTGGAGGGTTTCGAGGCGGCCGGTTCAACCGGCTCCGATGAGTCCCACCCGCTCAGGTCCAGGACCTGTTCTCCTCGAGGGACGCGAAAATCTCCTCCAGTTGTTCTGCCACGCGGGCGGTCGCGGTGCCGCCGCGCCCGTTGCGCGCGTTCACCGACCCCTCCACCGTCAACACCTCGAGCACCCCGGGGTCGAGGTGCTCGCTGATGCCGGGAAGATCGGCCTCGGTGAGGTCCTGGAGGGTGATTCCCCGGTTCTCGCAGTAGCGCACCGCCTCCCCCGCCACCTCGTGGGCGACGGCGAACGGCACACGCATCCGCACCAGGTGGTCGGCGACGTCGGTGGCCAGGGAGAAACCGGCGGGGGCCAGCGCGGCCATGCGCGCGTGGTCGAAGGTCAGGGTGGCGATCATCCCGGCGACTGCGGGCAACAGGATCCTCAGCTGATCGAGGCCGTCGAAGACCGGTTCCTTGTCCTCCTGGAGGTCCCGGTTGTAGGCAAGCGGCATCCCCTTGAGCGTCGCGAGGAGCCCCGACAGGTTCCCGATGAGCCGTCCCGCCTTGCCGCGGGCCAGTTCGGCCACGTCGGGGTTCTTCTTCTGCGGCATGATCGAGCTGCCCGTGGACCACTCGTCGGCCAGCTTCGCGAAACCGAACTCGGCGGTGCACCAGAGGATCACGTCCTCGCTGAGACGGGACAGGTCCACCCCGATCTGCGCCAGGATCCACGCGGTCTCGGCCACCAGGTCGCGGGCGGCGGTGCCGTCGATGGAGTTCGGCGCCGACGAGGTGAAACCCAGCTCACGGGCCACCAGCTGCGGATCCAGGCCGAGCGAGGTGCCTGCCAGGGCGGCCGAACCGTAGGGACTGACCGCCAGGCGGGCATCGAGATCCTGCAGGCGGGAGACGTCGCGCAGCAGCGGCCAGGCGTGCGCCAACAGGTGGTGACTCAGCAGCACCGGCTGGGCGGATTGCAGGTGGGTGCGTCCCGGCATCACGGCGCCGAGGTTCTTCTTCGCCTGACCGGCCAGGGCCTCGACGACGTCCAGGACCCCGGCCACCAGCACGCGCACCTCCTCGCGCAGGTAACTGCGGATCAGGGTGGCGATCTGGTCGTTGCGGGAGCGTCCCGCCCGCAACCGGCCGCCGAGCTCAGGGCCGACGATCTCCTTGAGGCCCCTCTCCAAGGCGCCGTGGACGTCCTCGTCGGTGGGGGACGGTGAGAACTCTCCCGTGCGCACCCGGCGCAGCAGCTCGGCGAGCCCGGCATCCATGGCCGTGGCCTCGTCATCGGTCAGCAGCCCGGCCGCGCGGAGGGCCTTGGCGTGGGCCCGTGACCCGGCGATGTCGTGGGGGGCCAGGCGCCAGTCGAACTGGGTGGAGCGGCTCAGCTCGAACATCGCGTCGGCGGGTCCTCCGGCGAACCGTCCGCCCCAGAGCCTTCCCTCGGTCACTGTCCCTCCTTCTCCAGGTCCCGGAGCCTCGTCGGCTTCCCGGTGCGTGTCATGTGGGCGATGATGCCGGCGTTGCGCGCCGCGGATTCCGGATCCGTGGTGACCAGCAGCAGGGTGTCGTCGCCCGCGACGGTGCCCATCACCCCGGGCAGCCGGGCCCTGTCCACGTGCGCCCCCAGGAACTGCGCGGCGCCGGGTGGGGTCTTGATGACGATCTGGTTGGCCGCGTGCTGTATCGACTGCAGCAGTTCCATGCAGCGGCGGGCCAGTTTCTCGGCGGCCACTCCCCCGCCCTCCGTCTCGTCGCCGACGGCGTAGACGAGGCTTCCTTCGGGGGTGCGGCGTTTCACCGCTCCGAGGGCCAGGAGGTCCTTGCTCAGCGTGGACTGGCTCACCTCCACGTCCCGTTCCGCCAACGCGGCACTCAACTCGTGCTGGGAGGTGAACTCCCCCTCCTCCAGCAGGCCCCGCAGCAGGGCGAGGCGGGCGGATCGTTTCATCTCAGGCATTGCATCTCTCCAACCATCCGGGCAGGGCGGTCACGAAGGGGGCCAGGTCGGCCTCCGTGATGATCAGCGGCGGAGCAACCCGCAGCACATCGGGGCGCGGAGCGTTCAGCACCCATCCCTCCGACAGGGCCAGCTCCACCACCCGCGGAGCCACCTCCCGGGTGAGCACGATACCCCGCAGCAGGCCCGCCCCGCGCACCCCGGCGATCTCCGGGCATCCCAGGCCCGTGATCTCGGATGCGAACCAGTCGCCGATGCGGCGGACGTCCTCGAGCAGGCCGCCGTCCAGCACGTCCAGGACGGCGTTGCCTGCCGCCGCCGCGACGGGATTGCCCCCGAAGGTGCTGCCGTGCCCGCCGGGGGTCAGCAGGTCTGCGGCGCGGCCCGTGGCGATGCAGGCCCCGATGGGGAACCCGTTCCCGAGCCCCTTGGCCACCGTCACCAGGTCCGCCGTCACCCCCTGGGAACGACTCAGCAGCAGTTCCCCACAGCGGCCGATGCCGGTTTGGACCTCGTCGATCCACAGCAGCGTCCCGGCCCGGGAGGTGAGCTCCCGGGCGGCGGCCAGGTATCCCTCCGGCGCCGGGATCACCCCGGACTCCCCCTGGACGGGTTCGACGACCACCGCGGCCACCGTCTCGTCCACGGCCGCGTCAAGGGCCCCGGCGTCGCCGAAGGGAACGAACGTGACCTCCCCGGGAAGCGGTTCGAAGGGTTTCCGGTACTTCTCGGTGTGGGTGACGGCCAGCGCCCCCATGGTCCGGCCGTGGAAGGATCCCTCCATCGCCACGAGACGGGTCCGGCCGGTGAGGCGGCTCAGTTTGAACGCGGCCTCGTTGGCCTCGGCGCCCGAGTTGGCGAGAAACACCCTGCCGCCGCCGGCCGCCGCCGAGAGGCGTTCCGCCAGCCGGATCTGCGGCTCGGAGGCGAAGAAGTTGGAGATGTGCCCGAGGGTGTTCAACTGCCCGGTGACGGCCGCCACCACGGCGGGATGTCCGTGCCCCAGGGCGTTGACGGCGATTCCCGCCAGCAGGTCGACGTAGCGGTTGCCGTCGGCGTCCCACAGGTGGATGCCCTCGCCGCGGGCGAAGATCCTTCGAGGCGCGCCGAAGGCGTTCATCATGACCGCCCCGTAGCGGCTCCCGAGTTCGGTTTCGTGGTTCATACCGACTCCTCGCAGACCATGGTCCCCACCCCGTCGTCGGTGAAGATCTCCAACAGCAGGCAGTGCGGCACGCGGCCGTCGATGATGGTGGCGGAGTGCACCCCGCCCTCCACGGCCTGCGCGCACGCCTCCATCTTCGGAACCATCCCCGAGGTGAGGACGGGCATCAACTGGCGCACCTCCTCGGGGGTGATGGAGGAGATGATGGTCGACTCGTCGGGATAGTTCGCGTACAGCCCCGCCACATCGGTGAGCATAACCAGGCGTTTCGCCCCGAGCGCGAGGGCCAGGGCCGAGGCGGCGGTGTCGGCGTTGACGTTGTAGATCTGGCCGTCGGGTCCGGGCGCGACGGTTGCGACCACGGGGATGCGGCCCGCCTCGATCAGGTCGAGCAGCGCGGAGGGATCGACGGAGTCGACGTCGCCGACGAATCCCAGGTCGATCTCCTCGCCGCCCTCGACCAGGCCGCGGCGCCGGGCCCGCAGCAGTCCGCCGTCCTCACCGGACATGCCGACGGCGAAGGGCGCGTGGGCGTTGATGAGGCCCACCAATTCCCTGCCGACCTGCCCCACCAGCACCATGCGCACCACGTCCATGGCCTCGGACGTGGTCACCCTGAGGCCGCCGCGGAACTCCGAGGTGATGCCGAGCCGCTCCAGCATGGAGCTGATCTGGGGTCCGCCGCCGTGGACGACCACCGGTTTCAGGCCGACGCGGCGCAGGAACACGATGTCCTCGGCGAAGGCGCGTTTGAGGTCGTCGTCGATCATGGCGTTGCCGCCGTACTTGACGACGACGGTCTCGCCCGCGAACTGGCCGATCCACGGCAGGGCCTCGATGAGGGTGCCGGCCTTGGCCAGGAGCAGGTCGTGGTCGGGGTGGGTGTATCGGAGGGTCATGAGGAGTACTCCGCATTCTCCTTCACGTATTCGTACGTGAGGTCGGTGGTGAGGATGGTGGCAGCAGCCTCGCCCGCGTGCAGGTCGATCAGGACGTGAACCCTGCGACCGGACAGGTCGACCAGTTCGCGAGGTTCGCCGATGCCGCCGCCCCGGCAGACCTGGACTCCGTTGAAGGAGACGTCCAGCCGGTCGGCCTCGAAGGCGGCGTCGGTGACGCCGATGGCTGACAGCACGCGCCCCCAGTTCGGGTCGCATCCGAAGACCGCGCACTTGAACAGGTTGCTGCGCGCCACCTCGCGGCCCACCGTCTCCGCGTCGCGCACGGATGCGGCGCCGACGACCTCGATGGCGATCTCGTGCCCGGCGCCCTCTGCGTCGGCGATCAGTTGACGTGCGAGGTCCTGGCAGAGTTCGCTCAGCGCGGCGGTGAACTCCCGCGCTTCGGGTGTGATGCCGCTGGCCCCGGATGCGAGCAGCAGCACGGTGTCGTTGGTGGACATGCAGCCGTCCGCGTCGGCCCGCTCGAAGCTGACGCGGCTCGCCTCGCGGAGCGCCACGTCCAGGACCGGGGTCTCCAGGTCGGCGTCGGTGGTCAGCACCACGAGCATCGTCGCGAGCCCGGGCGCGAGCATCCCGGCCCCCTTGGCCATGCCCCCGATGCTCCAGCCCTCGCCGCGGTGGACGGCCTGTTTGCTGACGGTGTCGGTGGTCATGATCGCGGTCGCGGCATCGTCTCCCCCGTCCAGGGACAGCTGCGCACAGGCTTGTTCGATGCCGGATGTGACCTCCGGCATGGGCAACCGGACACCGATCAGCCCGGTGGAGCAGACGGCGACGTCCCCCGCAGCAACGCCGAGTCCGGCGGCCGTTTTCTCGGCCATGGCCCGGGCGTCGGCGAATCCCGGCCGGCCGGTGCAGGCGTTCGCCCCGCCGGAGTTCAGGACCACCGCGCACAGCCGGCCGTCGGCGACGGCCCTCCGGGACCAGTCGACGGGCGCGGCGAACACCCGGTTGCGGGTGAAAACCCCGGCCGCGGCGAACCGTGGCCCGAGGTTGGAGACGACGGCCAGGTCTGGGCGATCACCGCCCTTGATCCCGGCGGCGATTCCAGCGGCGGCGAATCCTGCGGGGGTCGTGACGCTCACGGTGCCACTCCGATCGTGCTCAGGCCGGTGGTCTCGTCGAGACCGAGGGCGATGTTCATGGACTGGACTGCGCCGCCGGCAGTGCCCTTGGTGAGGTTGTCGATGGCCGAGACCACGATCACCCGGTCCGCGGCCTCGTCGACGGCGACCTGCACCGTGACCCGGTTGGAGCCGAGGACCCCCGCGGTCGCGGGCCAGGCCCCCTCGGGCAGCAGGTCGACGAACAGTTCGTCCGCGTAGGCCGCCTCGTAGCATCTCCGTACCTCGTCTGCCGCGACGTCACCGGCCCTGGGGGCGGAGCAGGTCGCGAGGATGCCTCGGGGCATCGGAACCAGCATCGGGGTGAACGAGACGCCGACCCGCTCACCTGTCACCGCGGAGAGGTTCTGGATGATCTCGGGAATGTGCCGGTGCACCCCGCCGACCCCGTAGACCGAGGCGCTGCCCATGACCTCCGAGCCGAGGAGGTGCGGTTTGGCGGCCTTTCCCGCCCCTGAGGTCCCGGAGGCGGCGACGACGACGATTCCCGCAGGGTCGATCAGCCCCGCCTGGACGGCCGGGAACAGGGCGAGCGTGGCCGCCGTCGGGTAGCAGCCGGGCACCGCTATCCGCCCGGTGCCGCGCAGGGCGTCCCGACAACCGGGCAGCTCGGGCAGGCCGTAGGGCCAGGTTCCCGCGTGCTCGCTGCCGTAGAAGCGCCGCCACTGCCCGGGATCGCGCAGCCGGAAATCGGCCCCGGCGTCGATGACCAGCGTTTCCGCTCCGAGCCGCCCGGCGATCCCGGCGCTCGCCCCGTGGGGCAGGGCCAGGAAGACGACGTCGTGGCCGGCGAGGTTCTCGGCGGTGGTGGCGACTATCTCCCGGTCGGCGAGAGGGGCCAGGTGGGGTTGGTGGTCTCGCAGCCGGTCGCCCACCGACGAGTTGCCCGCCAGGGCACCAATCTCGACCTCGGGGTGCTGCAGCAGCAGTCGCAGCACCTCGCCTCCCGCGTATCCCGTGCATCCCGCGACGGCAACCTTGAAACTCACAACGGCAACTATGCCATTGGATGAATAAATATTCCAAATATCCGCGGTGCCCGCATCTCTTCCCGTGCACGAATCGCGGAGACCCGAC
>CAJPNZ010000119.1 GCA_905372155.1 Propionibacteriaceae bacterium
TGGTTGAGCCGGGCTGCGACGAAGGAGCGGCCCGTGTCGAAACCATGGTGACCTTGTCCGGGCACTGGTGTTGGGTGAGGAGTGGTTCTGGCCGGGGTTCAATGCCTCGAACGGTGGGCGAGCTGTGCCGGATCGATGCCGAGCAGGCGGGCCCGCTCGGCGGTTTCCCCCGTCACCAGCACATCCGTGTCGCGCAGCTGACCGACATCGGCCGCCCCCAACAGGGTCATGAGCGTGCGCACGTGATCGGTCCACGTGCGCAGCTCGCGCCTCAACCCATCGGGCCCATTCTTGACCAGGGTTCGCAGGAAATGGCCCGAGACGCCGACGGCGCGAGCTCCCAGCGCGAGCGAACGCACGACGTCCAGCGGAGTGCGCACCCCCCCGGATGCGAACACCGGCAGGCCGGTGGGTTCGTCCCCCCACAGCGCATCCAGCAGACACAGCACCGCCGACTGCCCCCACCCGGTCAGGTATGAGTAGTCCCGGCCGGGACGCCGCTCGTTCTCGATGGCGATGAAATCGGTGCCGCCCGCGCCCGCCACGTCGACGGCCGCGACCCCTGCCCGCTCCAGCATCGCCATTGCGCGGCGGGAAAGACCGAATCCCACCTCCTTGGCGACGACGGGAACGGGCACTGCCGCGACGATGGCCGCGATCCGCTCGGGCCAGTCGCGAAAATCCCGGTCCCCCTCGGGCATGACCAGTTCCTGCGCCACGTTGAGGTGGATCTGCAGGGCATCGGCCTCGAGCATCTCGACGGCACGCACCGCATCCTCCGGTGTTGCCGTCGGCCCCACATTGGCCAGCACGAAGGCCTGCGGGGCCTCGCTGCGGATGATGCGGAAACCATCTGCGCGCCCGGGGTCCCGCAGGGCGATGTGCTGCGAACCGCAGGCGATCGCCACACCCGCATCGGCGGCGGCCCCGGCCAGGCCGGCGTTGATCTCCGCCGTGGCCCGGGTGCCCCCGGTCATCGCATTGATGTAGAACGGGGCCTCCCAGCGGACACCGAACACGGTCGTGCCCGGATCGGTCGAATCGACGGAGGTGCCGGGCAGGGCGTGGTGGATGAAGGAGACATCGTCGAAGGCGTTGGGCCGGTCCCGGTCGTGCAGGTGAACGGCCAGGTTCAGGTGCTCGTCCTTCCGGGACGCGTGTCCCGGGGTGCCGCTATCGGGGATCATGGGGTGACCTCGGGGTGGAAATGGACCGACAGGTCGAGGGGATGGATGCTCGCCTTCTTCCAGGCGGCGCACATGGCGGCGGTGTCCGTTTCGGGCGGGCACAGGGCGATTCCGCAGTCCCCGCCCCCGGCGCCGGAGCTCTTGGCCACCGCCCCGTGTTCCTGGGCGATCTCCGCGAGCCTTCGCAGCTGGGGGGTTTCGATGGTGATCCCACTGGTGCGGCTGAGATCCGACAGGAGCCGCCGGTTCTCCTCGATTCGGTGACTGATCTCCGCGGTGTCGTTCTCCCGGAGTGCCTGCACCAAGGCCCCCAGACAGTTCTCGCTGCTGGACAGGAAAGCCGTGTAGGCGGCGTCGTCGGTCCTGTGCGCGCCGGCTTGGACGCCCGCGACCAGACGGGGGGTGGATGCGGGGGCGCCGGTCCATCCCACGCGGAGACTCAACCCGGGGCTGGGCAGGCGGTGGATCTCCAACAGCGGCCACCGCCCGGCCACCAGCCGGCTCAGGCCGTTGCCCGTATTCGTTCCCGCGCGTTCCCTGCGCAGCCAGGCGCGGTCGGGAGAGGTGTAGCCAACCCATCCGGTGAACGCGCTGACGGCGATGTCGCCACCGGAACCGATGGGCTGCACGGCATCGCTGGCCAGCAGCGCCAGCTTGTACACGGCCATGTCGTCCAGAGGCAGGCCGTAGAAACCGGCCACGGCCCGCACCGTCGCCACGGTCACCGCCGAGGAGGAACCCAGGCCGAGTTTGCGTCCGCTGCCGTCGTCCAGTTCGCTGGAGACGTCCAGGTCGAAGAACCGCATCGAGCCGCCCTTTTCGCGCACCATCTGTTCGACGACGCGGATCGCCGAGACCACGTAGTCGTCGAACTGCTCCTCGACCTCCAGCACGTCGTCCTCGAGACGCCGGTACCACGTCAGGGAACGTGTCGCGTACAGGTCGGAGGTGATGCGGCCCGCGTGC
The DNA here is from genome assembly GCA_905372155.1 of Propionibacteriaceae bacterium. Classification (GTDB taxonomy): domain Bacteria; phylum Actinomycetota; class Actinomycetes; order Propionibacteriales; family Propionibacteriaceae; genus Arachnia. Next base: position 2,154 of record CAJPNZ010000119.1, read on the forward strand.
TCGGCAACCGTGACCCGCACGGTGATGAAACGGTCGACCGCGACCAGCACCGCCCGGTGACCGGGCTCGACCACGGCGTACTCGCCTGCTATGTAGAGCTTTCCGGGTGCACTGGCCGAGATCACGCGGTGACCTCCTCGACGCGCACGCCGCCGCCCGGGTACCTGACCGAGGTCGTCGCGCATGGGATGCGGTCCCGGAGAACCGCCGCGACCCGATCGGCATCCTCCCCGGTGGTGAGGACCTTCACGTTCGGGCCAGCGTCGATGGTGGCCCAGACGGGGAACCCCTCGTCACGCATGACGCGGACCGTGTGCAACACGTCGAGCGTTTCCGGCAGCCAGTACACGACGGAGGGACGCGACGCGATCATCGCGGCATGCATTCCCAGGGCGTTGCCCTCGACGACCTCACCCAGGCGCGGTAGGTCGCGGGCGCGCACCGCATCCAGCGCCACCCGAAGGTCCTCGCGGCTGGCCTCGGCCCAGGCCGGGTAGAGCGGTGAGGTGTTCATGGTGTGGCGCATGGCCTGCGTGCTGCTGATGGTCTTGCGTTCCGCCGAGACAACGACGACGACCATGGCCGGGGCCAGGTCGCAGTCCACGGGTTCGGCGTAGGAGGTTTCGTCGTCGACGCCGGCGTTCCACAGCACCAGACCACCGAAGATCGAGCGGGTGGCCGACCCGGAGCCACGCCGGGCGAGCCGAGACAGTGCACGCTCGTCCAGGCGCATGCCCGCCGCGCGCGTGGCGGCCGCGGCGAGTGCGGCGAAACCCGCCGCTGAACTCGCCAGGCCGGCCGCGAGCGGCACGGTGGAGGAGGACGTGACGCTCGCCGGGATCGCCATGCCCGCCCGGGAGCGCACGAGGTCGAGGAACCGGACGACCCGCTCCCGGGCCGTCCCGCCGGGGGTGGCGCCGTTGATGGTGACCGCGTCCTCGCCTCCGGTGCCGCCGTCGAAGGAGACCGTGGTGGTGGTCCGGGTTCCGCCGAGGGTGAGCGACAGACTCGACGTCGCGGGGATCGCCAGCGACTCGTCCGCCTTGCCCCAGTACTTGATCAGGGCGATGTTGGTGTTCGCGCTGGCCGTTGCGGTGATGGTCATTCTTTCACCTCGCTGACTGGCATCCTGTGAATCCACGTCGCGGACGCGCCCGAGCGTTCCAGGGCGGAGCGGATGCGGTCCGCAGCCTGCACGCTGTCCGCCAGGGCGATCACGCACCCGCCGAGTCCCCCACCGGTGAGCTTGGCGCCCAGCGCCCCGGCCCGGCGGGCGGAGGCAGTGAGTTCATCCAGGACCGGCAGGCTCAGGTCGAGTTCCGCCAGCACCGTGTGTGCCCGGTCCATGACCGCCCCGAGGGCAGGCGCATCGCCGTCACCCAGGGCGGTCACAGCCGTCTGCGCGAGCGCGCCGAGTTCGTCGATGAGCGGACCGATGGTGCCGGTGTTCTCCTCGTAGCGCAGTCGCAGGCCGCCGACGGCCTGACGGGTGCTGCCGTGGACCCCCGAGTCCGCGATGACCAGGTGCGCCTGTTCGATGCGCTGGTCGAGGGGACGCATCCGACCGGCCTGGAACCGTATGGGGTGGGGGGAGCTGGTCGCCGCCGCATCCAGCCCGGACGGTTTCCCGTGCGCCACCTGCTCGGCAAGCTGCGTCAGCGCGAACAACTCGTCGGTGGAGGCGTCACAATGGCAGGCCTCCAGGACGGCGCGGATGATCGCTCCCGCCGCGGCCGCGGAGGAACCCAGCCCGCGCTCGTGGGGGAAGTCGCTGTGGGTGGTGATCTCGAAGGACTGCCCCTGGCAACCGGAGAATTCCCGGGCCGTGTCGAAGGCCTTCACGATGCAGGCGAACCGGGGGGCGGCCTGCTCCATTGGGCCTCGGTGGTCGAGGCAGTTCAGCTGTGAGGGGCCGGGGACGGGTGTTGCCGTCGCCCGCATCCGCAGGTCGTGCAGCGGCACGGCCACGGCGGGATGCCCGTACACGACGGAATGCTCGCCCAGGAGGATGGCCTTCGCCCAGGTGTAACCGCGGCCCTCACGGGTGGGGGAGTGCCTTTCCAAATTTCTTTCCTTGCCTGTGGCCCAGGTGCGCGGGAAGCGGCCCGGGAGTTCCGGTGCGTCGCTCCGCTCCGCTGAAGGCCTCGAATTTCTCGAGATCGGAGGTGGGGCGGGAAAACAGTATCGGCCATCTCCGCTCGGTTGCAAGCCCTGCCCGGACGGGGCGAGAGCCGGCAACCGGGCGCGGGAGGCGGGTGATCGTCGTCCCCGAACTCCTCATGCGCGACGCCGGCTCCCCATTCCCAGCAGCCACATCAGGTAGAGCCCGCCGAGGGCCGAACTGATCAGCCCGACGGGGATCTGGAAGGGACTGAGCAGCCGTCCCGCCGTGAAGTCGGCCAGGACCAGCAGGGCCGCGCCCACCGCGAATGTTGGCAGGAGGCTGATCCCCGCCGAGCGCGACAGCCGGCCCGCCAGCTGGGGAGCGGCCAGGGCCAGGAAACCGATCGGGCCTGCCGCAGCCACGCACACCGCTGCCAGGACCACGCCGTAGCCGATCATCGCGGAACGGGTTCGGCGGACCCTGAGGCCGAGCCCCGAGGCCGCGTCGTCGCCCATCTCGAGGATCCTGCCGGGCCCGGCCAGCCACATCCCGGCCGGGAGCAGCAGGATCGCGGTGACCAGCAGGGGGGTGACGGTCGCCCAGGTGATTCCGTTGAGGCTGCCGTGTTGCCAGGTCTTGGCCGCCTCGGCCGATTCGATGTCGGTTGCGGCCAGCAGGTAGTCGTTGAGGGAAGCGAGCATCTGCCCCAGGGCGATACCGCTCAGCACGAGGGTGTCCCCGCCGACCCCGCGCCGCATGGTCAGCAGCACGACCATCGCCGCCGTGGCGGCGCCGCCGATGATCGCACCCGCCCCGGTGACCAGGGCACTGGAGGAGGCGAACACCAGAATGGCGAACAGGCCACCCGTCGTCGCGCCCCGCGTGAAACCGACGATGTCGGGGCTGCCCAGCGGGTTGCGGGAGACGCTCTGGAAGATCGCGCCCGACATCCCGAGCATGCCACCGATGACGACCGCCCCCGTCACCCGCGGCAGCCGCTGCTCGAGAACGATGAAGGGGGCCAGATCCTCACCCCTGCCCTGGAACACATCCAGGAGCATGTCGAGGGACACCGGATAGGTCCCCGTGGTCAGTGACGCCACCGACCCCGCCAGGACGACCAGCAGAGCGATCCCGGCCACCACCAGCGACCGCCAGTGCGCCAGGAAACTGAAACGGGCCCGGGGCCCGAGAGAGATCCGGCGATGGCCGGTTGGGGCGCCCAGGGTGTGAACCGGATCCGGGATCATGCGCTTCTCCTGACCGTCCGGTTCGTCAAAGCCAGGACCAGCAACACGGGTGCGCCGATGAAGGCGGTCACGATTCCCGCCTCCAGCTCGGTGGGGCGCACCAGGAGCCGTCCCACCACGTCTGCCGCCAGCAGGAGCCCCGCCCCCGCCACGACCGACCACGCCAGCAGGCGTCGCTGATCGGCCCCCACCAGCAGACGAACCACGTGGGGGATGACCAGGCCGATGAAGGAAATCGGGCCGACGGCGGCCGTTGCCGCCCCGCACAACAAAGTGATCGCGACGAACGCCCCGCCCCGCACCAGCGCAAGGTTCACCCCGAGCGCCGTGGCCTGCTCGTCGCCGAGGGCCAGCGCGTTGAGGCTGTGCGCCGACGCCAGGGCCAGGACCAGACCGACCGCCAGGAATGGGGCCACCCAGAGCAGGACCTCCAGTTTCCGGTTCTCGAGCGAACCCACCACCCAGAAACGGTACGAGTCGAAGGCCTTGCTGTTGTACATGGTCATGGTTCCGGTGATCGACGACAGACTGGCGCCCAGCGCGACCCCGGCCAGCACCAGGCGGGCGGGCCCGGCATCGGCCGAGCGCCGCGACATCGCGTGGACGAGCACCGCGGCCGCCGCCGCACCGGCGAACGCGAACGGCAGATACTGGTTCACGGAGGTCAACCCGAGCCCGCCGATGGCCGCCACCACCGCGAGGGAGGCGCCCGCGTTGACACCAAGGACGCCGGGTTCCGCCAGGGGATTACGGGTGAGGGCCTGCATGACTACCCCGGCCACGGCGAGGGAGGCGCCCACCACGATCGCGAGGATGGTGCGGTGGATGCGCAGTCCCCACACCACCTTGCTGGCAACCGAGTTGTCGTGCGCCAGGAGCCCCTGCCAGACCTCCTCCGGGCTCAGGGTCCGGGAACCCAGGGCCAGGCTCTCGGTGATCAGTACGAGGAGGATCAGAACCGCCAGCAGCGGGGCCAGGAAACGCAGGGGTCCGCCGCGTTGCCTGGTGTATTGGGGACGGCTGGGCCGAGCGGGGGCGTCGGCCTGATCAGTGGAAGATCGCATGGAGCGCTGGTCCTGTTCGGGTCGGGGTTTGGGACGAGCTGCGGAATAGGCTGGCCTTCGTCATGAAGTTAAGGTTAGCCTTGCTATCATGAGTGCTTCTCGAGCCACGCGTCCACATCCCTTCACCGTCTCCCGCCGCACGATCCTGGCCGGCGGGACGGTCTCTGCCTTGGCGGTGCTCGCGGCCTGCTCCTCCAAGTCCGCTTCGCAGGAAACCTCGCCCGCCGCCTCCGGTGCGGCCTCCACGGGTTCCGGCAGTTCCTCCAAGAGCCTTCCGAAGAGCACCGTCGTCCCCGCCGAGCTGGACAGCGGACTGGGCTCCGGGCAGGCCGATGGCGTCTTCCCGCGCACCGTCGTCCACTACCAGGGCGAGACGACGATCAACGCCGCCCCCACCAAGGTGGTCGTCATCTCCACGGGACAGGCCGACGCCATGCTGTCCCTCGGCATGTGTCCGATCGGTTCCACCACCGCATCCGGCGCGGAGGGTCCCGTTTCCCAATACTTGAAGGACGCCTACCCCGACCAGGTCTCCGCCATCGAGGCCATCACGAAGGTCGGGTCCCGAAACGAACCGGACATCGAGGCCATAGGGGCACTCAAACCCGACCTGATCCTGACCAACATCGCGGGCAAGGACGATGCCGATACCCTGCACAAGAACCTGACTGCCATCGCCCCCACTGTTGTGATGCGCGGCACCGGACAGTTCTGGAAGACCGACTTCCTGCTGCTGGCCGACGCCCTTGGTAAACGGGAGGCGGCCCAGTCCCTGCTGGACACGCTCAAGAAAGAGGCGGCCGAGGCTGGTTCAGCGCTGAGCTCCGCCGGAACGGTCTCGCTGCTGCGCAAGAACAGCGACAAGCTCCGGATCTTCGGGCCGATCTCGTTCGCCGGGTCCGTCGTCGCCGACATGGGGCTACAACGCCCCGACACCCAGCAGTTCACCAACGGTGTCTCGAATGAGCTGTCCTCCGAGACCCTCGACCAGGCCGACGGCAACTGGCTGTTCTACGGAATCCAGGGCGACAAGGACGAGGAACTCACCGGACAGGCGCTCTGGGGTTCGCTGAAGGCCGTGAGCGCCGGACACGCCGTCAAGGTCGATGACGACCCGTTCTTCCTGAACGCCGGGCCCACTGCGGCACGCGTCGTCCGCGACCAGATCGTCAAGGCCGTCCGGGGTTGAGCGGAAACGAAGCCCGGTCCTTCGTGCTGGAGGGCCGGGACCTCCATCTGGGATACGCCGGTGGCGCCGATGTCGTGGCGGGCCTCGATGTCGCCATTGAGACGGGGTCGTTCGCCGTGATCGTCGGGCCGAACGCTTGCGGCAAGTCCACCCTGCTGAGGTCGCTGAGCAAGGTGCTGCCGCCGCGTTCGGGAACCGTCCTGCTCGACGGCAGGGAGATCGCCGGGATGCGCCCCAAGGCCTTCGCGCGGGAGGTCGGCTTCCTGGCGCAGTCCTCCATAGCCCCCGAGGGCATCACCGTCCACGAACTGGTCAGCCGTGGCCGGTACCCGTACCAGAGCGTGCTGCACCAGTGGTCCGACGAGGACGACGAGCAGGTCAGCACCGCCATGGAACGCACCAACGTCAGCGCGCTGGCCGCGCGGCGCGTCGCCGAGCTGTCCGGCGGTCAGCGGCAACGGGTGTGGATCGCGATGGCACTGGCCCAGCAGACGCGCGTGCTGCTCCTCGACGAACCCACCACGTTCCTGGACCTGGCCCACCAGGTGGAGGTCCTGGAGCTGTGCCGGGAACTCAACCAGGTGCTCGGCACCACCGTGGTGGCCGTGCTGCACGACCTCAACCAGGCCTGCCGCTACGCGGACCGGATCATCGCCATGCGCGACGGCCAGATCCTGACGCAGGGAAAACCCTCCGATGTGATGACCGCGGAGACGGTGGAACAGGTGTTCGGCCTCGAGGTCTCGGTGACCCCTGACCCGGTGACGGGCACACCGCTGGTGCTTCCGGCCCCGCCGCGGACACACAACACGAAATGACGGGTTTCCCGAGAGACCGCGAAACCAAGCACAAAAGGTATGACACCGCCATGTCCGGCCGGGTAAGTGGCGCGCCGAGCAGTTGTGGTCCGCGAAGACCGGGGAGGTACTGGCAACCACGTCCCGGTACTCTCACCAGCTCAACATGGAGGGGGCTCATCTGGCGGCCTGGGCGTCGTCCTGATCGTTCGATTGG
>CAJPNZ010000120.1 GCA_905372155.1 Propionibacteriaceae bacterium
TCAGGACAAAGCGCTAGCTGAGGAAAACCAAAACACCCCTATGAATAAGCCTCAAGCAAAATTGTTTTGTGGGGTGCTGGGGGAATGAGACTTATTCACGGTCATCCTCAAGCGCGCCTTGACTAGGAGTTTTGTTGGCGGACGCGCCGCCTGTGAATGAGCCTCGATGTTTTTGTTTGGATGAAGGTTTCGAGTGGTTGGCGGGTTTCGGTGGAAGTGGTTCTTTGGCGGTTGCTGACGTTGAGGTTGATTCATGAGCGGGGGAAGATTGACAAAGCTCCTGGCCTACATGTGCTTGGCGGTGTGGTTTCCGTTGAGCAAAACCCTTTTCCTTCGGTCGGGGATAAATTAGGGGTCGATCCGGGTCGGCTAGAGGTTTGCGCGTATGGGACGATTTTGGATCGGCCATCCAGTCGCAAAGTTTTGTTTTATGCGAGCTGCGGCTGTGAATAATCCGCATTGCCTTTGCTCCTTTCTGGGTGTTTCCCAGGGGGTTGTGGTCTGGGCTGTGAGGAGGGTGGGTCGTTCAGGCGGAGTCGTTCCTGTTTCCTGATCTGGTCGAGGTTTCTTCTCGGCTGTGTTGACCCGTGCCGGGATGCCCGCCCGCAGCACGACGATCTCGTTCCTGCCGGGACACATGAGGGGTCGGGTCTGCCAGGCCCCGAGGCGGTGTTCTGCTGGCCGATGGCAATGAGGCCGACGGCGCCGTCGCGTCCCGGCCGTGCAGGGTCTAAGGTGACGGCCATGTCCGTGAACATGTGGCGCGAGGTGCGTTGGCTGGACCACACCGGATCAACCAATTCCGACGTGGCTGAGGAGGCCCGGCGGGGCGAGGCGGAGGGGCTCGTCGTGGCGACCTTGGAACAGCGGGCCGGTCGTGGGCGCATGGACCGCGCCTGGGTGGCTCCTCCGGGCACCTCGCTGGCCTTCTCCATGCTGCTCGAGCCGAGACCGGAACGGCCTCACTGGGGGTGGCTGTCGCTGCTGGCAGGCATTGCCGTGCATGAGGCCGTCGACGGACTGGCCCCCGAGCCGGGACGGGTCCAGCTCAAGTGGCCCAACGACGTGCTCATTGACGGACGCAAGGTGTGCGGGATCCTCAACAAACTCGTCGAGCACCCGGATGGGGACCGCGCTGTGATCGGTATCGGTGTAAACGTTTCGATCAGGGAGGATCAGCTGCCGGTCCCGACCGCCACCTCCCTCAGGATCGCAGGGCTGTGTGAGGACCCGAAACAGCTCCTGGGGTCGATCCTGGAGCGCTTTCAGCCGCTCTACGAGCACTGGCAGGAAGCGGGAGAGGTCCGTGACGAGTACCAGCGACGCTGCGCATCCATCGGGACCCCGCTGCGGATCGTCGTCGATGAGCGGCGAATCGTAGAGGGAATCGGGCATGGGGTGGACGAGCACGGGCGACTTCGGGTGGCGACCGCATCCGGGATCGAAACTTTTGCGGTCGGTGACGTCATCCACGCCCGGCTTGCCCGGCGAACGTGAGAGACTTGTTCCCATGGCGCTTAAGAAGGACATGCTGGCCCCCGACGAACAGGTGGTCTTGCACCTGCGCACTCACCTCAAGTCGCTCATAGGGGCGATCCTGATCCTGTTCCTGGCCAGCGCGTTGCTGACCATCTCCTTGGTGTGGCTTCCTGAACAGGTCAAACCGTGGGGCATCTGGGTTCTGGTCATCGTCTTCGCAGCCGTGATCGTGTGGCTGGTCATCAAACCTTGGCTGCTGTGGCTGACCTCCACCTACACGGTCACGAACCGCCGGATCATCACCCGCAAGGGAATCCTCAACAAGACGGGCCACGACTTCCCGTTGCGCAGCATCAACAACGTCAACACCGAGAGCTCGTTGCTGGACCGGATGTTCGGTTGCGGCACCCTGATCCTAGAAACGGCCGCGGAGAAGCCGCTCACCCTGTCGGACGTCCCGAACGTGGAGAAGGTTCACGTGGTGATCGCCGATCTGATCTTCGACGGGGAACCCGAGGTCGAATAGTAGGCTGCTGCCCCGTGGATCGTCGCTATCGGGTCGGAATCGTCGGAGGTGGGCAGCTGGCCCGGATGATGCAGCAGGCATCCATCGGGTTGGGCATCGAGACCCGTCTGTTGGCGGAAGGGCCTGACGCCTCCGCGGCGCAGGTGATACCGCTGACCACGGTGGGCGACTACACGGACCTCGGTACGCTCACCGCTTTCGCGCGGGAATGCGACGTCATCACCTTCGATCACGAACACGTTCCCACCAGGCATCTGCGAGCTCTGGAGGGCCGGATCGCAGTGAAACCCGGACCGGAGGCCCTCGAACACGCCCAGGACAAGGCCCGGATGCGGGAGCGGCTGTCAGGATTGGGCGTGCCGTGCCCGCGCTTCGCGATCTGCCGGACGGTCCGAGAACTCGTCGACTTCGGGCAGGAACAGGGCTGGCCGATCATGGCCAAGACCTCTCGCGGAGGCTATGACGGGAAGGGTGTGTGGAAGCTTCACGGACCCTCGGAGGCTGCAGCGCCCTTCGACGGCAAGGCCGACGTCTCGGCGGGCGAGGAAGTGGTGATCGTCGCCGAGGAATTCATCGATTTCGAACGCGAGCTCTCCGTCATTGCGGTTCGTTCGAGCTGCCAGGCGGTGGTCTATCCCGTCTCCGAGACCACGCAGCTCGACGGGGTGTGCGTGGAGACGATCACCCCAGCACCGGGGCTTCCCGGCCCCGAGGCGACGGCGTTGCAGGAGCTGGCGCTGCGCATCGCGGGCGAACTGAATGTCATCGGCGTGCTCGCCGTTGAGCTCATGCAGGCCTGCGACGGCCGCATCGTCGTCAACGAACTGGCCATGCGCCCCCACAACACCGGCCACTGGAGCATCGACGGGGCCCGGACCAGCCAGTTCGCCAACCACATCCGGGCGGTCCTGGACCTTCCGCTCGGCAGCCCGGAGATGATCAGCCCGGTGGCCGTGATGACCAACGTGCTGGGGGGAACCGAGAAGGACCTCACGGAGGCCCTCAGGCACGTGTCCGCCAGGGACCGGGAACTGGCAGTTCATCTGTACGGGAAGCAGGTGCGTCCCGGCCGCAAGGTGGGTCACGTCACCGCCTGCGACACCAACCTCGAAGCGGCATTGCGACGTGCGCGACATGCCGCCAGCTACCTGATGGGAGAAACCGATGAGTGATGTCGCGATCCTGATGGGCTCCGACTCGGACTGGCCGACGATGCGGGCCGCCGCCGAGGCCCTCGAGGAGTTCGGGGTCAGCTACCGGGCGGACGTGGTGAGCGCCCACCGGATGCCCGAGGAGATGGTGGCATTCGGGCGCTCCGCCCACGAACAGGGCTTCAAGGTGATCGTCGCCGGGGCCGGGGGCGCTGCACATCTACCCGGGATGCTGGCCGCCCTGACACCGCTGCCGGTGATCGGGGTGCCCGTGGCGCTCAGACATCTCGACGGCATGGATTCGCTCCTGTCGATCGTTCAGATGCCCGCCGGGGTGCCCGTCGCCACGGTCGCCGTCGGCAACGCCCGCAACGCCGGTCTGCTGGCCGTCCGCATCCTCGCCGCCGGTGACGAGAAACTGCGGGCGCAGATGGTGCAGTTCCAGACGAGTCTGCGCGACGCCGCACGCGCCAGGGGCGAGGTGGTGCGCAGAGCCAGTTCGGGAAACTGAGGGCGATGAATGAGGGTGCCCCGGTGGACATCCACCGGGGCACCCTCGTCTCAGGGGTGGTGGGTCACTTGGTTCCGACCCGAACCCAGGAATCGAAGTAGTGGTCATCGATCTGACCCGCGACCATTCCGATGCCGCTGATCGGCTCCAAGTTCTCCTTGAGCTGCGTCGGCAGCCCATTGCTGCTGTTCTTTTCCATGACCTCCAGGACCTGCGGAACGTTCACCCAGGCCGAGGACTGTGGGTTGTCGATCCCCTTGGTCAGTTTCTCGTGCTCGCCGTTTGCGCTGAGCCTGTCGCTGGGATTCGAGAAGGAATCGCTGTTGGCGCCGAAGGTGGTGGTGACGGTGTCGCCGTCAACAGTGGTCCTGGCATCCTGCAGGGTCCCGCTCCTGGTGATCTTCTCCAGAATGCTCTTGTGCTTTTCCGGGTCTTTCGTGTGCACTTTGATACCGACCTGAAGCTGCTTGGAATCACCCGTGACGGCGAAGGAGAACTGGGTGCCGAGGAGCGCACGCAGATCATCGGCTGAGGAGATTCCGAAGTTCTCCAGCTGGCGTCGACTTGAAGCAGGCAGGGAATCGAGATTTTCCCAGACCTTGTTCACGAGGTCGGGTGGCGGGGAGAAGGCGAGGGAACCGAGCCAGTCGGCGGGCATGCTGCCGGCAAGATCCTTGACGTTCTCGCCGCGGTCCTTGAACTCGTCCTTCTGCCAGGTGATGGTTCGCAGGGCGATGGTCCCGTCCTGCACCTTGAGCCCTGCCGCGAAGCGTGATTCGAGGATACCGGCGGCGTTGATTCCTTGGGAGTCGACCTGTTTGATGAAATCCGAGGAAACCCATGCGGTGGCGAGGAAACCGTCTCCCAGTTTTCCCATGTCAGCTTTGTAGGACTCGACGGAGGTGATGTTGTCCTTCAGGGAGGACTCGCTGATGTCGCTGTTCTCGTCGCTGGCGATCACCATCAGGTCGTCGACGAAGACGATCTTACGGTCCTTGATGTGTTTGTCGGCGAACGCCTTGGCGGAGTCCTTGTTGGTGACCTGGACGGAGAGGACGTACGAGCTGGGTACGGGCCTGCTTCCGGAATTCTTCCCGGGCAGGGCCGCGAGGGCAGCGGAGTCACCGAGCCACGGTTTCACCTCGGACTCGTAGTCCGGGGCATTTTTGCCCATCTTGGCCAACATGGACCAGAAAGCCTTCTTGTAGTCGTCCCCGGCGTCGTTGGCCTCGTCCTTCAGGAAGGGGAACTTCGCAGCGAGTTCCTTGACCGCCAACTTGTCACCCGCGGACGGGTTCAGGTTCACCTCGAACACCGCCAGGGCGTTGGACGGAATGCCCTTGGCCGCGGCTGGTGTGGCTCCCCGCAGCAACGACCACGCGAGGAACCCTCCCCCGACCAGCAGGGCGAGGGCGAGGACACCGGCCATGACCATCGTCTTCCTCGACCGGCGTGTGGTGGCAGTGGCGACGTCACCCTGAGGAAAGGGAGATCCTGGGGGAGGGGTTCCCTGTTGCCAGGCTTGTGGCGGCGGTCCCTGTTGCTGGGGCCCCTGCTGCTGGGGTCCCAGCGGGTAATTCCCTTGCGGGTGAGGTCCCTGATGGTTCTGGCTCACTGTGCTGTTCCTTCGAATCAGGAATGTTGCTTCCTCAACCAGAGTAACCGTGTTCCGGGTTCATTCGTACTCGGGTGGATGCGGAGGAGCGGCCGGGCCCCGGGAAACCGAGGAATTCGTCGAGTGGAGCGTGATGAGGAACGTCGTGACGACCGGTTGGCGAGGGTGAGACGGCGCGAAGAACACCGCGCCCGGGACGGAGCACACCCCTGAGGACCAGGCCGGCCCTGTGCATCCCAGGGGTTGTGGTGATCACATCCTGCTGACGCGACCTATCAGTGGGAATACTTCGCGAGGGGCTCGGTGTTGCCCGCGATCACGGTGGTGAAGACCTCCCGACTGGCTTGCTCGTCCCAGAGCATCACGCTCTGACCACCGCGGCTGGCGTTCGCGTCGGAGACCGGCACGCTGAGGGAGTACCCGGAACCCGTGGCGGAACTCAGGAATACCCCGGCCCCTCCCAGCACCTCACCGAAGCCTGTTTCGGAGCCCCTCACCAAGGTGTGGGCCGCGGCCATGTTCAGTTTCCAGTAGGAGACGGGATTGAGCAGGGTCAACGGGTTCAGGGCCTTCTTGGCGACCTTCCCGATCACCTCGCGTTGACGCATCATGCGGCCGATGTCACCGGTCTGGTCGGACTTGCGCATCCGGACGTACCCGAGGGCTGTCTTCCCGTTGATGTTCTGGCAGCCCGCAGGGAGTTCCAGGTGGGCGTCTTTGTCGCTGATGGCCTTCTCCGGACAGATCTCGATGCCACCCACCGCGTCCACGGCCTCGACCACGCCCAGGAAACCAACCTCGAGATAGCCGTCTATCCGGATCCCGGTGTTGGATTCGATGGTGCGGATCAGCAGCGGAACCCCGCCCCAAGAGTAGGCGGCATTCAACTTCGCCTTGCCGTGTCCGGGTACATCGACCCAGGAATCGCGGGGAAGCGAGATCATGGCGGACTTCCCGGAGGGGGGTTTGTACAGCAACATCATGCTGTCCGTGCGCTGCCCCTCGGTGTCCCCGGTGCCGAGTTCACCGCGCTGCTGATCAGTGAGTTTGTCGCGCCCGTCCGAGCCCACCAGCAACACGGCGGTGCCGGGTTGTTCGGCGGGCCGATCGCCCCCGGGTTTGGTCTGCACCACGTTGCCGATGGTCCAGGCGTAGATGGGGGTTCCGATCATGAACACCACCCACGCGAGGACCAGGACGAGAACCAGGCGCCTGATCGGATGCCGGCGTCTTGGTCCACGTAGCTTCGGTGGGCGGGTGTTCGGTGGGGACTGGGCGAATCCCTGCGGCTGCTGCGGCGCCGCTTGCCGGTAGGGCATCGGCTGTTCGGCGTTCTGAGCACCCCGGGGATAGGGCGGTGGTTCCTGCCGGGGCGATGGTTGTTGGGGAGGATAGGGCGGTGGTTCCTGCCGGGGCGATGGTTGTTGGGGAGGGTACGGTGGTGGTTCCTGCCGGGGCGACGACGGGTACCCGCGAGTCCGGTCCGGTTCTTGGTCGCGGCGGTACAACCAGTCGAGATCGGAATCGTGATCGTGGTCGCTCATGGTGTGCAAGGTTACCCTTCGGGTGGATTCATCAGCTCGGCGGCGTGCCTGTCCGCGAGGCAGCCACCAGCGGTCCACCCTTGTAAAAGGTCCCACGGACGGGGGGGCGCACCCATGGTGCGGATGTCCGGGGAACACCGGCCGCGTAATTCCCGTCGGGCGCGCGACCCGGTGCGATCCTCGTCGTTCGCCCCACCGGTTCGTAGTCGTGATGGTCGCCGCAACGGCCTCGTCCGCCCGTGGCACCACTGGAAGTCCCTGTCGCCTGCCCATGGAGCCGCCATGACCGCCCCCGATGCCGCCGTACGGAACAGACGGGCCATCGGGCTCATCCTGCTGACGGTCTTCCTGCCCGGAGCCGCCCAGTACGTGGCGGGAAACCGTGGGGTGGGCCGGACGGCGCTGCGGATCTGGGGAGTGCTCGTCGTGTTCGCGCTGCTCACCGGGCTGGGGTTGTTTTTCTGGCGGGGACCGACCGTCGGTTTCCTGCTCAACGGAACGGTCACCGTGGTCATGAGGATCCTGGTGTGGCTGGTGTTCCTGGGCTGGCTGGCCCTGTTGTTCGACGCCTGGCGCCTGTCGCGGCCCCCGGACCTGAAACGCCGCGCCCGCCTGATCCTGACCGGAACCTGCCTCGCCCTGGCGGTGGCGGCCGGTCTGGGCACCAACCTGCTCGCCAGCGCCTTCACCGCCGCCGGGTACGTCTCCGATGTCTTCACGGGCGGTGGGGACAGCCAGGTCAAGCGGGGCCGCTACAACGTCCTGCTGCTCGGCGTGGACGCGGCAGCCGACAGGGAAGGGATCCGACCCGACTCGATCAACGTCGCCTCCATCGACGCCGAGACGGGACGCACGGTCGTGTTCGGGCTGCCTCGGAACCTCGTCGGCGTCCCCTTCCCGTCCTCGTCGCCGCTGGCGAAGCTCTACCCCGACGGTTTCCGGTGCGGTGAGGAGTGCATGCTGAACGGCGTCTACACCCTGGGGCAGGAACACGCCGACCTCTACCCGGGCAGGGAAGCTGGCCTGACCGCCATGAAGGAGGCGGTCTCGGAGACCCTGGGGCTGGAACTCAACTACTACGCCATGGTGGACCTCGCCGGGTTCCAGAAACTCGTCGATGCCATGGGCGGAATCAACCTCGACATCGGGAAACGGATACCCATCGGAGGGGTCGGGTCGGAGATCTACGGCTGGATCGAGCCGGGGACAAACGTCCACCTCGACGGCTACCACGCGCTGTGGTTCGCCCGCTCCCGGGCCGACTCCGACGACTACGAACGCATGACGCGGCAGAAGTGCGTGATGGCGGCCATGGCCAAACAGCTCGATCCCGGCACCGTCGCAGCCAGGTTCGTCAACCTCGCCGAGGCGGGCAGCGACATAGCGCGCACCGACGTGGGAACGGATCAACTGCCCGAGCTGGTGGATCTGGCGTTCAGGGGCAAGGCCCTGCCGATCGAATCCGTCAACTTCGCCCCGCCCCTGATCCGCACGTCCTCCCCGGACTTCACCCTGATCCGCAGGACCGTGACCGAGACCATCGAGGCGTCGGAGGCCAAGGACGCATCCGCCGCCCCCACGAGCAGCAGCGTCCCCGCCC
>CAJPNZ010000121.1 GCA_905372155.1 Propionibacteriaceae bacterium
ACGCCAACCCCCACGGCAAGCACCCCGGCACCTTCCCCAACTCCCTCCACGACTGCTCCCTCGGCCAGGCCGAACCTTCCAGTCACCAAACCGGGACTGCCGAGGACCGGCCGCTGAGAGAACCCGCAGCGGGGCTGAGCTTCTGCCTCCCACCAATGGTGGGAGGCAGAAGGCTGTTCATGAGCCACACAGGAGGGCGTCGGTGGGGCTGCCGAAACAGAAGTCGCCGCGGCCCCCACCACCCCCAGGGTGTCGTTATGTCATTTGGAAAGATTCTTTACCGTACACGCCACAAAACTCTTCACGACGTCGCCAAAATCTTCTTCCACGAGGCCACCCCCTAGGCTGGGGCCATGCTGATCGGTGCTCATGTTGACGCGGACGCCGCGATTGCGCAGGCCGTCGCCCTGGGGGCGGACATCGCCCAGGTGACCCTCGGCGACCCGCAGTCGTGGAGGAAACCCACCGTCCCCGGCGACGGGGCCGTCGCCCTGAGGTCGCAGGCCACAGACGCCGGGATCGGGCTCTACGTGCACGCCGCGTACGTCATAAACGTCGCCTCCACCAACAATCGCATCCGCATCCCGTCGCGGAAACTGCTGCAGCAGACCATCGACGCGGCCGCCGGGATCGGGGCGAGTGGGGTGATCGTCCACGGCGGACACGTCACCGCCGACGAGGACCAGCGGCGGGGCTACGACAACTGGCGCAAGTGCGTCGACGGCCTCGATGCGAAGGTGCCGATCCTGATCGAGAACACCGCGGGCGGCAAGAAGGCGATGATGCGATACCTCGACTCCGTCCGCGACCTGTGGGCCGCCCTCGACGGCTCCGACAACCTGGGCGACGTCGGCCTCTGCCTGGACACCTGCCACGCGCACGCCGCCGGCCTGGACCTGACCACCGTGGTGGAGGACGTGCGGGCCATCACCGGCCGCATCGACCTGGTCCACTGCAACGACTCCCGCGACGCGGCCGGTTCCGGGCGCGACCGCCACGCCCCGCTGGGACGCGGCCAGCTCGACCCGGAGGTCCTCGTCGCCCTGCTGCGCGACGCCGACGCCCCGGTCATGCTGGAAACCCCGCCGGAGAACCACGCGGAGGAGATCGCCTGGCTGCGGGAGCAGCTGGCCTGAGAGCGGCACCGACGGATTTCCCCGGTTGCGCAGCACTCAACTCGTTTTCCGGCCGGGAATGGTGCATTTCCGGGTTTGAGTGCTGCGGAACCGGGTTGGGCGTTCCTCAGGCCTTCCCCGTGGCCTTCTGCTCCCCCGGGTGACCGGAGAGGTTCTCGAAGGACAGCAGCCGATCCACCGTGATCTCGTCCAGCAGGCCCCGTTCCAGGACGATGTCGCGCACCGATTTGCCGGATCTGGCGGCCTCCCGGCCCACCTCGTCGCCGGCCCGGTGCCCGATGTAGTCGTTGAGGAGGGTGACCACCGAGATCGATTCGCGCACGTAGCGTTCGCAGACGTCCTTGTTGGCGGTGATGCCGTCGACGCAGCGGGTCCGCAGCACGTCGCAACCCGATTTGAGCAGCCGGATCGACTCGAACAGCGCCTGCGCGATCACCGGTTCCATGGCGTTGAGCTGCAGCTGCCCCGCCTCCGCCCCGAGTCCGACGGTGAAATCATTGCCGCGCACCTTGTAGGTGATCTGGTTGACCACCTCGGGAATGACGGGGTTGACCTTGGCGGGCATGATCGAGCTGCCCGCCTGCATCGCGGGCAGGTTGATCTCGTTGAACCCGGTGCGCGGTCCGGAGCTCAGCAACCGCAGGTCGTTGCAGATCTTCGACAGCTTCGTCGCAAGGCGTTTGCAGGCCGCATGGGCCATCACGTAGGCGCCGGTGTCGGAGGTGGCCTCGATCAGGTCGGCGGCGGTGACGAAAGGCCGCCCCGTGATCTCGCAGAGGTGTTTCACGGCCAGTTCCCGGTATCCGGGCGGGGCGTTCAGCCCGGTTCCGATCGCCGTCGCACCCAGGTTGATCTCCAGCAGCAGCGACCGCGCGTAGTCGAGGTGGCGCAACTCCTCCTCCAGGTTCACCGCGAAGGCCGTGAACTCCTGCCCCAGGGTCATCGGAACCGCGTCCTGCAGCTGGGTGCGCCCGAGTTTGAGGATGTGTTCGAACTCCTCGCCCTTGTCGTAGAAGGAATCCGAGAGGTCCTCCACCGCGTGCGACAGCTCCCCGAACACGTGATCCAGGGCCACCCGGAAGCCCGTCGGGAAGGTGTCGTTGGTGGACTGGCCGTGGTTGACGTGGTCGTTGGGGTCGACGATGTCGTAGCGGCCCTTCGAGAACCCGAGGTGCTCCAGCGCCAGATTCGCGAGCACCTCGTTGGTGTTCATGTTCACCGACGTCCCCGCGCCGCCCTGGAAGACGTCGATCGGGAACTGGTCCATGCACCGCCCCTTGGACAGCACCTCGTCGCAGGCCTGGAGGATCGCCCGCGCCACCCAGCCGGGGAGGACGCCGAGTTCGCGATTCGCCAGCGCCGCTGCCTTCTTCACCTGGACCATTCCGCGAATCAACTCGGGAACAGAGTTCACGGTGACACCCGAGATGGGGAAGTTCTCGATGGCTCTCAACGTGTGAATCCCGTACCAGGCGTCATCAGGGACCTGACGATCGCCGAGCAGGTCGGTCTCGGTGCGCGACATTGCCTTCCTTTCGGAGTTATCCTCCCGACAAAACCCCGCGGGCGGGGGCGAAAGCAACGCTACCGGAGTCGGCACGGCTGCGTGGCCCGGGCCAGCATCTTCTCCGTTCCGCGAGACAACCGGCCGGCGCGTGAAACAGGTGTGGACGCCACGGCCGGGTCGGCACCGCACGTCCTTCGGCGAGTCGCTAGGCTTGGTCCCGTGACCAGATGCGTTTACATTGCTTCATCGGAGTGGCAGGTCAGCAAGAGCGCCATCGCTCTGGGCGTGCTGGAGTTGTTCGCGCGCCAAGTCCGTTCGGTCGGCTTCTTCCGTCCGCTGGTGCAGTCCCTCAAGGAGGACGGCATCACGACGGCGTTGCTGGCAACCAACACCCTGCGTCACCAGAGCTTCGAGGACAGCGTCGGTGTCAGCTACGAGGACTGGGCCAATGACCCGGAGGCCGCCATCGACACCATTGTCGCGAAGTACTCCGCGCTGGCGGAACGGTTCGAGGCGATCGTGATCGTCGGATCCGACTTCGACGACCTCACCTACGGCACCGAGCTGGACCACAACGCCCTCATCGCCGCCAACCTGAACGCGCCGGTGCTGTACGTGTGCCGCGCATCGGAGAGGTCCGTCGACGAGGTGTGCCGGATGGCGGAGGAGGCAATCGAGGCCTTCGAGGCCCGCCACAACACCGTCGTCGCCGTCATAGCGACCCGCGCGGAACCCGAGATCAGCGAGGAACTCTCCTCGGCACTGCGCGAGGTGCGAGACGTCCCGGTCTCGGTGCTGTCCGCGAATCCGGTGCTCGATGCCCCATCGGTCGGCCAGCACTTCGAGGCCGTCGACGCGACGCTGTGGCGCGGCAAACAGGAGAGCCTGAACCGCGAGGCACTCACGACGATCATCGCGGGCATGAGCCTGCCGAACCTGCTGCCGCGCCTCCAGAAGGAGGCCACCGTCATCGTCCCCGCCGACCGGCTCGATCTGCTGCCCGCGCTCATCATGGCGCACCGTTCCGCCACCTACGGGCCCTTGGCGTCGCTGCTGCTGACGGGCGGTTTCGAGATCCCGGAGACGGTGGCGACGCTGCTCAGCGACTCCGAGGTGGACCTGCCAATCGGCGCCACCAACAGCGACACCTTCCCCACCGCGATCGCGCTGCGGGAGGTCAGCGGGGTGGCCACAAGTTCGCCGCGGAAGGTCGAGCTGGCGCGCGCCCTGTTCGACCGGCACGTCGACGAGGAGGCGTTGCTGGCCGCCATCGAGCTGCCGCGCGCCGAGATCCGCACCCCGAGCATGTTCGAGCACCAGCTGATGCAGATGGCCCGCAGGGACCTGAAGCGGATCGTGCTGCCCGAATCCACCGACGACCGGGTGCTGACCGCCGCCGACACGGTGCTGAAACGTCACATCGCCGAGATCACCCTCCTCGGTGATCCGGGTGCCGTTTCCCGTCGCGCCGCGGAGCTGGGTCTCAACCTGACCAAGGCCACCGTCGTCGACCCGAGGGACCCGGAGCTGCTGGAGAAGTTCGCCGCCGAGTACGCGAAGCTGCGCGCCCACAAGGGGGTCACCCTGGATGCGGCCCGCGAGAAGTTGGCGGACCTGTCCTACTTCGGCACGATGATGGTGCACCTCGGCATGGCCGACGGCATGGTCTCGGGCGCGGTGAACACCACCGCCAACACCATCCGACCGTCGCTGGAGTTCGTGAAGACCAAGCCGGGCGTCTCCGTGGTCTCCGGTTCCTTCCTGATGGCGATGAGCAACCGCGTGGTGGTCTACGCCGACTGCGCCGTCAACCCCGATCCGACACCCGCGCAGCTCGCGGACATCGCGATCTCCTCGGCCCAGACCGCGGTCAGCTTCGGCATTGAACCGCGCATCGCGATGCTGTCCTACTCGACGGGCACCTCGGGTTTCGGCGCCGACGTCGACAACGTGCGCGAGGCCACCGACCTCGTCCGCGAGAAGGCACCCGAACTCAAGGTGGAGGGGCCGATCCAGTTCGACGCGGCCGTCGACGAGGTGGTGGCGGCCAAGAAGATGCCGGGCTCGGAGGTCGCGGGGCGCGCGACGGTGTTCATCTTCCCGGACCTCAACACCGGCAACAACACCTACAAGGCCGTGCAGCGCACCTCCGGTGCGGTGGCCATCGGTCCCGTTCTCCAGGGGCTCCGCAAACCCGTCAACGACCTGTCCCGTGGCGCGCTGGTCGATGACATCGTCTCGACGATCACCATCACCGCCATCCAGGCTCAGACGGACTGAGCCCCGCATCGTCCTGAAGTCCTGAACCCTGTCCGAAGCCGATCCCCCAAGGAAAGAACCTGTGTCCAGTCACATCCTGCTGCTCAACTGCGGCTCCTCGTCCATGAAGTACCAGCTCTTCGACCCGGAGACGCAGAGCCCCTTGGCGGTCGGCATCGTCGAGCGGATCGGGCAGGACGTCGGGAAACTGAAGCACGAGGTCGGCGGGCAGGAGTTCGTCGAGGAGCAGCCCTTCCCCGACCACACCGCCTCGTTCGCCGCGGTGGTCGCGGCCTTCGGGAAGCACGGGCCGTCCCTCGACGGGGTGCGGGCCGTCGGTCACCGCACCGTCCACGGCGGCTCCACCTTCCAGGAGTCCACGCTCATCACCGACGAGGTGATCGCGAAGCTGGTGGAGCTGCAGGCCTTGGCGCCGCTGCACAACCCCCCGGGGATCGCGGGCATCGAGGCCGCGATGGCGCTGCTGCCCGACGTGCCGCACGTCGCGATCTTCGACACCGCCTTCTTCGCGAAGCTGCCCGCCGAGGCCTACACCTACGCCATCGACAAGGAGGTCGCGAGGAAGTACGAGCTGCGCCGCTACGGCTTCCACGGCACCTCGCACTCGTACGTGTCGAAGAAGACCGCGGAGGTGCTGGGGCGTCCCGTCGAGGACTTGAAGGTCATCGTCTGCCACCTCGGCAACGGCGCCTCCATCTCGGCGGTCGACGGCGGCCGGGCGGTGGAGACGTCGATGGGCCTGACCCCGTTGCAGGGGCTCGTGATGGGCACCCGCTCCGGCGACATCGACCCGGGCATCTTCAAGTTCCTCTCCGACAAGGGCTACTCCATCGACGAGATCGACACGCTGCTGAACAAGCAGTCCGGCATGGGAGGCATGTGCGGCCACACCGACATGCGCGACGTCGAGGCCCGGATCGACGCGGGCGACGCCGACGCGCGCCTGGCGATGGACGTCTACATCCACCGCCTGATCAGCTACATCGGCGCCTACATCGCGGTGCTGGGAGGGTTGGACGCGGTGGTGTTCACCGCGGGCATCGGCGAGAACGCCTCCCTCGTGCGCCGCGAGGCCTCCAACCGGCTGCGTCACCTCGGCCTGGTCCTCGACGAGGAGAAGAACGCGGTGCGCGCCAAGGAACCGCGCGTGATCTCCACCCCCGACTCCCCCGTCAAGATCCTCGTGGTCCCCACCAATGAGGAACTGGCCATGGCCCAGGACACCCTGCGCATCATAGGGGAGTGAGGCACCAACCCCCACGGTGGGCGCCGACCTCGTAGGTCGGCGCCCACCGCTGTTCTGCCGGATGGGGGCCGGGGCCACTGCCCAAAACCGCAGGACGGCATCCGGGAAACGCCAACCGGCTGGCTCATGCCTCCCCGAAGGCTGCCCTAACCCGGCTGATGAACAGGTCGTTCTCCGTCTGCCACGGGTTGTGCCCGGAGTGCTCGAAATAAACCAATGTCTTCCGCGGGGCCCGGAGTTTCTCGTAGTAATCCTCGACGAGGCTGCTGGGCGCGTTGAAATCGTACCGGCCGTGGAAGATGTGGATCGGAACCTGTTGCTCGGCCGCCACGTCACGCAGGTTGACGGAGTAGAGCTTCCCGTAGAAGGCGTCGAAGGTGCGCAGCAGCCCCCAAAAGAAGTTGATCTTGTCGAGGAGCCCGTACTCGACCCCGAAGAAACCATCCATCGTGGAGAAGGGAGCGTCGTTGAGCTGCCCGGTACGGGCCATGGTGCCGTACAGGGGCGACAGGTAGGCATAGGTTTTGAGCGCGACACCGGAGGTGTAGGGCGGGGGTCCTTGCGCGGCGAGTCTGTCGGCCAGCTGCTCGTCCCCGATCCTGCGGGCGTCGTCGAGCGCCATCTGGTAGTCGATCCGTTCCGTTTCGAGGAAATCGACCATTTGTCCCGTGCCGACGAATGCCCGGTAGTACTCGGGATGTTGCCTGGTCATCATGAGGCCCAGCGCCGACCCCCACGACTCACCCATGAGGTAGATCCGGTCCTGATCGAACTCGCCACGCAGGTGTGCGGTGATTGCCTCCCCGTCGGCGAGATAGGTGTCGAGGGTGAGGTCCTCGGGGGCGATCGCCCCGAACGATTTAGCGGCACCCGGTTGTTCCCACACCACCACGACATAGTCGCTTTCCAAGGAGGCGAAGTAGTGGCGGGCCGTCGCGAGATGGGAACCCCCGGGCCCGCCGGACAGGAACAGCAGGACGGGTTTGGTGCGGTCCTGCCCCCGGATGGACAGCCATTCGGTGCGTCCGTTGACCTCCACGGATCGCAGTTCTGAAACGGGACGTACACCGGCGACCTGCGGGGTGTAGGCGGTCACCTGCGACAACACGACCATCAACATCAGCAGTGTGCCCGTCAGCAGGGCCACCCGGAACGAAAGGGCCGCCGCCGGGGCGGGGCGCCCCATGATCGCGGTCACGACACGGATGATGAAAGCGGCCACCAGACCGACCATCGTCACGACCAGAAACGCGACGGCCACGTACACTTCGGCGTGGGTGTCCTCCATGTGGAAGACGTGTTGCCTCAACACACCGTAGTAGAGGACGACGACGAGGGCAGATGCGGACCAGACAACGAGCATGGGCTTCAGACGGATCATGGGATCGCTCCTTGCCGTGCGAGCCGTTCACGATGGTGAAGGACGTTGACCGATCACCGAAGCCCGAGGTTTCCCCCACCATACCAGTCCGGCTGCCGGGTTCTGTTGGGTCTGCAACCAACGCTCCGGTCCCGCCCGGGCGCGCACCCCGGGTGGAGGCCTCGAACGACACTCCGACCTTGCCCGGCGCGCTAACTTTGGAACGTGCCGGCCTGTATTCTGGCCGACACTTCCCCAAACTTTTGTCATTGGAGGTCCGGGCATGACCTTGCTGACCATCGGCGTGGCGAGCAGCGCGCTGTTCGACCTGACCGAGTCGGATCGCGTGTTCCGCGAACAGGGCGTCGCCGCCTACCGCGAACACCAGGAGAAGCGCCTCGATCGGCCATTGCCGCCCGGACCCGCGCTACCGTTCATCCGGCGACTCCTCGGTCTCAACGACGTGCTGGCCGAGGCGGTGGACGTCATCGTGCTGTCCCGCAACAGCGCCGAGTCCGGGCTGCGAGTGATGCGTTCCATCAGCTCGGCCGGGCTGCCCATAACCCGGGCCGCCTTCCGGGAGGGACGCCCCGCCTTCGAGTTCATGCCCGCACTGGAGATGTCACTGTTTCTGTCGGCCAACCACGACGACGTCTCCGAGGCCCTGGCGAGCGGACACCCGGCGGGCACGGTGCTGCGGGGAGGCACGATGCCCGAGGTGGGCAGGGAACTGCGGATCGCCTTCGATTTCGACGGTGTCCTGGCCGACGACTCCTCGGAACGCATGTTCCGCCAGGAGGGTCTGGGACGCTACGCCCGGCGCGAGGCCGAACTGGCCGACGTCCCCCTCTCCCCCGGCCCGCGGCGCCGCCGAGGATCAGCATCGCCAGGCACA
>CAJPNZ010000122.1 GCA_905372155.1 Propionibacteriaceae bacterium
GTCTCGGGGCGGGCAAACAGAAATGGGGCGGCCTGAAGGACGGTGCCCACACGGACTTCGTGTTCGCGGTGCTGGGGGAGGAGCTCGGGTTGTTCGGGGTGCTGCTCGTGATCGGGTTGTTCGCTCTCCTGATGCGCAGCGGGTTCCAGGTGGCCCTCAAGTCCGACCAGCTTTTCAACCGCATCGCTGCCTCCGGCGTGACCGCGTGGTTCCTGCTCCAGGCGATCGTCAACATAATGGTGGTCATGAACCTGCTGCCCGTGCTCGGTGTCCCATTGCCCTTCATCTCCTCAGGGGGTTCCGCCCTGATGGCCAACCTGCTGGCCGTGGCCGTGTTGCTGGCCTGTGCCCGGGACACCCCCGATGCCCGCGCCTATCTCGAGAACCGGCGCCGGGGGGCGGGGCCGCGCATGACCAGTGTGCTCGCGGCGGGAGGGAACTCGTGACCCGCGTCGTGCTGGCCGGTGGCGGCACCGCCGGCCACACCTCCCCGCTGATCGCGACGGCCCAGGCGCTGGCCGAGCTGGACCCGGAGGTGGAGATCACCTGCATCGGGACGAGCAAGGGACTCGAGACCAGGGTGATACCGCAGGCCGGGCTCAGACTGGAGCTGATCCGGCCCGTCCCCATGCCGCGGAAACCGAACCTCGACCTGGTCAAGCTGCCCTGGAACCTGAGGCAGTCCGTGCGCCAGGCGCGAACCATCCTGAGCCGGGCGAAGGCCCAGGCGCTGATCGGTTTCGGCGGTTACGTCGCCATCCCCGCCTACCTGGCGGCCCGCGCCATGAAGGTCCCCGTTCTCGTGCACGAGGCTAACCTCGTGGTCGGTATCGCGAACAAGGTGGCCGCCAGGTTCGCGGCCTTCACCGGCTACACCTTCCCCGACACCCGGATCCGGGGAGGGAAACGGATCGGGATGCCGATGAACCGCAGCATCACCCGGCCCGGGATCACCCGCACCGAGGCCAGGAAACGTTTCGGCCTGGACCCCGAACGACCCACGCTGCTCGTCAGCGGCGGCTCCCAGGGGGCGCGGGCCATCAACCAGGCGCTCTCCGCCGCGGTTCCGGCCATCCTGGACGCCGGAATCCAGGTGCTGCACGTGCTGGGGGCCAAGAACTTCACGGACGCGGACGTCGTGATCGAGTCCAGGAGCGGGGCGCGCTACGTACCGGTGGCCTACGTCGACGCCATGGTCGAGGCCTACGTGGCCGCGGACCTGATGATCGGTCGGGCAGGAGCGGGCACCGTCATGGAAACGGCGGTTCTGGGGCTGCCCGTGATCTTCATTCCCCTGCCGTGGGGCAACGGCGAGCAGGCCCGGAACGCCGCGGGACTGGTGGCGGACGGGGCGGGCATCCTGCTTCCCGAGGCTGAGCTCAGCGCCGATAAACTGTCGGACCTGGTGATCCCCACCATCACGGATACGGAGAAGCTGGCTCGCATGGCCGAGCTGGCCCGTCCCCACTCGCCCGCGGACGCCGCCGATGTCCTGGCGCGGGCCGCCGTCAATGTTGTTCGAGGAGAAGAGGCATCGTGAGCTTGCTCACCCCCATCGAGGTCCAACCCGCCGTCGAGGTCGGCCCCGTTCATTTCATAGCCATCGGTGGCTCCGGGATGAACGGCATCGCCCGGCTCTACGCGAAACTAGGCATCCCCACCAGCGGATCCGACCGGTCCGATTCCGCCACGCTGGACTCCCTGCGGGAGGCCGGAATCACCTGCTACGTCGGCCACGACGCATCCCAGCTCGGTGACGCCAGGACCGTGGTGATCTCCTCCGCGATCCGTGAGGACAACCCGGAGCTCGCGGAGGCCCGCCGCCGCGGCCTGCGGGTCTGGCACCGCTCGGCGGCCCTGGCCGCCCTCATGCTGGGCAAGAGCGGGGTCTCGATAGCCGGCACCCACGGCAAGACCACCACCACGGCCATGACGGCCGTCATGCTGCAGCAGGCAGGGGCCGATCCCAGTTACGTCATAGGCGGCAAGCTCGCGGCCACCAAGGTCAGCTCCGACATCGGAACGGGGGACGCCTTCGTCATCGAGGCGGACGAGTCGGACGGCTCCTTCCTCCAGTACCCGACCCGGATCGCGATCATCACCAGCATCGAGCCCGACCACCTGGTCAACTGGGGCACCCCGGAGGCCTACGCCGAGGGCTACCACACCTTCGCGACCCTCCCCACCGTCGAATGGGCGATCGTGAACGCGGATGATCCCGGTGCCCGGGCGCTGGCCGACAGGCTCCGCGCCGAGGGCCGGCGGGTGATCAGCTACGGATTCGCAGAGGACGCCGACGTTCGGGTCTCGGATGCCAACCCGGTCAGGGAGGGGATCACCGGAACCCTCCGATACGGGGACGAGACGGGTGTGCTCCGGCTCAAGGTACCGGGCAACCACAACCTGTCCAACGCCTCGGCCGCCTACGCGGCGGGACGCGTCCTCGGTCTCGGGCACGAGGAGGCGCTGGCAGCGCTCGGACAGTTCACGGGAACGCTGCGCCGGCTCCAGCTCATCACCGACACCGCCGGGATCCGGGTCTACGACGACTACGCCCACCACCCGACTGAGATCCGGGCGGCCCTGACCGCCGCGCGGCATGCCACCGAAGTGGGAAACGAGGACACGGGACTGGACGGGCGCCTGATCGCCTGCTTCCAACCGCATCTTTACTCCCGGACCGCGGACCTCCACGAGGAGCTCGGCGAGGTGCTGACCCTCGCCGACATCGCGGTGATCAATGATGTCTGCGGCGATCGCGAGGATCCGATTCCCGGGGTGACGGGGCAGCTCGTGGTGGATGCCGCCCGGCGGCACGGGGTTCGTGAGGTGGTCTACGTTGTGGACAAGTACGATCTCCCGGCTGCCCTGAACGAGATCTCCCGTCCGGGAGACCTCATCATCACCCTCGGTTGTGGCGACGTCACGATCGTGGGCCCGCTGCTCGCACCCCTGCTGGCCCAGCGCCCGGAGGCGCAGAACCGTTGACGAACACCCCGGGCGAGTTCGCGAAGGCGTTGCAGGCCAAGCGCCGCAAGCGGCGTCGGGGCCGGTGGGTGATTCTGGGTTCCGGGCTCCTTGCGGTGTTGCTGGCGGGAATCGCCACCTGGCTGGTCTGGTTCTCCTCGGTGTTCGCCGCGACCGAGATCAGGATCAACGGTTTGTCGCTGCTCACCGAGCAGCAGGTCACCGATGCCGCCGCCGTCGAGCTGGGTGGTCCGCTCGCCACGCAGGACGTGGACGCGATCCGCAATCGCGTTGCTGCGTTGGCGCCGGTGGCCGAGGTGCGTGTGGAGAGGCACTTCCCGCACACCATCGAGATCACCGTCACCGAGCGCACTCTCGCCTACGTGTGGATGGACGAGGGCGTGACCCGCTGGGTCGATGCGGACGGTGTGGTGTTTCACGAGGGAGGAGAAACGGCGCAGGGGACCGTGAAGGCGAACATCGCGGCCTCCGATCAGCGCCTCTTGAAGGACGTGGCCACGGTGGTTTCCGCAGTGGTCCCGGTGCTGGGGGATCGGATCACACTGCTCCAGGCCTCGGCCGTGGATCGAATTGAGATCCAGCTGTCCGACGGGGACACCGTCGTGTGGGGCAGTGCGGAACAATCCCATGTGAAGGCCCAGGTGCTTTCGGTGCTGCTGAGTCAGGAGGCCAGCGTCTATGACGTCTCGGCTCCGCACGCTCCGACGACACGCTGACAACCCATGAAACCCTCAACCTCTGGTTGAGGTGATTTCTGGAAGTTGCGGCATGGTCGTTGGATAGTGCGCCCGTCTGCCCCTAGCCTTCTTTTCGACTACGAGGACAGGAATGGCGGTCATGGCAAGCGCATCTCAGAACTACCTGGCGGTTATAAAGGTCGTTGGCGTCGGCGGCGGTGGGGTGAACGCCGTCAACCGCATGATCGAGGCCGGGTTGCGTGGCGTCGAGTTCATCGCGGTCAACACTGATGCTCAGGCACTGCTCATGAGCGATGCCGACGTCAAACTCGACGTCGGTCGCGAGCTGACCCGTGGTCTGGGAGCCGGAGCGGATCCGTCCAAGGGGCGTCAGGCCGCCGAGGATCATGCCGAGGACATCGAGGAGGCCCTCAAGGGGGCCGACATGGTTTTCGTCACGGCAGGTGAGGGAGGTGGCACCGGCACGGGAGCTGCGCCCATCGTGGCCAAGATCGCTCGTTCCCTCGGCGCCCTGACCATCGGGGTGGTGACACGCCCCTTTTCCTTTGAAGGGCGCCGTCGCGCCACCCAGGCCGACTCGGGTATAGAGGCGCTGCGGGAGGAGGTCGACACCCTGATCGTCATCCCCAACGACAAGCTGCTTCAGATGACCGATCACCAGGTGGCCATCCTCGATGCCTTCAAACAGGCGGACCAGGTTCTGATGCAGGGCGTTTCCGGCATCACGGACCTGATCACCACTCCTGGCCTGATCAACCTCGACTTCGCGGACGTCAAATCGATCATGAGCCAGGCTGGCTCGGCCCTGATGGGCATCGGATCGGCTCGCGGCGAGGACCGGGCCCGGGCCGCGGCGGAAATGGCCATCTCCTCCCCGCTGCTCGAGGCGAGCATCGACGGCGCCCACGGAGTGCTGCTGTCGATCGCGGGCGGCTCGGACCTCGGGTTGTTCGAGGTCTCTGCGGCCGCCCAGCTCATCGAGGAAGCCGCGCATGACGAGGCAAACATCATCTTCGGCACGGTCATCGACGACGCCTTGGGGGATGAGGTTCGAATCACGGTCATCGCTGCTGGCTTTGATGGTGGACATCCGCTGCCCCGGCCGCCGCGCCTCGAGACCACCCGCGGCGGCAATCAGCAGCAGCCGTCGCCACCCCGTGCCGGTGGTTTTGGCGGCCCCAGCGGTCCCAGCCCACTTGTGGGAGGGACACCTCTCACGGGTTCCCGTGCGTCCCATGCGCCGTCCCCCCACGTCACGCCCATGCAGCCGAACCGCCCGGAACCGCGACCGCTGCGGGCGGACGATGACGATGACCTGGATGTGCCCGACTTCATGAAATGACGGCGTGTCGGCAGTCATTGCACCCGGTTGCGGGCACCCTGTCTGTAGTCTCAAACGAAAGTGTTTTAGGGAGGCGTGCCGTGGGTGTACGGAAGCTGGCTGAATGGATGGGTCTCGTCGAGGACGGGCGCTACAGCGACCCCAAGGACGAGCTGTCCGAAGAGTACTCGGTGGATGAGTACGCGGAGCCGGAGCCCGAGCCCAGGCCCGTGGCCAAACTTCACCGTCATCCCCATGCCGCCAGGCCCGAGACCGTCACACCCGCTCCGGCGCCTGCCCAGAGTCCCGCTCCGGCCCCCGCGGCGACTTCTCTTCCAACCCCCTCGAACCCGGAGCCGCGTCAGGTGACAGATCTCAGCCGAATCATCTATGTGCGACCTCGCAGCTACAACGAAGCACGTTCCATCGGCGAGAACTACCGTGACGGGATTCCTGTCATCATGAACCTCTCCGACATGGAGCGTGGGGAGGACAAGAGACTCGTGGACTTTGCCGCCGGCCTGATCTTCGGGCTGCGCGGCAACATCGAGCGCATTTCCAGTCAGGTCTTCCTGCTGTGCCCGCACAACCTCGTCGTCGGCCCAGAGGACAAGCAGAAGCTGGCCACCGGCGGTTTCTTCAACCAGAGCTGACCGTGGTTGCGCTGACGCTGTTCTGGCTCCTCCAGGTCTACATGCTGATCCTCCTGGTGAGGGTCCTGCTCTCATGGGTGCCGGTGGTGAGTCGGGGGTGGACTCCTCGTGGGATCGTTCTGGTGTTGGTGGAGTCCGTCTACTTCGTCACCGATCCGCCTCTGAACCTGCTGCGCTCGTTCATCAAACCCATGCGGATGGGTGCGGTTTCACTGGATCTGGGCGTGCTGGTGCTGTTCCTGATCATCTACCTGCTCAGGAACGTCGTCCTCTGGATCCCGTTCTGATCCGGGCGTGTCGTGCTGGCTTCGCCGTTGGATCTGATGAAGTATTAGAGTAACCTTAACGTTGTGCCCGGGGTTTCTCAGGATCGGGTACAAAGATTTTTCAACCGTGTGGGAGTAAAGATGAGCCTGACCCTGGAAGAGGTTCGCCGAGTCCGGTTCCGGATGGCACGCCGTGGCGCCACCGGCTACGAGGTCGGTGACGTCGACACTTTCATAGACAAGGTGGAGGAGTCGTTCGCGCAGTTCGAGAACGAACGGGATCTGCTTCGCCGGGAGGTTGAGGCCGCCCGCACGACCGGAGACCCGGTGCCTGCTGGCAATGACGAGGCCTTGGTTGCCAAGGACCATGAGATCAACTCGCTTCGAGGCGAGATCGAGCGGCTGCGCAGCCAGATGGCACAGCAGGCCAAGCAGCAGGTTCCGGTAACAGCGCCCGGGCAGTTGGATGACAAGCGCGTCGCGCAGCTCACCCAGGACAATGAGCGGCTCCGGAGCGAACTCGACCGAGCCCGTCGTGAGCTCGATGAGGCACGTAGCAGCTCTCGTGTCAGTCACATGGCAGGCAACACGGAGACCCTTCAGGTCGCCACTCGCGAAGAGGCGACTCCCGCCGTTGTTCGGTTGGTGTCGTTGGCCACGGAGCAGGCTGAGCGTCTCGTGGACGAGGCCAACAACGAGGCCCAGCGCAAGATCAACGAGGCCAAGCAGCAGGCTTACGAGATCACCAGCGACGCCCGCACCCGGGCCGAACGTATCGAGTCCGAGGCCCGCGTCAACGCGGATCAGATCAACCGTGAAGCCCAGAGCCGTGCGGATCGCATGAACGGCGAGGTGGATCGCCGTCGCACGGAATTGTTCGCAGAGCTGGAGCGGGAACAGGGCATCCTCACCCAGAAGGTCGCGGCGTTGCGCGGCTTCGAGTCCAGCTACCGCGAGAACATGCGCGGCTATCTGTCGCGGCATCTCGAATCCCTTGAACAGAACCTGCCGGAGCCCCTGGATGTTCCGGAACTGGCCGAGCGCTCCAGGACGCCGCGTCTGGATGCACTCGCCGCTCAGGACCGCCTGGCCTGAGTGGAAGGCAGAAGACTGTTGATGGTCCGGTGAGGGTGTACTCTCACCGGACCATCAACTCAAACCTCCGAGGACGACAATGTCACCCAGCAACCCCCCAGAGCCTGTGATCCTTCCAGTTCGTGACGGTGAGGAACCATGGACCCCGGAGGAGATCCAGGAACAACGCGAGGTCCTCGTGGAGGAGCTGGAAAGGCTCGACAAGAAGGTGGCCGCCACCGACAGCGAGCTGAGCGATCTTCTGCTCCAGGGCAATGATGGTGCAGGGCGGGATCCAGCAGATGTGGGCTCGTCCAATTTTGAACGCGACCAGGAGCTGTCCTTGGCGCAGAACGCTCGCGAGATGGCGGACCAGGCGAGGCTCGCCCTGCATCTGTTCGACGAGGGCCAGTACGGGCTCTGCGAGGTGTGTGGGAATCCGATCGGAAAGGGCAGGCTTCAGGTTTTCCCGCGGGCGACGATGTGCGTCACCTGCAAGCAGCGCGAGGAACGCCGCTGAACCGCAGGACCCCGGCCCTGCTCGCAGTGGGCGTCGCTCTGTTGGGATTGGGGGTGGATCAGGCGTCCAAGGGGGCCGTGCTGGAGGCACTGTCCCCGGGGCAGCCCACGGAGATCGTTGGAAGCCTCGTGCGGTTCAACCTGATCTTCAACCCGGGAGCGGCCTTCAGCCTCGGGACGTCAATGACGCTGGCGCTCAGCATTTTCGCGATCATCGCTCTCTTGGCCTGCGTCTTCGTCGCCCTGCGCAAGGTTCGAACCCTTCCTCAGGGTCTCGCGGTCGGGTTACTGATGGCAGGGATTTCGGGAAACCTCCACGACAGGCTGTTCCGGGCCCCCGGGCCGCTGCTCGGGCACGTCGTCGACTTCATCCAGCTGCCCCACTTCGCCATCTTCAACGTGGCCGACATCTGCATCACCAGCGCGGCCGTCCTGATCATCCTGCTGAGCCTGCGCAGTCCCTCCGGCAACGGGAAGGGCACCGGGCGGGCATGAGCGTTTTCCTGGTGC
>CAJPNZ010000123.1 GCA_905372155.1 Propionibacteriaceae bacterium
CCGGTGCTCCCTGCTTCACCCGGCCTGCCCAAGACCGGAAAGTGGTAGAAGAAGAAACGCCGGGGCCCGGTCCCCGAAGGAACCGGGCCCCGGCGGTTTTCGCCCCGCTTCAGGCGGGGATCACCTCGAAGCCGACCCGCGCGGTGACCGCGGGGTGCAGCTTGACGGATGCGACGTGGTTGCCGACGGTCTTGACCGGTTTGGCGAACGACACCGACCGTTTGTCGATGGCGGGGCCGCCGGCCTTCTTCACGGCCAGGGCCAGGTTGGCGGCGGTGACGGCACCGAACAGCGAACCCGACTCGGCGGCGCGGGCCGGAACCTCGATGGTGAGTTCCTCGATCTGGGTGCGGAGCTCCTGCGCGTGCTCGACGCCACGGACCTCACGGGCGTCGCGGGCGCGTTTGATGCCCTCGATCTGCTTCTCGGCGCCACGGGACCAGACGATGGCCTTGCCCTGCGGGACGAGGTAGTTGCGGCCGTAGCCGTTGCGGACCTCGACGATGTCGCCGGCGATGCCGAGCTTGTCGACGGTGCTGGTCAGAATGAGTTTCATCTGTTCTTCCTCCGATCAGCGGGCGGTCGAGGCGTAGGGCAGCAGGGCCACCTCACGCGCGTTCTTGACGGCGAGCGCGATCTTGCGCTGGTCCTGGACGGACAGCCCGGTCACGCGGCGGGCGCGGATCTTGCCGCGCTCCGAGATGAACCTCTTCAGCGTCGCGATGTCCTTGTAGTCGATGTTGGCCACGCGAGTGGTCTTCACCGGCATGATCTTCTTCTTGTTCACAGACTTGCGCTGTGGACCGGCCATTGTGGTGCTCTCCTAGTCTTGCGGGCCTTTCCGGCCCAGTGGGAAGCCCGTCGTGAGACGGAATGTGCCAGCCGACCCGGCGGGTCGGTTGTGCGGGTGGATCAGAACGGGGGCTCCTCCGCGGCGGACTGGTTCCACGGGTCGTTGCCGCCCCGGTTCCCGCCGCCGTAGCCTCCGCCGCTGCTGCCCCAAGGGTCGCCGCCCTGGCCGCCCTGACCTTGCTGGGACTGGTTGCCGTAGCCGCCCTGCCCCTGCTGGCCCTGATTGCCGTAGCCACCCTGGTTGCCGTAGTTCTGTCCGCCACCCTGGTTCTGGTTGCCCTGCCAGTTTCCGCCGCCCTGGCCTCCGCCGCTGGTGCGGGTGACCTGCGCGGTGGCGTACCGCAGGGAGGGACCGACCTCGTCGACATCAATCTCGAACACCGTGCGGCGATCGCCCTGCTGGGTCTCGTAGCTGCGGGACTTCAGCCTGCCCTGCACGATGACGCGCATTCCCTTGGTGAGGGACTCGGCGACGTGCTCGGCGTACTGACGCCACACGGCGCAGTTGATGAACATGGCCTCGCCGTCGCGCCACTCACCCGTCTGTCGGTCGAAGGTGCGGGGCGTCGAGGCGACGGTGAAATTGGCCACCGCGGCACCACTGGGGGTGAAGCGGAGGTCCGGGTCTCCGGTGAGATTGCCCACCAGCGTGATCTGGGTTTCGCCTGCCATGTTTTCCTCCGGGATCGGACTTGTCTTTCGTCAACACTATGGCCGTTTCCCCCGACAGAAATCTTCAGGGCCGGGGATTCGGCGTCAGTGTTGAAAGCTCACTTCTCGAGGCGGAGCACCTTGGTGCGGACGATCCGCTCGTCGATGCCCATCAGGCGGTCCATCTCCTGGACCAGCGCCGGGTCGCAGGTGACCTGCACGACGGTGTAGCTCGCCTCGGATTTCTTGTTGATGTCGTAGGCCAGACGCCTGCGACCCCAGTGGTCGACGTTGTCAACCGCGCCACCACCGGCGGTGATGACCTCAAGGTGCTTCTCGATCAGGCCCGGAACCTGGCGCTCGTCGATGTCGGAATCGACGAGGACCATGATCTCGTACTTGCGCATGGGTACTGCCCAACCTCCTTCGGACTGGCGGCCACGGGTCGTTCCCGCGGCAGGAGGGCATGACCGACTGGGTGGTCAGCCGGGGGCCGAGTCTACCCGAGCGGCCCCGTCGCGGAAAAACCCGGCAGGTCCGGTAGCCCGGAGGATTCGATCGCCTCCCAGAAGAGATCCGCCCAGGCCCGGTAGCCGGTGTCGTTGGGGTGGAACCAGTCCGCCGCCGTGTTGATGTGGTAGCGCAGCGGCCCGAGACCCCGGGTGGCGTCGTGGACGTGGACCCGGTGATGGCCGTGGAGGGTGATGAGGTCGGTCACCGCGTCGTTGAACCTCTCCGCCCGCCGGGACAGCACGGGCAGCGTGAACCAGGGCACGTCCGCGACGAAGCTGCCCGGGGGCAGTTGGGTGAGGATGTCGGCGAAGTGTTTCTCGAAGGATTCGAGGGTGTTTCCCGGCAGCACCACGTCGTTGCCGCCGATGTCCAGGGTGAGGATGTCGGGGGCCCGGTCGAGTTCCGCCAGCCGGGGCAGCTGGTAGCGGACGACGTCGCGGCTGGTGGCCATCGACACCGACAGGTTCGTCACCACTACCTTCCGTCGGCTCACCTGCGAGATCCGCTCCGCGAGCAGCGCGACGTAGCTGGTCTCCACCCGGCTCGCCCCCACGCCCTGGGCCGCGGAATCCCCGAGCGCGACGTAGTGGATCGCGTCCTCGGGGACGTCAGTGGCTGCCCGACGCCAGTGTTCGGCATAGTCGGCTGCGTGACGGTTGATCGTTGCGCGTCCCATGACATAGGCCGTGCCCAGTACTATTCCCGCCGCCGCGAGGGCGGCACCCATCCAGCGCTTCATCGGCGGCGGTAGGGGCCGGGGATGATCGGGTTGCCGTCGCGGCCCCAGGCGATCAGCCCGCCCGCGACCGATTCCGCGAGGATGCCCTTCTCCCGAAGTTCCGCCGCGGCGATCGAGCTGCGCAGCCCGTTGTCGCAGATCACGACGACGGCGGAGTCGCGCTCGGCCAGGGGGTCGCCGCCGTGGATGGCGTCGAGGGGATGGTCGTGCAGGTCCTTGGGATCGACCGGCCGGGCGCCGGGTGCGTGCCCGGCCTCGTACTCGGCCTTGGAGCGGACGTCTATCAGAACGGCGCCCTTGCTGAGCGCCAGCACCGCATCCTCGACGCTCAGCCCGGAGGAGCGTTTGCTCAGGAAGTCGAACAGACCCATGCGGCCAATGATTCCACGGCTCCCCAGGGCACTGACCGAGCCATGCCGGTCCGGCCGGGAGATGGTCACGGCGGGACGCGGTTCCCCTCCCTATTCTGTGCGCGAAATGCGGAAGAAAACCGGTTCAACGTCACCACACCTCCAGAAGCTGTTGTTGCGCACACCCTCTGAGCCCGCCCGGCGTTGAACCGTCGAACCTCCGCGATTCGTGCACGGGGAGAAGGACGTGAACCGCTACAGCTTTGTGGTCGGGTCTACCTACCGGGCGCCGGATGGTTTCGACACGGGCTGCTCGTTCCTCGCACCCCGGCTCAACCAGCTTTACCCCCGAAGCTGGTTGAGCCGACCCGCGAGCGCCAGCGAGCCGGTCGAGTCGAAACCACGGCGACCACCCCCCAAGGCCCTGAGGTCGGGTCTGTTTCTTGACCGCCGGTGGCGGTTTCGCCACGGGCCGCTCGTTCCTTGCGACCCGGCTCGACCAGCTTCAGGGGAGGTCACCATCGGTCATGATGGACGACCTCCTCCAGGGCGATGCGGTGATTCCAGCCGAAACGGATCAGGTCGGGGACCTCCTGGAGTTTCGTCACGCGACCCACGCACAGCCAGCCGACCGGCCTCACCTGTTCGGGCAGCCCGAGCAGCTCCTTGAGGAAGGGTTCCTGGTAGAACGACACCCACCCGACCCCGAGGTCCAAGGCGGTGGCCATCAGCCACAGGTTCTGCACGGCGCACACCACCGAGAACACCCCGGCGTCGCTGATGGTGTGGCGTCCCAGGACGTTGGGCCCGAAGCGTGTCGGGTCGTAGGTGGCGACGATCCCCAGCCCGGATTCGCGGATGCCCTCGATCTTGATGGGATTGAACTTCTCCCGTTGTTCCCCGTCGAGGGAGTCGGCGTAGTCCTGCCGGCACTGCGCGACATGCTCTGCAAAGGCGTCCAGGGTGGCGGGGTCGCGGACGACGACGAAGTCCCAGGGCTGGCTGTTACCCACGCTCGGGGCGGCGTGCGCCGCGTTCAGGAGGTCGGCGAGCTCGTCCTCGCCCAGGGGGTCGCCGGTGAACTCGGCGCGCACGTCGCGGCGGCGTTTGATGATCGTCTTGAGAGCTTCCTGGCAGGCCTGATCCATGAGGAAGACCTTAGCGACGCCTTTCCCGCGGCCTCGGGGAGGGCGGTCAAACCATCTCCTGCGTGATCATCCTGGCACCTCGGCCGGGGCGCCAACGCCGCTCCGGCGCCTCGTGCATGCCGTCGGCAAGTTCCCTTGAAGCGTTCCCCACCTGTCGGCGACGCACCTTGAGGATGTGTTGTCGAGGGGACCGTGGTCCGCCGAGGAGAAGCGGAAAACACAGGAAACACATCGGGCAGCGAGTCGCTGTGGGTGAGGGACCTCGGCTGATGATCAGAAACGCTTCGACCGGTCCAGTTCCTTCGTGGATCGCTCCCAACCATCCCCTGATGCAAATTTCCCTTGGAAACTAACAATTAAGAAGTTAGTATTCAAGCATGAAGTCACGTGTGGCGCTGCAGCAGCTGGCGGAGGTGACCGAATCCCAGTGGGGCATGGTCACAACCGCCCAGGCCCGCGCGCAAGGCATCGACCACATGACCCTCAAGCGGCTCAACGATGACGGCTACCTGATCCGGCTCATCCACGGCGTCTACCGCAGCGCCGGCGCCCCGAGTGCGGAGCACGAGGAACTCCGGGCAGCGTGGCTCGCGGCCGAACCCCGCAGGCTCGCTCTCGAACGCCTCCACGACAACCGCCCGGGGATCGTCGTCTCCGGGGAATCCGCTGCCCGGCTCCACGGCATTGGAGACCTCCGGGCCACTCGGAGCGAGTTCACCTCGCCGACACGGCGACAGAGCCAGCGACTCGATGTCCGGTACCGCACCCGAGACCTTCCCCGTGAGGACGTCACCGTCCGGGACGGCCTGCCCGCGACCACACGGGAACGCACCATCGCCGACCTAGTCGAGGATCGGCAGGACCTCAGCACCGTCGCAGACGCGCTCCGGGACGCCACCCGGCAGTCCGCCCTGGACACCGAACGCCTCACCGAGCTCCTGGCTCCCCTGGCGCGCCGCAACGGCTGTGCGGCGGGTGACGGCGCGGCGCTGCTGGAAAAGCTCGCCCGGTCGGCGGGAATCGACGAGGACAGCTGGGCCAGACGCATCGCAGAAAACGGACCTCTCATGGCAAAGATCCTCAGCCAGTGCGTCACTCATCTTACCCAGATACAAATCACCCACCTTCCCCAGATGCAAGCTGCTGTCAAGAAGTTTTCGATCGCAGTCGACAATCTTCTTGATACATCGAAGTTCCAAAAAGTCTTCACCCCAGCAAACCAAGAATTTCTCACGGCAGTGAGCCAAGTGCTCGAGAACTCACTTCAGACCTGGAAAACCAGGGTCCCCACCCCTGAAACCGCTGAGCTGCTCGCGAACACGATTCACAATCAGCTGGTTCACCCGATGGCAAGCGCATCACATCCCACTCCCCCGCTACTGGAGTCCGACATGCCACACGACCGCGAGGATCCTAGATGACAGACCCCTACCAGGCACCGGCGGCGGTCGAGTCGGCAATACGATCAGCCGCTCAGAAAGCAGCCCGGAACGACAAGTCCCTCAGCGTCCAGGAGCGCATCCGACTGGAGTACTTTCACCGTTTTCTGTGCCGGATCTTCTCAAAGACGCCAACCGACGCATGGCTTCTCAAGGGTGGAACGGCCCTGCTGGCCAGGGTCGCATCGGCGCGAGCAACCAGTGATGTCGACTTGTTTAATCGGCGTCA
Organism: Propionibacteriaceae bacterium; assembly: GCA_905372155.1. Taxonomy (GTDB): domain Bacteria; phylum Actinomycetota; class Actinomycetes; order Propionibacteriales; family Propionibacteriaceae; genus Arachnia. The sequence goes on from CAJPNZ010000123.1 coordinate 5,922, forward strand.
CTCGCTGGCCGCCGCCCTGACCGAGCTTCGGCGCCTTGCGGCCCTTGACCTGGGAGATTTCTTCCGCTTCGAGTATGTCAGCCACACGGATTCACTCGGCGGTAAGCAGCAAGCCTACACCGAAGGCGTCCGCGTGAGCTTCGACGTCTACCTCGGCGTCAACAAAAAGGGCCGGCTGAATGTCGATCTCGTTGTCAAAGCCGTTGTGACAGACACCCCGGAGACCATCATCCCGTCGAATGTCCTGGCACTCCCCAAACTCCCGCAGTGCGAGTATCGCCTGTACCCTTTGGTCGACCAGATAGCGGACAAGGTTTGTGCGACACTTTCCCTTTACAACGGTTATCCTTCGACACGCGTGAAGGACCTCGTGGACCTTGTTGTCCTCACACTCACACAGACCATCGATGGCGGCAGCCTTGAGGTGGCCATCACCCGAGAAGCAGCTTCCCGAGGGTTGCCGCTCCCGGAGACCTTCACGGTACCTCCGGACTGGGATGCCTTCTACAGAAGGCTTGCCTCCCCCATCCCGGACTGCAAGGACTACCTCACCGTCTCCTTGGCCACGAGCCTCGTCAATGCGCTGTTGGAACCGGTGCTGGCCAGAAAGACCAAGGGCCTACGGTGGGATCCCGGGATTCGCGCATGGGTTTGAGGCGGCCTGGGGGGCGGAACACGAGGAGCTCTGCACGGCGTGGCTCGCAGCCGAGCCCCTCCCGCTGCTTGAGGTAGTGAGCACGGGGGATTTGGGGATACTTAGACTCAATGCAAGTGAATGACGGCACTGCCTCCAATCGCACCAGAATGTGAGAGTCAAATTGATTCAAATCTCAACTGAGTTTTCTGCCATGATCCTGAACAGAGAAGGGGAGGCTGCCCGAGACTGGTTGGAGGCGTTGCCGTATACGGTGGGGGATTTGCTCGACAGGTGGCGCCTTCGTCAGGAGGGACCGGCGATGTACGGGATGTGCGCTGTGGTTCTGCCCGTTCATTGCGAGGATGGGAAACGCGGTGCCCTGAAAATGAGTTGGGTCGACGACGAGACCCGGCTCGAGTCCGTTGCATTAAGCACGTGGGGCGGTCATGGAGCGGTCTCGGTGTTGCGCACCGACGAGGGGGCCGGCGCCATGTTGTTGGAGAGGCTGGATGAGCGGCGGGTCCTTCTGGACGTCCCGATTCAGGAAGCGCTTGACACAGCCGCTGACCTTCTTCGCGAACTTCGCGTTCCTGCGCCCGCTGGGCTTCGCAGCGTCGGTGACATCGCTGCCCGGTGGGGCACGGAGTTCCTCGAGGAGTGGCGGCGGCTCGGCAAACCGTGCCCCGAGGAACTCGTCTCCTCCGCCGTCGATGTGTGCGCAGAGCTGGCCGTCCTGCCTTCGGAGTCATCGCTGCTGCACGGTGATTTCCATTACGCCAACATCCTTGGTCGTAGCAAAGACGCGTGGGCCGCCATTGACCCGAAGCCACTGAAAGGTGACCCCGCGTATGAGGTCGTTCCGCTGCTGCGCAACCGCTGGAGCGAAATCTGGGGCGGCGACGAAACGAACGCCACGGTGCGGCAACGGGTGGAACGGTTCGCCGGAATGGCTGAGCTGGAGCCCATGACCGTGCGCTGGTGGTGTCTCGTGCGCAGTGTGGATGACGCGATGTGGTTTCAAGAACATGGCTACGAGGCCCGAGCGGAGATTTCTTGGGATATCGCCAGGTCGATGTTCGTGAATCTATGAGGCTTATTCATGGGGGTGTTTTGGTTTTCCTCAGCTAGCGCTTTGTCCTGAGGGGTACGTGAGGGCGGCTTGCCCGATCTGAGATAATTCAAGGTGTAGAAACAAGAACCTCAGATGAAAGACAAGCCGCTGCCGTGAATACTACCACAAGCCTTGACCGCGACCAGATCCTCGGCCTGTGCGAACTGATCCACACATCCCGTTCCGGAAACCTATCCGGTAGCAGGGTCCCGTGTCCTGGGGTTGTTCCGCTGTATCCAGGTCACCTTGTTGA
>CAJPNZ010000124.1 GCA_905372155.1 Propionibacteriaceae bacterium
AAGGTCACCATGGTTTCGACACGGGCCGCTCCTTCGTCGCAGCCCGGCTCAACCAACTTCGGGAAGGAATGGTTTCGACACGGACCACTCCTTAGTCGCAGCCGGCTCAACCAACTTCGGGAAGGAATGGTTTCGACACGACCGGTTCAACCAGCTCGGCGCGAAAAAGAGGGCCCCGACCATGTGGTCGGGGCCCTCTTGGTTCAGCGGTTCATTCGACGGGACCGGCCTCCGCGGGGAGAGCCGGCGGGGTCTTGGAGATCCCCGTGAACTTGAACGGCAGTTCCGCACCTTCCTCTGCGACGTCCACCTGGACGATCTGCCCGGCGACCAGCTCCCCGAACAGGATCTTCTCGGCGAGCACGTCCTCGATGTCGCGCTGCAGGGCGCGGCGCAGGGGACGCGCCCCGAGCACCGGGTCGAAGCCGCGCTTGGCGACGAGGGTCTTCGCGGCCGGGGTCAGCTCGATGCCCATGTCCCGGTCCGCCAGGCGGGATTCGATCTGCGCCACCATCAGGTCCACGATCCGTTCGATGTCGGACTGCGTGAGCTGGTGGAACACGACGATCTCGTCGACGCGGTTCAGGAACTCGGGACGGAAGTGCTGCTTCAGCTCGTCGGAAACCTTCGCCTTCATCTTCTCGTAGCTGGAGGCCTCGTCCCCGGCCCGCGAGAAGCCGAGGTTGACTCCCTTGCTGATGTCGCGGGAACCGAGGTTGGTGGTCATCACGATGACGGTGTTCTTGAAGTCCACCACGCGACCCTGGGCGTCGGTGAGACGCCCCTCGTCGAGGATCTGCAGCAGCGAGTTGAAGATGTCGGGGTGGGCCTTCTCGATCTCGTCGAACAGCACCACCGAGAACGGCTTGCGACGCACCTTCTCGGTGAGCTGGCCGCCCTCCTCGTAGCCGACGTAGCCGGGCGGGGACCCGAACATCCTGGACGCGGTGTGCTTCTCGGAGTACTCGCTCATGTCGAGGGTGATGAGCGCGTCCTCGTCGCCGAACAGGAACTCGGTGAGCGCCTTGGTGAGCTCCGTCTTCCCGACGCCCGAGGGTCCGGCGAAGATGAAGGAACCGGAGGGACGCTTCGGGTCCTTCAGGCCGGCGCGGGTGCGGCGGATCGAACGGGCGAGGGCCTTGACGGCGTCCTCCTGCCCGATGTAACGCTTCCCCAGCTCCTGCTCCATGCGCAGCAGGCGCGCCGACTCCTCCTCCGTCAGCTTGAACACCGGGATACCGGTGCTGCTGGACAGCACGACCGCGATCTCCTCCTCGCCCACCACTGCGGGAATGTCGGAGTCGCCCTGCTTCCAGGCCTCCTCCTTCTCCGCGCGCTGCGCCTGGATGCGGGTGACGTCGTCACGCAGCCGGGCCGCGGTCTCGAAGTCCTGCGCGTCGATGGCGGCGTCCTTCTCCATCTTCAGTTTCGCGATCTGCTCGTCGAACTCGCGCAGGTCCGGCGGGGCGGTCATCCGCTGGATGCGCAGCCGCGCACCGGCCTCGTCGATCAGGTCGATGGCCTTGTCCGGCAGGAACCGATCCTGGATGTAGCGGTCCGCCATCGTCGCCGCGGCCGTGAGGGCCTCGTCGGTGATGGTGATGCGGTGGTGGGCCTCGTAGCGGTCCCGCAGGCCCTTCAGGATGTCGATGGTCAGCGCGACGGACGGCTCGGCCACCTGGATCGGCTGGAACCGGCGCTCCAGGGCGGCGTCCTTCTCAATGTGCTTGCGGTACTCGTCGAGGGTGGTCGCACCGATGGTCTGGAGCTCGCCGCGGGCCAGCATGGGTTTGAGGATGCTGGCGGCGTCGATGGCCCCCTCAGCGGCACCGGCACCGACGAGGGTGTGGATCTCGTCGATGAACAGCATGATGTCGCCGCGGGTCTTGATCTCCTTGAGCACCTTCTTCAGGCGTTCCTCGAAATCGCCGCGGTAGCGGGAACCGGCCACCAGAGCGCCCAGGTCGAGGGTGTAGATCTGCTTGTCACGCAGGGTCTCGGGCACGTCGCCGCGGACGATGGCCTGGCTGAGGCCCTCGACGACGGCGGTCTTGCCGACGCCCGGTTCACCGATCAGCACCGGGTTGTTCTTGGTGCGGCGGCTGAGCACCGTCATGACGCGCTCGATCTCGCTGACACGGCCGATCACCGGGTCGAGCCGGTTCTCGCGCGCCGCCTGGGTGAGGTTGCGGCCGAACTGGTCGAGCACCTGCGAGCTGGATTTCTCCGGCCCGGCCTCCGGGGCGCCCGCCATGGACGCCTCCTTACCCTGGTATCCGGCCAGCAGCTGGATGACGGTGGAACGCACCCGGCCGAGGTCGGCCCCGAGCTTCAGGAGCACCTGGGCGGCCACTCCCTCGCCCTCCCGCACCAACCCGAGCAGGATGTGCTCGGTGCCGATGTAGTTGTGGTTCATCTGCAGGGCCTCGCGCAGCGAGAGCTCCAGCACGCGCTTGGCGCGGGGCGAGAAGGGGATGTGCCCGGATGGCACCTGCTGCCCCTGGCCCATGATCTCGACCACCTGCTCGCGTGCCGCCTGCAGGGAGATTCCCATTTGTTCCAGCGCCTTGGCGGCCACGCCCTCGCCCTCGTGAATCAGACCGAGAAGCAGGTGTTCCGTGCCGATGTAGTTGTGGTTTAACAGCTTGGCCTCATCCTGCGCCAGCACGATGACACGGCGGGCGCGATCAGTGAAGCGTTCGAACATTCTCTATCTCCTCCTGCGGTGCGCGACGACGTTGCGTCGGCCCCACTCACACCAGCTTAGAGGCTTACGCAAGTATCTCGCTGGCTCATGGCCCACAGAGCCTGGAACCGCCTCCCTGCAAGGCGTGGAATCGAGACGGTCGTGTCGGGACCACCGGGCGGATGCGGCGCGCCGGACGACGTGACGGCGAGATCTCCTCGGGTTCGCTCGATCTGTCTCGTCGTTGCGATGTTTCGGCGCCGCGGGGCGTGCGCACAGGTACGTGAATCTGACCGGGTCCTCGCCCGAAGCGACCTCATCCGGTTCGGGATTGGCCCGGGACAGTGGGTCTGAACACGTTCGCCCAGCCCGGAAAGCACTGCCTTGCAACCCACCGAGGACATCAATTCCTCGGATCGACTCACGGGAGCCGCCGAGAGAACCGACGGCTTTCTTCCGCGCCCAGGGGAAACACGCGATCCGCTCATACACCAACCCCGTTCGGGACTCCAAATACTTCCCATCGACCACTGCGCATTCCGACAATTCCGTTACCTCGAAGACAATCACGTCAACACGTCCAACTTCCTCGCACCGGGGGCGGGGAAGACCCACAACAACACCCAAGGGGGCGGGAGCTCGTGCTCCCGCCCCCTTGCAGGGTTCGCTTCAGCTGAAGTGACAGGTGTCTTCTCGGCCCATTCCCCCCAAGCAGAGTCGACTGTTCAGGTTTCAGTGGGCGGCTTCATAGGCCGCCATGATGGCGGTGGGAATGCGACCGCGATCGCTGACCTCGTGACCCTGAGCGCGCGCCCAGTTGCGAACATCGTTGGTGGATGGCCCGTCATTGGAACGACGCTGGTTGTTGCGCTTGGAACTCTTGCGAACACGACGAGCGGAACCGGTCCAGGGCTCGAGGGCCTGAACCAGCTTCGTGATGTTGGCCTCGCTCAGGTCGATTTCGTACTCGACACCATCGAGGGCGAAAGTCACATTGCGGTCCGCGACAGAACCGTCGATATCATCCTTGAGGAAGATCTGGACCTCACGAGCCATGGGAACTCCTGTTCATCTAAAACTTGTACAAGCTCTTTGCTTGCTTGGGACGTGAGTAACAATACATCACTTTCACAAGATTTGAAGCTGAATATGAACCGTGATCAATGCGGGGGCTCGTCAGGGAATACCACTTACCGTGCCTGAAACCTTGACGATTAGGGCCTGATCGTCCTTCGGAGACCACCTTGCCGACCTATCGGATGACAAGAAATATTGGCCGTTTGGACGACAAGGTCATTCACGCCGGTTGGCTTCTCAGTGGCACACGACGCTCCATGACGGGCACCGCGAGGCGCGCCTTTGAGGCCTTCGCGAGGACGCTTGAAACCGATGCGCGCACGTCGGGCTGGAGTCCGGCTCCCGGAGTTTTGCGTGGCGTGCCCGCCCCCGGGGTCAAAGAAAGATCCCCGCTCGGCTGGCCTGTGGGCCACACGAACGGGGATCTGGTGGGGTGTGCTTCGCGCCCCGGTGGGGCGGCAGCTCAGGCCTCCTTGCGGATGGGCAGCGACTCGTCGTAGTGCGCCATGTTGAGCTTGGCGAGGTCCACCATGGTGGGGTGCTCGTCGTCGCTGATCCACAGCTCGATGGCCTCTTCGCCCTTGGCGTAGCGGGGCAGCTCCACGATGTTGCTGGATTCCTCGATCTCCTGGCGGGCCTCTTCCTCCGCGACGAGACGTTCTTCCAGCTCGGCGATCTTCGCCTCCAGGGCGTCGATGCGGGACTGTCGCTCGGCGACCTCACCGCGCAGCCATGCGGAGTTGCCGCGCATGGTGCTGAGTTCCGAGTTGGCGGCGCCCAGCTGGCGGCGCAGCTTGGCGATCATCGACTTGAGGTTCTGCGCGCGTTCGTTGAAACGGTCGATCATCGCCACGGATTCCGCGTGATGCCGCTCGGCTTGCTCCACGCGGATCGCCACTTGGCGCTTGATCTCCTCGCGATGCTCCGTTCGTTCGCGCTTCAACTCCATCCAGGCCACGGAGACGGCGGCCACCGCCATCAACAGGGCTACGACGGCACCGGCGCGAACAACCCAGATGCCGCCCAAAAGCGATCCAAGAACCACCAGTGACCCCACGGAGAGGATACCGATGGCGATGGAACGCTCGGAGGAGGACTTCGCAACGTGACGACCTGACATGTCGACAGATTAAACCAGCTCGGCGGGCTTCCCGGCAGCGAAACGCCGGAAACCGAAATTCTGGACATTCGACACCGGGGTTTCTCAGGCAGGCTCCGAGATCTCCTGGTCCTCTCCGGGATCTGCATCGTTGCCGTCACCATCGATCATGCAGGCGCGTTCCAGTATCCATCCACCCCATGAGCAGAAGGCGGCGGCGCCAATGGTCACGAGACCGTGCCAGACCCGCGCCGCGGGCACCGCTGCGGCCATCGAGGCCAGCCAGCGACCCACGTAGATCACGTGCCCTCCGGCCAGCAGGGCGCCGGTGGCGATCAACGACTTCGCCATCACCATCGCCCGAACTGCCTCCAGCGCGGGGACACGGCGTTGCTCCAGTCGCTTGGGGAGGGTGCGGGCGTAGATGATGGCCGCAATCGCCAGCAACGTCAGGAGCGCCGGCAGGCTCCACGGTGTCACGGGCAGGAAGGCGTTCGTGAGGTCGAAGATGCTCAGGACCATCCAGCCCACGGCGGCTCCCGCCAGAACCGCGACAACTATGTGACGCCCCGTGGTGGGGGCCAGCCTCGGTTCCCGTGTCAACGCCGGCCGGGGTTCGCTATGACGACGTCATCGCGTCTGACGACACCGGTTCTGTCGACATGTTTGACGAGTTCCGCTATCGGTCCGACTCCCGCGATTTCGCCCATCGGATCGATGTCGAGCCACGGGACCAGCACAAAAGCCCTTTCGTGGGCTCGTGGATGGGGAAGTTCTATGTCCTCCTCGCTGAGACGTTTGCCGACCATGATGATGTCGATGTCCAGGGTGCGAGGCCCGTTGGGAATCGTGCGTTCCCGGTCGAAACTCTCCTCTATGGCGAAGGCGCGGTCCAGCAGGGTCATCGGTTCGAGGGTGGACTCCGCGACCACCACGAGGTTCAGATAGTCATTTTGTTCCGGCCCCTCCCCCACGAAAGGGGTCTGGTAGACGGGGGAAACGTCCACGACAATCAGGTCCGGGGTTTCCGCGAGCACGTCGACTGCCTGCGCGAGGATGGCGGGTGAGTCCCCCTTGTTGGAGCCGAGGGAGAAAACGACCTTGGAGATGGGACGCATGTTTCCCAAGGTGTCGACATCAATGTCAAAGGGACCGTTGCTCATGGCTGCTCCTGGTGATGGTGACTGACAGATCTGACAATTCGTGAGGTACGGGGGCCTGCGGTTTGTGCACCGTCACACGAACCTGCTGAACCAGCGAATTGGACAGACACCGGTCGGCGATCCTTCCCGCGAGGGTTTCAATGAGCCGACAGGGCTCACCTTCGATCTCTGCGCGGATCAGGTCGGCGATCCCGGCATAGTCAACGGTGTCCGAGAGTTCGTCGGACCGGGTCTCTAGGCGTACTCCGAGTTCGACGTCGACGATGAAGAGCTGCCCATTGCGCCGCTCCTCGGGAAACACCCCGTGGAAACCTGTCGCGCTCAGACCTGTGATGTTGATGGAATCCACACCTTCACCTCCTCACGGATCGCATTGAACCGAGAATACCGGGTCCTGGTAAAGGCATCCCGAGGGAGCCTGTCAGCCTGCCGCACGGATCCCGAGACACTGTCCGACCCGGGCCGCGTCGCGCTGTGTGGTCACCTCGTGGGTGCGAACCGCCCAGATCCCGCGCAGGGCGCACCAGGTGGTGACTGCGGCGGTGGCGGCGTCGCGGTCCGTGGCGGGCCTGCCGTCCAGCAGCTCACCCAGGAAACGTTTGCGACTGACCCCGACCAGCAGCCGGTGCCCCATGGCCTGGAGGACATCCAGGCCGCGCAGCAGCTGCCAGTTCTGTTCGGAGGTCTTGGCGAACCCGATCCCCGGGTCGAGGATGATGCGTTCGGCCGCGATGCCCGCGGCCAGGGCGGCGTCGCGGCGGGCGGCAAGTTCCGCGGCCACATCGGCGACGACATCGGTGTAGTCGGTGTGTTGCTGCATGACCTCGGAGTGGCCGCGCCAGTGCATGGCGACGTAGTCGACACCGAGATCCGCGACCGCGCCCAGCATGCCGGGGTCGGCGAGCCCACCGGAGACGTCGTTGACGATCCGGGCCCCCGCCGCGACCGCGGCCCGGGCGACGGAGGCGCGCATGGTGTCAACGGAACAGGTGATCCCGTGGGCCGCCAGGGCTGCGACCACCGGGATCACGCGCGCCATTTCCTCCGCCTCGGGGACCCGCGCGGCCCCGGGACGGGTGGATTCGCCCCCGACGTCGACGATCCCCGCCCCCTGGGATGCCAGGAGCCTGCCGTGGGCGATGGCGGCCTCGGCGTCGTCGTGCCGCCCACCGTCGGAGAACGAGTCGGGGGTGACGTTGAGCACACCCATCACGATGGTCATGAGGTCACCTCGCCATGATCAGGCTCATGGCCTCGGCGCGGGTGGCGGCGTTGCGCAGCTGCCCTCGCACGGCGCTGGTGATGGTCCTGCTGCCCGGTTTGCGCACCCCCCGCATCGTCATGCACGTGTGTTCGGCCTCGATCACGACGATCACGCCCTGCGCACCCAGGTGGGTGACGAGCGCGTCGGCGACCTGCGTGGTGAGGCGTTCCTGCACCTGCGGGCGGCGGGCGTAGATGTCGACCAGCCGGGCCAGTTTCGACAGTCCCGTCACCCGTCCCCCGCCGGGGATGTAGCCGACGTGCGCCACCCCGAAGAAGGGCAGCAGGTGGTGCTCGCAGCAGCTCGTCAGCTCGATGTCGCGGACGAGCACGAGCTCCTCGTGGTCGATGTCGAAGGTGGTCGACAGCAATTCGGCGGGGTCCTGCGCCAGCCCGGAGAACAACTCCCGGTAGGCGCGGGCGACGCGCCCCGGGGTTTCAGACAGCCCGTCGCGATCCGGGTCCTCGCCGACCGCGAGGAGGATCTCGCGAACCGCCTCCTCGATCCGGGGCTGGTCGACGTGGCTCACCGCCGATCCTCGGGAGCGGGCGGTGCCCAGCGGTCGGGGGGTCCGTCCGGGAGCGGGCGGTGCGTGATC
>CAJPNZ010000125.1 GCA_905372155.1 Propionibacteriaceae bacterium
GGGAACACGGTGTCACCAGGAACATTGCCATTCGTCACAGCTTTCTTCACACCGACATGCCCAACCGTGTCACCAGAACCAGTACCACCACCCGAGGCACTCTTCACGGCGGTGGACGTGCGCTTTTCGCCGTCCACGGTCACGGTGTTGGTGAACCGTGATCCGGTGATGATCTTGCTGTCGGTTTTCACGGTCATGTTGAGCACGTAGATCCGGTCCGCCTGGAAGTTCTGACCCTTGTTGTCGACGGTGACCTTAAGCACGTCCTTGTTCTCGTCGTGGTCAATGTTGACCGACGGGGTGGTCGAGGAATCCAGATTGTGGCGGCACTCCGGGCTGGTGATTTCGGTCCAGCACTTCGGGGTGTTGGGGATCCAGAAGATCTGCATGCCGTCCCGCTGGAGGGTCAACTTGGTGCCCTGAACCCCATAGGTGTCGGTGATCACCGTCTGGGAGCGATCGGAGATCTTGGCCCCGGGGATCACGATGTTCCAGCGAATACCTTTCGGATCGCCACTGGCGAACCAGCCGCTCTTCTCGATGTCCGTGGGAAGTTTGGGGTTGTAGCCGATGCCCTTCTGCCCGTTCGGAAGCGGAACATCGACCTTGACGTCGCCGCGGAGGGTGAAGACGAACTTGTCGGCCTCGGTGACTTTGATCACCTGGGCGCGCACCCACAGTGAACCGCCGACGTTGTTCTTGCCCACCACATTGGCGTTGAGGGTGCAGACCACCTCGGCCCTGGCAACCTGGCAGGTGCCATAGACCAGCGGATCCCCCTCCTTGCCCTTCAACTCAAAACTGCCCACGATGCCGCCGAGCTCCTCGGGCAGACCCAGTTTGAATGTGTCTCCGGCGTGCCCGGTGCCGTCCGGGATGCTCCAGTTCGCATCCACCCGGACATTGCTGTACATGTAGATCGTGGAATCACCCTGATCGGTTTTCGTGACACGGATGCTTCCCGAATCAATGGCGCTCACCTCGGCCGCTCTCGCCGCGGGATTGATTACCACGAGGCCGGCCACGGCAATCAGGATCGCGAGGAAAACCGCAAGCGGCTTCCTCCCCCCTCTAGTTCCGCTTCTCCTGAACATACCCCTCCTCAATTGACTCGGGGAGTATACGTCACATTACGGCCCGGCTACCAACTTCGCTTTTCGGGAATTATCCAAAGTGAGTGCGGTTTGGACGGAAAACATAGACCAAAAGCAGAAGGACGCAGAAACATCCTTTTCAGGCCGCGCTCATGCCGTTGTCTTTCCCTACGCCCGATCCGTCCCGTTCCCGGAGCGCTGCCACTGGTTCTCCGGGAGTTTTTCCTCAGGAATACTCCCGGGAGAAGGATCACCCACCGCCGGGCGCTACGGGAAACCGCGGAGACGACCGACCGTTGTCCCCGGTTTCAGCGGGCAACGGAGCGGGGGGTTTCTTCCGTTCGCACCCGTCCCGCGCTCCCGTCGACCGTGACGACCTGGCCGTCGTGGAGGCGGGTGGTGGCCTCAAGAACCCCCAGTACTGCGGGGATGCTGTATTCGCGGGCGACGATGGCGGCGTGCGACAGCAGTCCCCCGGTTTCCGCGACCACCGCGGAAGCGGAGGCGAACAGCGGGGTCCAGGCGGGGTCCGTGGCCTGGCAGACCAGGACGTCGCCGGGCCGCAGGCGTTTGAACTCGGCCGGGCCGGCAATGATCCGCACCGGCCCCGAGATGACCCCGGGGCTGGCCGCCACCCCGGTCATGCCGCTCCCCGGTTTCACGGGGTCACGTTCCGGTTGCCACGCCGCCAGGGCGCGGGGCCGGGCGCGGCGGCGCCGCTCAACGACCCCCGCGACGTCCACCGGTTCGCCGCGCAGCCAGCCCAGCAGCTCGTCGAAACCGAGCAGCGCCACCTCACCAGGCTCGGCCAGCAGCCCGGCCGCCACCATCCTGCGACCCGCCTCGAGGGCCAGGCGGCGCATCTGCTCCCCCAGCTCCTCGAAGTCCACCACCCCGGCTTCCCGCGTGACGTGACCGGCGCGGTAGTCGTCGACGAGACGCCGGAACCGGCGGCGCAGGAACCGGGGCAGCCGGCCGGCGGCCTCGGCCATCAGGTCGGTGTGGGGTCGCGCGGCGACAGGTTCGCGTCGCTCGGTGTGCGCCATCATCGCGACCGTCCCGAGGAAGGCGGGGAGATCCTCGCGCCACGAGCGGCTGGAGAACGGCTGGTACATGCGGGTGGTGCGGGCCCCGTGCTCCGCGAGGAAACGCTCGGCCCTCCCCCACCACTCGGGATCCCGTCGCACAACGGCGTCGACATCGATGGGGTCCTGCGCCAGCAGCCGCCGCACCGGCTCCGGGATGGATGCGACGAGCCGGCCGAGTTCCCGGTCGACGACGACGGTGGCGTAGTCGAGGTCGCCGAGGAGGTCCTCCGGCCGGGTTTTCACCCTTGCCAGGCGCAGCAGGACGCGGAGCCGGACCCCGCGCAGGACGTGGAAGCCGAGGTAGTCGACGAAACGGGAGGTCACCATGGCCTCGACCTGGGCGAACGCGTCCACCAGGGCGTCGGCGATGCCCACTCCGGGCAGCGTCGCGACGGGTAGGTCGCGCAGCCGGGCCGTGAACCGCCGCACCTCGGCGCCGGTGTCGGCGTCCCAGCCGCGCGGGTCGCGCCAGGGGGTCCGGGCGATCCGGACGATCCCGGTGGGCAGCCGCCACCACGAGATCCGGGGGTGGCCGATGGTGACGGCGCCGTCGGCGTCCATCCCAACGAGCCCTTCGATGGGTCGCATCCGGAGTCCGGCGAACCCGGTGGTGGCGTCGAGGCAGCGCACCAGGCAGTCGACCATCATCACGTCGAGGGGATACGGGGAGGGGAAGTGTTCGATGATGTCATTGCGGATGAAGCGGCTCACGCGGCTGGCGCGCCGCCCCGGTCGCGTCGGGGCGGCGGTGGTGATGGGCCGGGCCTGGAGCAGCCACGGTTTCCCGCCGGCCAGGGCCCATTCGACGTCCATCGGCCGGCCGTAGTGGCGCTCGACCTGCTCGGCGAGCCGCGCCACCGCGACCACGTCGCGGTCCGCGAGGGATGCCCGGCTGCGTTGTTCGCCGGAGAGCTCGGTGGTGGCGGTTTCGCCGGTGGCGGTCATGTCGATGCGGATGCGTTTGTCGCCGGTGTTCCGTTCGACGATGCGGCCGCGTTCGACGGCGAAGGAGTCGGGGGTGACCGCACCCGAGACGACGACCTCACCGAGCCCCCAGGCGGATTCGATCACCACTCGCCTGTGCCCGGTGACCGGGTCGAGGGTGAACGCAACACCTGCGGCGTCGGCCGGGATCATGCGTTGCACCACGACCGCCAGGGCGACGTCGTCGTGGGCGAATCCCTGCTCGTCGCGGTAGGCGATGGCCCGGTCGCTCCACAGCGACGCCCAGCAGCGGCGCACCGCCTCGACGACGGCATCCCCGCCGACCACCCCCAGGTAGGTTTCCTGCTGACCCGCGAAGGACGCATCCGGGAGGTCCTCGGCGGTGGCCGAGGAACGCACCGCGACCGGCCCGTCGAGGTTTCCCGCGGCGTCGCGGATCCGCTCGGCCAGTCCGTCGGGCAGCGGGGCGGCCGCGACGAGCTCCCGCAGCCGGTCGTGGTTCCCGGCCTCCAGTAGTCCGGTGATCTCCTCCCGAAGCGGGGTCATCGCACTCCGGTAGGCCTCAGCGGTGACGCAGAACCCGCCGGGGACGGGAAGGCCCGCCGCAATCAGTTCCCCGAGGTTGGCTCCCTTACCACCCACCAGGGGGATGTCGGTGGCGCGCACCCGGTCAAGTCCGATGATCATGATGTCTTCTCCTTCGTGCCGCCCTGCGTGAGCCACACCACCAGCCCGAGGGCGGCGAGAACGGCCAGTGTGGCGAACAGACCGGTCAGGGCGGGGCCCGCAGCGAGTCCGGAGATGATCCACAGGCTCAGGGCGGGGATCCCGGCGGCCGCACCGGCGTTGCGGCCGAACTGCACCATTCCGCTGGCCCGCGCCATGCGCTCCTCGGACGCGGTTGCCTGCGCGTCAAGGAGCAGCAGGGGCAGCACCAGGCCGGCGCCCACCCCCAGCAGGGTGATGCCCACCAGGAAGACAACGAGCTGGGAGAAGGCCGCCAGGGCCGCCCCGGAAAGCCCCAGGACCCAGCCGAGGGGACGCGCCCACGTGCTCGGGGCGCACCGCCCGGAGGCGAAGGTTCCCGCCCCGATCCCGAGGAGCATGGGGATGAGGAACCAGCCGGTGGTGGTGGCGTCGACGCCGTGGAGGGTCTGCAGGGCCAGCGGCGCGTAGGTGATCGCGCCGATCGAGATCACCCCTGACAGGGCCGCGAGCCACACCAGTGCCCCGGGGCCGGCGCCGCGCGGCGACGATCCGCGCACCGTGATGCGCCACCAGCCCTCGGGTGGGGTGGCGGTGGGGAAGCTCCGGGCCGCGAGCAGCGCGACCAGCGACAGCGGCACCCCGGTCAGCACCCCGAGACGCCACCCGGGCCCGTCGGTGAACCAGCCGCCCAGCGGCGGGCCGATCAGGTTCGCGACCAGCTGGATGATCGCCAGCCGAGAGAGCGCGCGGGCGCGGGAGGATGCGTCGAGGCTCAGTCCCAGGGCGGCGAGCACTGCGGGAGTGATGGCGGCAGCGCCGATGCCCTGGACGACCCGTGCCGCCAGCAGCAGCGACATGGTGGGCGCCCAGGACATCAGCAGGGTGCCGGTCAGGAAGCAGGCGTGACCCGCCACCAGGACGCGGCGGGTTCCCAGGCGGTCGGTGTACTGGGAGAACAGCGGCAGCAGGAGGGTGGAGCACACGAGGTAGCTGCCGGCGACCCAGCCGTACAGCTCCGGCGCGGCCAGTTCGTCGACGATCCGGGGGGTCGCGTTGCCCAGGAGGGTCTGCATCATGGCGGAGGCCGCCATGCCCGCGCCCGCCGCGGTCAGCAGGGCGCGGCGGTTCGTCGTGGGGTGGGTCACTTCAGCCCGTTCAGGATGATGTCGAGGGAGGTGGCCAACCGGTCGCGCAGGGATTCCCCGTCGGGGTGCGTGGCCCACGTCATCACGCACGCGTAGTAGCCGCACTGCACGGCCAGGGCGGCGGCCTCGAGGGGCACGTCGTCGCGCAGTTCACCGCTGCTGCGACCCGCGGCGAGGATGTCCGCGACGGCCGCGTTGAAGCGTTTCTGATTCTCCGAACCGAGGTCGAGGGAGAGGTTGAAGGACCGCGCCTTGACCATCTGCCGAGCCGGTTCGGGGTGGGCCTCCAACCAGTCGGCGGCGGCGGCGAGCATCCGCCGGAGGCGTTCCTCGGCGGTGCCGTCGCCCACATCCGCGTCGAGGACGACCCGGACCACCTGCTCCCCCAGGTACCGGAAGACGTCGCGTTTGCTGGGGAAATGCGTGAAGAAGGTGCCCTTGCCGATGTCTGCGGCCTCGGTGATGTCGGCGACGGTGACGGCGTCGAATCCCCGCTCGGCGAACAGTCGCATGGCCTCGGTGAAGATCCTCTCCCGGGTCTTGGCGCGCCGGCGGCTCACTCGATCGCTCATGGGTCCACGCTAGACCAAAACCTGACCCTGGTCAATATCTGACTCTGGTCAGAAATTGATTCGCCGAATCCCACCACCGGCAGCCGTGCGTTTGACACAATGGACGCGGTAACGGGTAGCGAGGAGGAGCGATCATCAACGCCACGACGAACCCCGGGGGGACGCTGGACCCGAGAAGGTTCATCCCCGGCAAGGAGGACGACTGGGCCACCTACCCACTCGACGAGTTCCTCGTCACGACCGTCCTCGACGTCATCACCGATCTCGTCGGTTCAGCAGGTATCGGCATCACGCTGGACCCGGCCGCGATCATGACCTCGCTGAACGCCAGGACCGATCCCAACGCGGACCCGATGATCGTGAAGGAGGCTCCCGCGGGGAAGGCGGACGAGAGCCCGTCCTTCCGTCTCAAACCGGGGGTGTTCCATCGCGCCCCTCGGTTGCTGTTCAAGGTTCTGCGACACGACCCGACCCGTTGGCGACGGGAGGAGCGAGGTTTCCGGGCCCGGCTCGACCAGTTCCAACGCCGCGCCGCGCGGGCCGGCACCCTGAATGACGAGGATCTGGTGCGCCTGGTCGAGGGGATCGTCGACCTGTTCCGGACCTGCCTGCACGACGGCACAATGTACTACGGCCTGGGGCTGGTCTGGATGTACTGGCGGACCGCTCGCCTGCTCAAGAAACAGCCCGACGCCGACGACGAACTGGCCGAGAGCGTCGCGGCCTACTTCCTCCAGCTGCTGCTGATCGACAGGAGCAATCCCCTGGCTCCCCTGTTCGAGCATTTCCGGAGGTTGAGCGAGGACGCCCGGGCCATGGACCTGCAGCAGGTCGTGGTCTCGATTCCAGAGTCCGCCTTCGATGCGGCTGAGACCGCGACGGACATCGAGGACATCATTTTCGCGGCGGTGCGCTGCCTGCCGAGGGGGGCGGCGATCGAGTCGCGGGTCGACGCCCTGCTCGCAGGCCTTCCCGTCGGGCTGGAGAAGCTCGACTGGTCCTTCTCCCCCCGCCCGCCGATCCCGTTCCGGTTGCTGGTGGCCCTCCTCGGCAGCGAACCGATTGACGGTCTGGACGACCTGCTCACCGACGAGGACACCGCGAAACAGGTGGCACGGAAGCTGCCTTTCAGGAAACGTGCCCGCTGGAGATGGAACGTCACGAAGACCCGCAGGCTGATGACCGGGGCGGTCGGGACGATCTTCCTGCTGCTGGAGACCATCCCCGTCTTCCACCTGGCCTTCGACGAGGTCGCGAAACGCCTGCAGGACCGGGACCAGGTCGCGGCCTCGGAGGACCTGATGTTCCTTCGCTTCGACGAGATCCTGAAGGCCCTGGACGACCGCGGGGGTCGCCGGGAGCTCGTGATCGAACACCACAGGGAGCACCTCAGGAAACTGGCCGCCCGCCGCACGAGGAAACTCGAAGCCGAAGCGGCTGGGGAGATCCGGGAGGACGACACCGAGATCCCCGTCTCGCTGGATGGGCTCACCTCCGAGTCGTAGAAACTTCACGAATGGATGTGGCGCGCCTCAGCAGCCGTGTTTGTTGTGGTTGGTGGGGCAGGGCGCCAGCGCGGTTGGGGTCCCGGTCGGGTTCGGCGACAACGACGGCGAAGGCAGACCATGCCGTCTCCCGTTGGGAACATTGACCGCGAACGCCTCGATCACACTGGTGTGCACCCGGGACGACAGATCCATCTCGATGGTTCCCTGCTGCCCCAACCCACTCCACACGACCACCCAATGAGCGGTCGCGGTGATCGTGTAGTCCCCGCGCTGGTGGTAGACATACCCGCACGTCGGCGACGGCTTGTCGTCCTCCTGCCACGTGAGGTGTTCCATTCCCTTGTCACACACCTTGGTATCCCCGTTGCCCATCTCCCAGGTCACCTTCGTCACCGCCGCAGTGGCCGTGATCGCATACCCTGCTTCGGTCACGGTCCTGGTGATCGGCCCCCACGTGGCAGGACCCGGATCCCTGATCCACATCCAGTTGTGCCACCCCACATAGTTATGCCCTGCAGGTAGTCTCTCCAACGGTTCGGGCCACAACCCAATCTCCGGAGCACGAAGATCCATCCGCTCCACCGCAACCCTCGCCAACACCACAGGCTCAGGCGCACCCCCGGGATTTGACTCAGGAGACTCAGACGGTTCAAAGATCAGGCATTCCCCAGAAAACAACGCGTACCGGATACAGCCTTCTATGTGCCCGGGTGATTTCTCTTCAGAATCCCCACCCGTATTGCCGGTACCGGTGTG
>CAJPNZ010000126.1 GCA_905372155.1 Propionibacteriaceae bacterium
CGGGCGGCCGAAGGTTGGGGCGGGGTCCCGGAGGTTGGGCGAGGTCCCGGGCGGTAAATAGCGTGGTCACATGGCTCTCACACTTGGTTTCATCGGGATCGTCACCTCCGACATGGCCGCGTCGCTGGCCTTCTACCGCGCTCTGGGCATCACCGTCCCGGCAGGTTCCGACGACGCCCCGCACGTCGAGGCGAAACTCGGCGACGGCACCGTCATCGCATGGGACAGCGTCGATGTCATCCGCGGGTTCGACGCCGGCTACACGGTCCCGACGGGTGGGCATCGCATCGCCCTGGCCTTCGACATGGGCAGCCCGGGGCAGGTGGACCGCGTCTATCGCGACCTCGTGGCGGCCGGGCATCACGGACACGTCGAACCGTGGGACGCGCACTGGGGGCAGCGCTACGCCACGCTTCACGACCCCGACGGCAACTCGATTGACCTCTACGCCTGGCTGCCCGCCACCTGAGCCGGGGTCCGGCCCACCAGGAGCCGGAAATCGCGGGTCATGTGCGCCTGGTCCGCGTATCCAGCGGCGTGCGCCACAGCAGCCAAGGAGGGTTTCGACTCGGGCTGCTCCTTCGTCGCGGCCCGGCTCAACCAGCGCGTGGCGGCCGGGCCCGCGGGAGATCCGCGTCCCGGCCCCATCAGGGACAGGGCCCGTCGCATCCGCGCGACCCGCACCAGGGCGCCGTAGCCGTACCCGAAGGTCGCGAGCATCCGGCGTCGCAGGTGTCGGGCGGACCAGCCGATCTCCCCGGCCACCTGCGCGGCACCGGCCCCGGCAGCGGCGGCGCGACGAACCAACCCGACCCAGCCGTCGGCGGGGGAGGTCAGAAGGTCGACCTTGGGAGCGGTTCCGAAGGAGCGGAGCGTGCGCAGGATTCGCGCGACCTCCGCGGCGCGGATCGCCCCGACGACATCCCGCAGCGGGGCGGCTAGGTCGCGAACCTCGGCGGGATTGAACCGCAGCACCCTGGCCGCCAGTCCGGGGTCGAACCGGACACCGATGGTCTCGCCGACGTCGGGGCTGGTGGGGATGCACACGGTGGAGGGGCCGGCCAGGTGGACGTCGTCGCCGCGCAGGATGACGTCGATGCAGCCGTCGGCGGGAACGACCGCGGCCGCCGCGCCCCGCGACCGCCACACCGTGCGCCCGCACCCCAGGGAACCTTCCGTGTACACGACCCCCATCCTCCCGCAATCCGGCTCGACGGGCTGTGTGCAGAGCGGTTTCGCTGGCCTTGTTGCTGGTTTGCTGGCCTTAACACTGGTTTGCTGGCCTTGTTGATGTTTGCCTGCGCTGTGACGCCAGCAAAACCGGATCAGGGCCAGCAAACCGGATCCGACGGGCGGCCGAAGGTTGGGGCGGGGTCCCGGAGGTTGGGCGAGGTCCCGGGCGGTTTTCTCACGGCAGGTGTGAGGGTCCGCGCATAGACTTCGTCCCATGCGAGCTGTCATCGTCGAGGAGCCCGGGGACGTCGAGGCCCTGACCATCAAGGAAACCCCCACCCCCACCCCACAGCCGGGCGAGGTGCTGGTGCGCACCGTCGCCGCGGGCGTGAACCGCGCCGACCTGCTGCAACGCCGCGGCTACTACCCGCCCCCGAAGGGCATCACCGACATCATCGGCCTGGAGGCCTCCGGTGTCGTCGAGGCGATCGGCGCCGGTGTGACCCGGTGGAGGATAGGCGACGAGGTGGTGGTGCTGCTCGCGGGCGGCGGCTACGCGGAGTACTTCGTCGCCCCCGAGGGGCAGCTGGTTCCCCCTCCCCCCGGGGTGGATCTCGTGACCGCCGCGGGCCTGCTGGAGGTGGCCGCCACCGTCGTCTCGAACATGGACGTCGCAGGTTTGAAGACCGGTGAGACGCTGCTGGTCCACGGCGGAGCCGGTGGGGTCGGCACCTTCGCCACCCAGTACGCCAAATCCCTCGGCGCGCACGTCGTCGCCACCGCCGGCAGCGAGCCGAAGCTGCTGCACTGCCTGACCCACGGCGCCAAGGTCGCGCTCGACTACCACGGCGACTGGGTCGACGGGGTGCGCGAGGCCACCGGGGGCCGCGGCGCGGACGTGATCCTGGACATCATGGGCGCCAAATACCTGGAGGCGAACGTCAAGGCCCTCGCCAAACGCGGCCGCATGGTGGTGATCGGCCTCCAGGGCGGCACCAAGGGCACCCTCAACCTGGGGCTGCTGCTGCAGAAGATGGGCACCGTCACGGCAACGTCGCTGCGGTTCCGGCCGGTCGCGGAGAAGGCCGCGATCTGCGCCCGGGTGGTGGAGACGGTGTGGCCGAGGATCGGCGACGGCGAGATCCGTCCCGCCCCCGAGACCCGCGTCCCGTTCGACGAGGTGCGCCGGGCGCACCAAATCCTCGAGTCCGGGGACAACGTCGGCAAACTGGTGCTGGTGTTCTGAAGGGCCCGACAGGAGGCTCCAGGGTGCGGCCGACGAATCGGCCGCGCCACTTCCCTACGCTAAGCTGACCGCATCGCACCCCCGGCAGAATGAGGTTATTGTGCGTGTTGTCAGCATAGTTGGCGCCCGCCCGCAGTTCGTGAAACTAGCTCCCATCGCAAAGGCTTTCGAGGCCGAGGGAATAGACCACAGGATCATCCACACTGGCCAGCACTACGACGTGAACATGTCGGAGTCGTTCTTCGTGGAGCTGGGGATCCCCGCCCCGGACCTGCACCTGGGTGTCGGAGGCGGCAGCCACGGCGTGATGACAGGGCGGATGCTGGAGGAACTCGACCCCGCACTTGCAGGCCTTGAGCCTGACTGGGTCCTGGTCTATGGCGACACCAACTCCACGATCGCCGGAGCCCTGTCTGCCGTCAAGCTGCACCTAAGAGTGGCGCACCTGGAAGCAGGGTTGCGTTCCTTCAATCGGCGCATGCCGGAAGAACACAACCGCGTCCTGACAGATCACGCCGCCGACCTGTGCCTGGCCCCCACAGCCGACGCGATGACGCACCTGGCCGATGAGGGCTTGGCCGCCCGATCCATACTCGTGGGTGACGTCATGACTGACGTCTGCCTGCAGGTCCGCGATTCCGTTGTGACCGCCCGGCGCACCGTTCCGGGCATTCCTAGCGGTCAACGCTACGTCTTGGCGACCATTCACCGCGCGGAAAACACGGATGACCCGCACCGTCTTCACGCAATCCTGACATCGCTGAACTCCTTGGACGTTCCCGTATATCTTCCCGCCCACCCGAGGCTGAAAGCGCGACTGGAATCCGGCGACCTCGGAATCGCCTTGGAGAACCTGCATCTCATCGAACCCCTCGCCTACCCCGACATGGTCGCTGCAGTGATACACGCCGCAGGAGTCATCACCGATTCGGGAGGGTTGCAGAAAGAAGCTTTCCTGCTGGGCACGGTATGCACGACAGTTCGCACCGAGACCGAATGGGTGGAGACCATCCGTAATGGATGGAACGTTCTTGATCCAGACTTGAAGCGACTGGCCGAGACCGCCACCCGAAACAACCCACCAAGTGACCCCACCACACCCTATGGTGATGGAACATCCGCGTTCACGGTGGCGCGAACGTTGCTGGACAACACACCCGCAAAGATGTGAGCCGCAACATCTGCTCGACGCCCCGCGCGACGATTCCCCCAAGGTTCAGATCCTTGCCTCAAAGCCCGGGAAACGCACCGCACGAGTTCATGGGTGGAAACCGCCAGATTCCCGCCACGCCTTGATTTGGAGCCAATCACGATGAAGCGAATGATCTACCATCACCCGCTACCGCTCACGGAGGATGCAACATCAGCTTCGGGCATCCGACCCGTGCAGATGAAGCGCGCCTTCGAGAAACTGGGCTACGAGGTCTGGGATGTGACGGGGTTCACCAAGGAACGTGCCCGACGCGCCGCCGATGTCCGTCATGCCCTGCGGCAGGGAACCCGGTTCGATTTCTGCTACTCGGAATCCTCCACCATGCCCATGTCCATGACGAATCCGAACCACCTCCCAACCCGCCCATTCCTGGACCCCTTCCTCTTCCGAAATCTGCGACGCAATCACATCCCGGTCGGCCACTTCCTCCGAGATGTCTACTGGCGATTTCCCGAGTACAAAAAATCCGTGAAATTCCCCAAACGCGAGGCCGCCCTACTCGCCTACGGCTGGGACATTCAGGTGCTGCGACATCAGGTTGATCACGTCTTTCTGCCGAGCATGGAAATGGCCGCATATCTCGATTTGGGACGAACCCCGTTCTCGGCGCTACCTCCGGGACACGGATACCCAGCTCCAGTGGACGGCCCGAAAACTGGGATATCAATCTTCTACGTGGGCGGCATCGGGACGCATTACCACATGCACCAACTCTTCGCGGGCGTGAAGAAGGCCAGCTCGGAGGGCATCGACGTCCGACTCACCGTGTGCGTACGGCCTGAAGAATGGGAAACCGCCCAGCACGAATACGCGGAATGGGAATGCCCGGCAATCAAGGTGGTTCACGCCCACGGCTCGGCCCTGCTGGATTACTTTCGAGACGCCAACATCGCGTCACTCATGATCGAACCGATGGAATACCGTCAACTCGCGGTTCCCGTCAAGCTGTTCGAGTACATCGGGGCGGGCAAACCGATCCTCGCGACGAAGGGCACCCTCACAGGCAGAAAGGTCGAGGAGGAATCCCTCGGCTGGGTCATCGACAACACCTCCGACGCCCTGGTAGAGCTGCTCAGGCGACTCGAACACGACCCCGGGGAGGTGGAGCGGATGAGGCAGACGCTCCTGTCCCGCCGGGAGGGACACTCGTGGGAGAACCGGGCCCGCCAGGTGGCGGCCACCCTCCAGGGCTGAAACACGGATGAACCTCCGGGGACGGCCGCCGAGCGGATGATCGGCTCACATCGCTGAGCCTCACCGGCGCCACCGAGCACGTTCGACTAGGCTGACGTCGTGACCAAGGTTCTCACTTCTCTTCCCGTCGGCGAGCGCGTCGGCATCGCTTTCTCCGGTGGTCTCGACACCTCCGTCGCCGTCGCCTGGATGCGCGAGTCGGGTGCCGTTCCGTGCACCTACACCGCCGACATCGGCCAGTACGACGAAACCGACATCGCCTCGGTGCCCGGCCGCGCCGAGGTGTACGGGGCGGAGATCTCCCGGCTCGTGGACTGCAAGGACGCGCTCGTCGCCGAGGGCCTGTCCGCGTTGGCCTGCGGCGCCTTCCACATCCGTTCGGGGGGTCGCGCGTACTTCAACACCACCCCCATCGGCCGGGCCGTCACCGGCACCCTGCTGGTGCGGGCCATGGCCGCCGACGACGTGTCGGTGTGGGGCGACGGCTCCACCTACAAGGGCAACGACATCGAACGCTTCTACCGCTACGGCCTGATGGCGAACCCGGAGCTGCGGATCTACAAGCCGTGGCTCGACGAGGCGTTCGTCTCGCTGCTGGGCGGCCGCGCCGAGATGAGCACCTGGCTGGCCGAACGCGGCCTGCCCTACCGCGACTCCAAGGAGAAGGCCTACTCCACCGACGCCAACATCTGGGGCGCCACCCACGAGGCCAAGACCCTCGAGGACCTCGACGTCTCCCTGGAGACGGTGGAGCCGATCATGGGCGTCAAGTTCTGGGACCCTGCCGTCGAGATCCCGACGGAGGACGTCTCGATCCGCTTCGAGCAGGGCCAGCCGGTGGCGATCAACGGCCGCCGTTTCGACAGCCCCGTCGCCCTGGTGCTGGAGGCCAACGCCATCGGCGGCCGCCACGGCCTGGGCATGAGCGACCAGATCGAGAACCGCATCATCGAGGCCAAGTCGCGCGGCATCTACGAGGCCCCGGGCATGGCGCTGCTGTGGATCGCCTACGAACGCCTCCTGGCGGCGATCCACAACGAGGACACCCTCGCGAACTACCGCTCCGAGGGGCTGCGGCTCGGCCGGCTGCTGTACGAGGGCCGCTGGCTGGACCCGCAGTCGCTGATGCTGCGCGAGTCGATCCAGCGCTGGGTGGCCTCCGCCGTCACCGGTGAGGTGGACCTGAGGCTGCGCCGCGGCGACGACTACACCATCCTCGACACCCGCGGCCCGAACCTGTCCTACCAGCCGGAGAAACTCTCGATGGAGCGCGTCGAGGACGCGGCCTTCGGACCCACCGACCGCATCGGGCAGCTGACGATGCGCAACCTGGACATCGCGGACTCCCGCGAACGCCTCGAACTGTACGCCTCCCAGGGCACGCTGCTCGCGGGTCACGTCAACCTCATCGGCACCCTGGAGCAGGGCGGCGCGGCGAAGATCGCCGCCCTCGGGTCGGGCAGGACCACCGAACAGGTCGAGGACGCGGCCCTGCGCTCGGCCATGGACTTCGGAACGGACTGAGAAACACCTGAGCCGGGGCGCGACGAAGGAGCGACCCGAGTCGAAACCACCCCACACCCGAAAAGCCAGAACCCAACCCCAGTCACCACGGTTTCGACACGGCCCACTCGCTGACGCTCGCAGGCCGGCTCAACCAACTTCAAGGAAAGATATCAAGCGACTCCGAGGAAGGGCGCCAGACGCTCGGCCGAGACCCGGCCGTCGTGCCACTTCTCGGCGAACGCCCGGTTCTCGGCCGCCCAGGCACGCAGCTCGTCGCGGCGGTCGCGGATGGACGCGACCACCTCGTACAGGTCGTCGGGGGTGGCCTCCAGCAGATGCGGAGACTCCGGCATCCGGTCGCGGACCGCGTCGATCATGCGCCCGACACACACCCGGCCCGCGGCCATCGCCTCCACGGCCGCAACCCCGTAGGACCCGAACATCACCTGATCCACCACCACGTCACAGGACCGCACCAGCTCCCGCAGCTGCGCGTGCGGCAGCCCCGACGGCGCGACGTACTCGATGACACCCTCATCGTGGAGGCGGCGCAGCACCGGATCGATGAACTGGGTGCCCTTGATCGGTGGTTTCCGCTGCGAGGGAACGTGCACGACGAGGGGTTTGTCACGTTCCAGCAGCGGCGCGTCCGAGGCCCACGCATCGACGTCGACCACCACCGGCAGCCACGTGCTGAAGGGCAGGTCGAAACCCATGTCCGGGGTGGAATGGAACACCGGCCAGCCACAGGACGCCGCGAAACCCCGGTTGATCTCGGTGCGACGGATCAGCGAGGACCGCCACTTCTCGTCGCCGACCGTGAAATACGACCACTCGTCGCGGGCCATGTGCGCCAAGGGGTCGCGCACATCAGTACCGTGCGCGATCAACGCCATCGAATACCCCATCTCCGCCAGCCTTCGGGCATCCGCCTGGAAATGGGCGGCGCGATCCCACCGCGCAAAGGACATGAAACCGTCGAGCGCCACGTGGGTGACGCCGTCGAACAGCCGCCCCGCACGCCAACCCCACGCGACGGGGGTACGGAACCTGAACCGTCCCAACAACCTGTCCACCTCGAAGTGGAAACCACCCCCACGCAACGGCACCCCGGAGAACGACCACGCCCCCACCGGAAGATTCGATGCGACGGCCCGCGCCCATGCGGTCGCCTGCCCAGCGTAGTTCGACGGCCCGATGGCCAGAACAGGACTCATGCGCCACAGATTATCCCGTGGGTAGAATCACCCGCGGCAGCGCGCCACATTCACCGCTGGGAAGGAATCGTTCGTGAAGATCGCTGTTGTTGCGCTCGGGAAGATCGGGTTGCCGTTGGCTGTTCAGT
>CAJPNZ010000127.1 GCA_905372155.1 Propionibacteriaceae bacterium
CGCCCACCCCGTCTTCCCGGAACCCGAGTCACTGCTCAGCCGCAGCGGCACCATACTCGGCCTGGACGGAAACAAGATGAGCAAGTCGCGCGGCAACACCATCGAGCTGGGCATGACCGCCGACGAAACCGCGAAACTGCTCAAACGTGCGGTCACCGACTCGGACCGCCACATCACCTACGACCCCGTGAACCGCCCCGAGGTCTCGAACCTGGTCAACATCGCCGCGATGTGCCTGGACCGCACCCCCGAGGACGTGGCCGAGGAGATCGGCGATGGCGGCGGCGGCGGGTTGAAGAAACTCGCCACGGCGGCCGTGAATGACCATTTCGCCGCCCACCGGGCGCGCCGGGCCGAGCTGATGGCCGATCCCGGGGCGCTGCGTGACGTGCTCAGGGCCGGCAACGAGCGGGCCAACGCCGTCGCCGAGGCCACCCTGGCCGAGGTCCGGCAGGCCATGAGCATGGATTACTGAGCCGCCAATCCTGGGTGGCCACAGCCGTTCGGTCTGACCGGACGAGGGCCGGGATGCGGAAGCCGGTTCGTGCCGACCTCGCGGCCACTTCGGGCGAGCGATTACTCGGTGTTCTTGCGGGACTCGGTCACGTCCACACCGGCGCGGCGCCGTCGTCTCCTGCGGCGGGGAGCGGTGCTCTCCTCCGAGCTGCCAGTGGATGGCGGGCGATCCCCTTGGGGTGCGGTGGCGGAGTGGCGACGCCTGCGACGCCGGGTGCCGCCCTCGGATGTCGTCTCTCTGAGGGAGCGGCTCTCGCGCTGTGGACGGGCGGAACGGGGAAGACGGCCCTTGGTTCCCTCGGGGACGTCCAGGTCCGTGTACAGGTGTGGGGACGAAGAATAGGTTTCGGTGGGGATATCGAAACCCAAGTTGAGAGTTTTGTTTATGACCTTCCAGCGGGTCACATCCGACCAGTCGACCAAGGTGACCGCGACACCGGTGTGTCCCGCCCGGCCCGTCCGGCCGATGCGGTGCACATAGGTGGAGTCGGTGTCGGGGCACTCGTAGTTGATGACGTGGCTGATGCCGGTGACGTCAATTCCCCGGGCAGCGACATCAGTTGCCACCAGGATGCGCACGGTTCCGGCCCTGAATTTCTTCAGGGAACGTTCCCTGGCGATCTGGTTCAGGTCGCCGTGGATGGCCGCCGCCGGGAAACCGCGCTCCTGCAGTTCGTCCGCCAAACGCTGGGCAGCCCGTTTCGTGCGGCAGAAGACCATCACCTTGCCGGCGTTCCGAGCCTGGGCGATGCGGGCAACAACCTCGGGTTTGTCCAAGTCGTGGGCCTGGTACACGAACTGGGTGATGTCCGGCACGGTCGCCTGGGCATCTGCGCCCTCGGCGCGAATGTTCACTGGCCGGTTCAGGGTGGCCCGGGCGAGGGCGAGGATGGGGGCCGGCATTGTCGCCGAGAACAGGAGGCTCTGACGCGACGGGGGTGTTTTCGTGAGCAGTTTCTCGATGTCGGGCAGGAAACCGAGGTCCAGCATTTCGTCGGCCTCGTCCAGCACCAGCACCTCGATGTGGCTCAGGTCCAGCGCGCGGCGATTGACAAGATCCAGAAGTCGTCCGGGGGTCCCGACCGCCACGTCGACCCCCTTCTTGAGAGCGGCCAGCTGTTCGTCGTACCCGGTACCGCCATAGATGGTCAGCACTCGGGTGTGAAGCCTGGAACCGGCCAGTTCGAGATCCCTCGCCACCTGGAGGGCGAGCTCTCGGGTGGGGGTGATGACCAGTGCCCGGGGACAGCCGTGGGTAATGGGTTTCTCCGATTCGTCGGCGCTGGTCTGGAGCCGATGCAGCAGGGAACTTCCGAATGCCAGTGTTTTCCCGGTGCCGGTGCGTGCCTGGCCGATCAGATCGGTGCCGCTGAGAGCCAGGGGAATGGCGAGCGCCTGGATCGGGAACGGGTTGACTATCCCCGCATTGGCGAGCGAGGCGGTGATCTCTTCGCGGATACCGAGATCGGCAAACGTCTCGGATGTGGTTGTCTCGTTCAGGGTGAATACCTAACTGTTGTACGGCGCCTGTTCGGATCAGGGCCGGAGATGTCAGAGGGCGCCGAAACCGACGGGGCGCCCCTCGGCGGGCCCCAGATCGAGGTAGGCGAGTTTCGCAACGGGCACGATGACCCTGCGGCCTTTGTCGTCGGCCAATTCGAAGGTCGAATTGTTGGTGAGCGCTTCATCCAGGGTCGCGGCAACCTCGTCGGCGCTGCTCGTGGTGCGCACCTGAAGCTCGCGGGAGATGTCGCTGATTCCAATCCTGACGTCCATGGTGCCTACCTTAGCCGCGTCAACCCCCGCAGTACGCCAACGCGACTGTTATGTTGTCCCGGCCACCGCAAGAATTTGCCCACGCCACCAATGATTCCGTCAGTTCCACCGGGTTTCCGCTGACCTTCTTCGCCTCCTCGAACACTGCCGCCAGGTCTTCCGGGGAACTGGCGTAGTTCCACAAACCGTCGCTGCACACCACCACCCATCCTGGGGAATCGGGACGCAGCTCCACCAGGGCGGGATTGACGTCCGTGGCGTTTCGGCCCAACCAGCGTGTTATGGAGTGCGCCTGGAGGGAACGTTCGGCCTCCTCGCGTGGCATGCCGAGCATCATGCGCGCCTGGGCCATGGAGTCGTCCTTGGTCAATTGCCAGCTCACCCCGTCGTCACCGAACCAGTAGGCCCGGGAATCCCCGATGCTGCCGACCCGGATCAGGCCGTCGGCGACAGTGGCGGCCACCAAGGTGCAGGCCGCCGGTTCATCGTCGGCACCCGCCGCCAGGACCGCTTCGTGGGCCCGCGTGAAGGCGGAGTTGAAGGATTCCGCCTCAGCCGCGCCATCAGCTGCCACTGCCTGGATCAGAACCGAGCAGGCCTCCTCGACCGCCACCAAGGACGCGTGCTCGGCCCCGAAAGCGGTGCTCACACCGTCGGAGACGACCAGCACGGCCCGTTTGGTGGGACGTGAACTGGCGGCCACGCACAACGCGTCCTGGTTGGTGCGATGCCGGGTCCCGATGTCGCTGCAACCAGCCACCCACGGTGCCGGAACCACTGTGTAGTGGTCTCGTCCCTGGAACTGGGCTCCCTCCGGGTGCATGGTCACTGGGCCTCGCCTTCGCTGGTCGTGTGGCTCATCCTATCCCGGAGCCGCCCTGACAGGCAGCTTCAGAGAGGATGGACGTGGTCCGCCTGCATGCCCTTCGGACCTCGGACGATGTCGAACTCCACGCGCTGATTCTCGTTCAGCGTCCTGAAGCCCGGGATGTCGATGGACTTGTAGTGGACGAAGACGTCTTCGCCCGTGCTGCCGTCAACAGCGATGAAACCGAAACCCTTGTCGGGGTTGAACCATTTGACGGTCCCCAGAGCCATGTTGTTCTCCTGCGAAAACTGCCCCACCGCACCTTGCGGTGGTCCCCGGGGATCACTCTTCCACAGATTGGGGGTCAGGCATGCTTCCATTGACTCGTGAACGACATCGGAGCCTGGCGGCTTCTGCCCGCCGCGCTGCCCGAGACGCCTGTGCCAGACGACGGGCAGGAGGCGGCTGCCGCGCCGCGTCGAGGAGTCCGGGTGGTGCTCGGGGGGCCGGGAACCGGCAAGACCACGACCTTGGCGGCCGCGGTGGTCAGGCGCCTGGAGGAGGGCGCCACGCTGGAGAGGCTCGTGATCCTGACGGCCTCCCGGCAGGCAGCCCAGGAACTGAGGAGGGACATCATCCGGCGACGCGGGGGAGCCGAGGTCGGGGCCCGCGTGACGACCATCCACGGGTTCGCCCTGGGCTTGCTGCGAGAACTGGGAGATCCCGAGCAGGACCTCAGGTTGCTCCGGGCCCCGGAGCAGGAACAGCGGCTCCGGGACCTGCTCGAGGGTGAGGGGGAGCGGTCCTGGCCGGAGGAGGTCCGTGCCGCCGCCCGGACGCGCGCCTTCGCCCGGCAGCTGCGCGAGGTGCTGGCCCGGGCCCGCCAACTTGGTCTCGACCCGGAACGTGTCATCCAACTGGCCGAGGGAGAGCCGACATTCGAGGCGGTCGGGCGTTTCTTCGAGACCTACCTGACGATCGCGGATTTCGACGGGGCCCTCGACTACACCGAACTGGTTCATCGCGCACGCCTGCTCCTGGCCGATACCGCCGTCGCAGAGGCCTGCCGTTCGCGATTCGATGCGGTGTTGGTCGACGACGCCCAGGAACTCGATCAGGTGGCGGCGAACCTGTTGGCGGACCTGGCCCGGATCGGTCTTCCGCTGCTGGTGTTCGGTGATCCCCAGCAAAGGCTCGGTTCCTTCCGCGGCGCCTCGGCCGCCAGCATCACCCTGCTGCGCAGACTGCCCGGGGCCGAGACCCTCGGACTCGTTACCGGCCACCGGAACCGCCCGGCCGTGGCGAAGGCGCTCGCCGGGATCCGGGAACGGCTGGACGCGGGTGATGCCCCGCCTGCCGCCAGCCCCGCACCAGGTGAAGGGTCGCTCGTCACGGTCAGCATCTACGACGACTCGGCGGCGGAAATCGCCCACCTGGCCGCCGCGCTGCGCGAGGCGGTGCTGGTGGACGGCTGTGCCTGGCACGAGCTCGCGGTGATCGCGCGATCCGGTCGCAACCAGCTGACCCCGCTGGCCCGCGAACTGACGGCGCGCGGGATCCCCGTGGAGGTGGCCGGTGACGAACTGGCCCTCGGCTCCCAACGCGCCGTGGAAACCCTCCTGGCTGGAATGACCGGGGCGGCAAACCTCGAACATCTCGGGAACGAGGCCGTCACCCGGCTACTGGCCGGTCCTCTCTGCGAACTGGATGCGGTGGGACAGCGCACGTTGATCCGGTCCCTGCTGGCCACCGGGACCGGGGACCTGGACTCCCGCGACCTGCTCGGGAAGTGCCTCAGCCGGCCGGAACTGCTGGAGGCCCTCCCCAGCTCCGAGGCCGAACGCGTCCGGGCGCTCGGGCTCCTGCTCGGCAGGGCCGCCGGGAAACTCACCCGGGGAGCCCCGGTGGCCGAGGTGCTGTGGACGATCTGGAACGGAACCGGATGGCCCGAAAAGTTGCGGGAGGCCGCCTTGGCGGGATCGCGCGGCGCCAACCAGGACCTGGACGCCGTCGTCGAGCTTTTCGAGCTCGCGGGGCGCCGTCAGGAACTCGCCGGGCACCACGGTGCAGACGCCTTCTGCTCGGCCGTGATGCGCGAGGAGATCCCCGCCGATACCGGGCGCGAACTCTCCATCCAGGGACGCGGCGTCCGGCTTCTCACGGCCCACCGTTCCCGCAGCGGTTCGTGGCGGAGGGTGCACGTGATCGGGGTCAGCGAGGGAACATGGCCGCAGACCGGCTGGCGGGACCTGCTGCTGGACCCGGACCGTCTCGCCCCCGACCACCTGGACGCGGCCAGTACCGTCGGCCAGATTGCGTCCGAGAGGCGATCCTTCTACGTCGCCTGTTCCCGGGCGGTGGAGCAGCTGCACATCAGCGCGTCGGCGGCCAGCGAGGCCGAACCGGCGGAACCATCCCGGTTCTGCCGGGAGCTGGGGGCGGCCCCCGTGCGCGTCGCGGGACTGCCCGGGCAACGGCAGACGGCGGCATCCCTGATCGCGGAGCTGCGGCGGGTCGCGGGAGACCCCGCAGAGTCCCCAGCCATGCGGCGGGCGGCCGCGCTGCGCCTGGCCCACCTCGCAGACATCACCGACCAGCGGTTCCGCCCGGCGTTTCGTGAGGCCCGCCCCGAGAACTGGTGGGGGGTGAAGCAACCTTCCTCCCCGGACTGGAGGACGTCACGGCCACTGGTCATCACCGGATCGACCCTGCAGGCGCTCCTGACCTGCCCGCGGCAGTGGTTTCTCTCACGCAGGGGCGGAGCCGACCGGCCCCGAGGCCCCCAGGCCGGTGTGGGCGACGTGATCCACCGACTGGCCCAGCGGGCCGCATGGGGAACCATGGGACTCGCGGAGATGCTCCAGGGCCTGGACGAGGTTTGGCCCCGGCTCCGTTTCGAGGCCCGCTGGATGGAGACGGCCGAGAAGGAACAGATGCGCCGGGCACTGACCCGGTTTCACGCCTGGAACGAGACGAACCCCGACGAGCTCCTCGGGGTCGAAGTGAACTTCGAGGCCCCGATCGTCGTCAAGGACGTGCCGGTCCTGCTGCGCGGCACCGTGGACCGGCTCGAGCTGCGGGACGGGAAACTGTCCGTGGTGGACCTCAAGACCGGCCGCCGCCCCCCGACCAGGGCCGAGGTGGCCGAACACACCCAGCTCGGGGTGTATCAACTCGCCGCCAGGCTCGGGGCGTTCGAGGCCCTGGCCCCCGGGATCAGGGAGGTGGCGGAACCGTCGCTGCTCCAGCTCCGGCACGGCGGAGCACTACCGGAACGGCAATTCCAACCGGTCCTGCCGGAGGGACCCTCCTGGCTCACCGAGAAACTGGAACAGGCGGTCGAGATCCTCCAGAGAGGGACCTTTGAGGCCCGGGAGGGACCGCAGTGCGCCTGGTGCGCGTTCGGGTCCTCCTGCCCGGCGATCAACCCCGGAGGCTTGGAATGAAACCACTGAAAGACCCCGGCGACCTGTGCGATGCACTCGGAATCCCGTTCAGCCCGGAACAGCTGAACGCCATCTGCGCCCCGCTCGAACCGCAGGTGATCGTCGCCGGAGCGGGTACGGGGAAAACCACGGTCATGGCCGCTCGGGTCGTGTGGCTGGTGGGCACCGGGCAGGTGCGGGCCGAGCAGGTCCTCGGGTTGACCTTCACCCGGAAGGCCGCCGCGGAGCTGGGAGAGCGCATCTGTCACGCCCTGGAACGGGCCGACCTGGCCTCCCGGGACGAGACGGAGGGCGGCGAGATGGTGCTCACCTACGACGCCTTCGCCGCCCGGCTCGTCCGGGAACACGGCCTGAGACTGGGCATCGAGGCCGATGCCGGGCTGCTGTCCGGGGCTTCCAGGTTCAGGGTTGCCGTCCGGGCGGTGGCCGAGCATTCCCTGCCCCTCGAACACCTGTCCCGGCTGTCCCCGCGCCAGCTCCCGGAACGGGTGCTGGCCCTGGATGCGGCCCTGGGATCGCACCTGGCCACGCCCGCGCAGGTCAGGGAGTTCTCCCTGCGGGCCCGGGCCCGGTTCGAGAAAGCACCGCTGTGGCGGGGCTCACCGACGAGGGCGGTTCTCGAGGCCCAGGCGGCCATCGACGAGCGCCTGGAGTTGTTGGAACTCGTCGAGACCTACCGGGAGCTCAAGAGGAAACTCGGCCTGGTGGAATTCGCCGACCAGCAGGCCCAGGCCGTGGAACTGGCGCGGTCCTTCCCCGCGGTCGGCGCCACGCTCAGACAACGGTTCCGGGTGGTCCTGCTCGATGAGTACCAGGACACCTCGTCGGCGCAGGCAATCCTGCTGCGCGCGTTGTTCAGCGGCGCCGATACCGCGTCGGGCCGCGGGTTTCCCGTGACCGCCGTCGGGGATCCGAACCAGGCGATCTACGGGTGGCGCGGAGCAGCCGCCTCGAACATCCTCGGGTTTCCCACCCACTTCCCCGGGGCAACGGGAGAACCCGCAAAGGAGTTCACGCTCACCATCAACCGCCGCAGCGGCAGCCGGATCCTGGAGGTGGGCAATGCCCTGGCCGAGCCGCTCACGCGCACCAGGGGCGGGGGGGTGGAACTGCGCCC
>CAJPNZ010000128.1 GCA_905372155.1 Propionibacteriaceae bacterium
GGTGGTGAAGTTGGTTGAGCCGGCCTGCGACGAAGGAGCTGGTCGTGTCGAAACCGTGGTGAGGGTGTCCAAGGTGCTGGGGTTGGGTCTGTTTGTCGGCTGCTGGGTGGTTTCGACTCGGGTCGTTCGTTCCTCACGACCCGGCTCAACCGGTTTCATGAAGACCCATCCTCAGGTCCCTTCCCATCCCTTCTGTGCGTTGCGTGCACGGGAGGGGGAGTGCTGCGTAACCGGGACAATCCGGTTGGGTCAGATGGGTGCGTAGTAGACGGCGTATCCCTCTTCCTTGAAGTAGTTCAGGAACTCCTTGCGGGGTGTCTGATCGCCTGCGGTCGTGTTCAGCCAGAGGGCTGCTTCCCTTTCGATGGGTTGTAGGGCTGGTTTCAGGAAGATCCCCCACCCGCTGGGGGTGACCACGTCCCTGGGGGACGCGCCGGTCAGGTCGACGACCGCACCCGAATCGGCATTCACCAGTTCCCGGGGAAGCTTTTCCAACTGCTCGGCGAGCGAGACCTCGTCGAGGTTCTGGGCGATGAGGGCCTGGGCGGCGTCCGGGTCCTTGAAGCGTTCCAGCCAACCCCCGGAGTGCAGATCGGACACGCCCGTCATCGTTCCCAGCTCCTCACCGGAGGTGCTGATCCTGGTGAAGGTGCGGGAATGTCCCGTTGGGCGGAGGGAGGTCTTTTCCCTGTCGAACTGCGGTGACATGAGCAGGGAATTGGCGGTGGCTCCTGCCAGCCACAGATCGGTTCGGAAGGTGACCGGTTCGGCCGTGGGATCACCCAGGGGAAAGACGTTGAGGATCCCGGTACCCGCCGGGTAGTAGTTCTCGGCGGTCTCCACCACCAGACAGTCACCGGTCAGGGCGTGGCCGAGGACCATGCCCGCCACCTCGACGGTGCGGACCTCGTTCCCGGTGGCCGCATCCAGCACGACGACCTTCGTGCGCTGGTCGCTGATTCTCGTGGAATCCGCCGGCCTCATGTGGGACAGCAACGGAACCGCCAGGCGGGTGCCGTCCGGGCTGGCGACGATGCTGTTGCCGACTGATCTGCCTGATCTGCGTCCCTTCTCGTAGGCGACCTGAGGGGTCAGCGGCAGTTCGCTTTCCGGGAAGTCCTTGGTGGCCGGTTCGATGATGCGGGCCCACCTCACCGACCCGTCCTCCGGTTTCAGGGCCACCAGCATCGTCGCCGGGCGTGCCGTGCGGTCCTTGGAATCATCGTTCCCGCTCAAGGACGTGTCGATGGACAGGACGGGGCCGCTGGCCGTCGCCGCCAGCATGTCGCTGACGGCCTCGCCGTATAGGTGGCGATTGCCCGGGGCAATGACCTTCCAGCCGTTGCGGGTCGGTGTGGGAGCTTCGACGAGGGCGGACGGGTCCGCCTCGGCGATGCTCACGGGTCGTTCCGCTCCGCTCGGGGGTTGCGTGGAGGCGCTCAGGGGCAGGGTGAGGAGCGCCCCCAGGAGCAGGTGGGTGAGTTTCATCGGGGACCTCCTGGTACGCCGTAAAGCCGGTGCGGGCTGCGGGGTTTTTCGGGTCTGTCGTACAGCCCGGTCGTGGGATCGAGGATGACCAGGGTGAGTCCGGGGGTGGTCACGAAGGTCGTCGTCGCCCTTGGGAAGCTGCCCCTCGGGTAGAGCTGGACGGGGGAGTACCCGTCACTCCGGTCCCGGAGGAGCGCATCCGGGGAACGGTAGGTGGAGCCCGGTGCGATGGGGATCGTCGCCCCGGCGGATCCGTCTCCGGGCTGCAGGGCGATCGCGCCACCATCCCCGCCCGCCACGAGCCCGACCTTCGCCGCGGCCGGTCCTGCGTACTCGGAGGCGGGGGTCACGGTGCGGGTCGCGGGATCGAAGACGGCACCCACCCAGGGACCTCCCGCCTCCTCGATCTTCTTGAAGCTGTTCTCGTCGTCGGCGGGGCGGAGAGCCAGGGTGCCCGTGGCGCGGGAGGCCACGGAGTTCAGGCCCGCCGTGCGCCCCAGGTCGACCGGCGGCTCGTCCTCCAGGCCTGCCAGGGAATCGAGCGTGACGGCCTGCGCGTGCCAGCCGCTGACCGGAGTGAACTCTAAGTCGCCTTCGTCCTCTGGTAGTGCCTCGGTGTACCGGACGGTCCAGCCGTTGGCGATCACCAAGGGGTTCTCGCCGATGCTGTAACGGTCGAGGGTGATGTTGGTCGCGACGGTGGTCGCGGTGGGATCGGTGTCGGGAATCAGGGTCAGGTTTCTCCCCTCGCGGCCGAGCACCAAGGATTTGTGTCCCGCGGGACCGCAGTAGTCCCGGCAGTCGTACTGGGAGGTGACGCGGCCGGAACCCTCGATGCTCCACAGGCGCCGCCCGTCGGTCAGGGAATGGGCCGTGTTCCCGGCCAGGATGACCGAGTCGGTGAGCTGGATGCGGAGCCCAGCGGACGGGTGTTCGCCCGTGATCCGACCGGTGAGGGTGTCCAGGACGATGACCAGGTGGTTGTTGTTTTCGGAGCTGTAGGAGTCTTTTTCCTTATCCTGCGGACCCGTGATCGCCAGGGCGACGTGACGTCGGTTGGGGCTGGTGATCAGGTACGAGTTCACCGGGCCGTTGTCGCCGTAGCTCTGCGCGATGCGGGTGTACCTGGCGCCGGGACGGCGATAGCTCCACAGGGTGGAGCCGTCGCCGGGATCGAGGGCCGCGATGCCCTCCTGGGTGAGAACCACCGGTCCCGCGGCCCCCGCGGCCACCTCGAGCAGACCGGGGATGTCCCGGCTCCAGGCGACTCCGGTGCCGATGCTGGTCGGCCGGGCCGGCGGGTCGCCATCGGGGGCAGGGACCGTGGTGTGGGAGACCGGGATCGCGGGTGCCACGAAATGGAACGCCGCGACCAGCAACACCAGGACGACGGTGGGCGCCAAGGTCAGGACGATCCGGCCGGTTCGTCGCTCGTTTCCCGCGGGCCCGGGCCAGGGCGGGTCGGAGTCCTTCTTGCCGGGGGAGAGCGGACGGATGCGGGCCGGGTCGTCGAAATCACCGGGAACGGAATCCAGGCTGTGACGTATGCCCCGCAACGTCAGGTCGGTGGCGGTCATCGCGCCCAGGCCGAGCGCCGCCATGGCCTGGGCCAGCAGCATCCCCATGCTGAACGAGGACCGCGAGAACGTCGTCCACCACAGGTACACCAGGAAACCGGCCATGACAGCGCACCCCGCTGCCACCAGGCAGGCCGGGACGGCTCTGTTTCCCTCCCCGGGCCGGGAGGTGAGGAACCAGATGGCGGTGACGGCCCCCAGCAGGACGAAACACCAGACGAGCGAGTCCTGCGGCACCCCGAACTCCCCCTGCAACGGAAACCACAACACGACGGCGACCAGCAGGACGAACAACCCCGCCGCCCGTGTTCTCCGGAGCAGCGGTACGAGTCGGAGGGTGGCCTCCGGGACGGGCTTCCTCGCCGCGGTGCGGGGATCGTCGTCAAGGAGAAGGTCGAAACCGATGCGTGACGCCATGGTCAATTATCGGTCAGAACCGCTCACCGGGGGGTGGGGATACGAGGAAATACCGGGTGGTTTCGACGCGGGCTGCTCCTTCGTCGCAGTCCGGCTCAACCGGCTTGTGTGTGAAGGAAGTTGGTTGAGCCGACCTGCTCGCTCTGCGAGCTGGTCGTGTCGAAACCATGGTGGCTTGGGGTCGGGTCTGTTTTTCGGCTGCCGGGTGGTTTCGACTCAGCCGTTCGCTGGCGCTCACGTGCTGGCTCAACCAGCTTCGAGGTGGTGAAGTTGGTTGAGCCGACCTGCGACGAAGGAGCTGGTCGTGTCGAAACCATGGTGGCTGGGGTCGGGTGGTTTCGACTCGGGTCGTTCGTTCCTCACGACCCGGCTCAACCAGCTTCGGCAAGACCCGCGCTCTTGCCTCTCTTGTGCGCGAATCGCAGGAGAAAAACGGTTCAACGTCGTGTGGTGACGTTGAACCGTCGAACCTCCGAGTTTCGGGTACGAGAGGGACGGGGAGGGAGAGGAGGAGAGAGCGGGAGAGAGTAGGAAGAGGGGCGGGCGGTGAGCAGACTTCTCCCGGGGTTCTCCCGGGGTGGTTTCTCTCACCAGGTGTTGGTTTCCTCTCCCATCCTGATCCGTTCGGCGGCGACGCCGTTGAAGTTGTTCTTGTCGGTCAGATAGGTCAGGTCGTCCGTTCGCAGGGTCTTCTCGCCCGCGGCCACGTTCAGCCAGGAGACGACCGGGGAAATGTCATGCCCCTCCTCGTCCTTGGAGGGTTTTTCCAGGAGAATCGCCGGGCCGGTTGGAGTGGGTATTTCCGATGGTGACAGGTCGCCCGGGTCGATGACCGTCCCGGAATCCACATCGACCAGTTCCCGGGGCAGTTTGCGCAGGGCGAACCCGATCTCCTTGGGGTCGCCGCCCCGGTTGATGATCTCGGCAGCGGCGGCCGGATCCTTGAAGCGCTCAACCCAACCCGCGGGCCGCAGCTGGGCGATTCCCGGCATGGTTCCCATTTCCTCGCCGGTTATGCCGACCCGGGTGATCGTGAAGGAATGACAGCCCCGGCATTCGTCCCGCATACCGAATTCCTGCGGCGCCAGGAGCAGGGAATCGGCGGTGCTGCCGATCAGCCACTGGTCGGTGCGGGTGACGGTGGGTTCGGTCCGGGAACCATCGAGAGGGACTGCGTTGAGGGTTCCGGTGCCTGCGGGAAAGGCATTCTGGGCGGTCTCGATCACCAGGGAATCGTTGGTGAGAACATGACCCAAAACCATGCCGGAGACATTCACGGTGCGGACCTCGTCGCCGGTTTCCGCGTCTAGGACGACGAAGTTGGTTCGCTGGTCGCTGATTCTTTCGGAGGTGGCCGGGGTCATGTAGGACACGAGTTGGATCGCCACGCGACGCCCGTCGGGGCTGACGACGGCATAGCTGCGTTGGGAATCATACGAGCTGCCCATTGCAAAGATTTCCTGCGGTGTTCTGGCGGTACCGTACCAGTGCCTGCCCGCCAACGAGGGCTCGACGACTCGCGCCCACCTGACCGACCCGTTGTCCGGGTTCAGGGCCACCAGAGTCGTCGTCGGGACTTCGTTCTCGCTGGCCAGCTTGCCCGGGTTGTCGACGTCCAGAATCCTTGTGGTTTCCGCGACGACGACGGGGCCGCTGGTAGTCGAGAGATGGAACTCGGTCTTGTAATTGTAATCCCACCCGGTCTTGTCTTTTGAACGTGAGAAATCCCAGCCGGTTTCCGTGGGTTTTGTTTGAAATATCGATGTGTCCTCGAATTTCTTGACGGCCACGGATCGCCTGATGTCCTCTGCCGTCTGGGGGCGGGAGGCCGCGGGCAGTACGAGGAGCAGCAGGATCAGCGCGAGGGCGAGGGACCGTTTCGCGAGTTTCATGAGACGCCTCCCGTCACGCCGAACAAACGGTACCGCTGGCCTTTCCTGTCCGAGGATCCCGTACTGATCTCTTCCGCGTTGAGGATGACCATCGTCACGCCGGGGGCGTTCATGAACAGCGTAGCCCCGGTGTGCTCGGGCTCTCTCGTCGCCAATTGGGCAGGTGAATAGGTGCGAAAATTTTTGAAGAGCAGTGTCTCGGGGGAGAAATGGGTGGTTCCGGGGGGAATTGAAATCGTCACCCCGGGGGAACCGTCGCCGGGTTGCAGGGAGATCGCCCCGCCCTCGGGGTGCGCCACGAACCCCACCTTCGCGGCGGCCGGGCCGGCGTACTGGGACGCGGGTGTGACGGTGCGGGTGGTGGGGTCGAAGACGGCCTCCAGCAGGGGGCCGCCACTCTGCTCGGCCTGTTCGAAGGCGCTCTTGTCGTAGGGCGGGTAGGTGACCAGCGCGCCGGATGCCCGGGAAGCCACCAGATTCGCTCCCGCCGTGCGTCCCAGATCCACGGGCGTCTCGTCCTCCAGGCCTGCCAGGGAATCCAGGGTGACGGCCCGCGTATTCCATTCCGCGACGGGGTAGCGCGGGAATCCGTATTCGTCCAATTCGGGCAGGGGCTCGGTGTATTGCGCGGTCCAGCCGTCGACGATCGCGGGAACGCCTCTCCGGGGATCAATCGCGATTCCCTGTACCTTGGACATGGCCGTCGGATCGGTATCCGGGACGAGGGTGAGATTTCCGCGGTCTTTTTCGATGATGAAGGATCTGTGCCCTGCCGGGCCGCTGTATCCCCCATGCTTGCTCATATCGGAATCCTTCAGGCTCCAGAGCAGTTCCCCTGTGGTCAAGCTGTAGGCCTTGTTGCCGTCCAGGAGCGTGGAATCGGTGAGTTGAAGCCGCCACCCATTGGAGGGGTGCTCGCCCGTGATCCGGCCGGTGATGGTGTCGAACACCAGCGTCAGATATGTGTATT
Source organism: Propionibacteriaceae bacterium (assembly GCA_905372155.1). Classification (GTDB taxonomy): domain Bacteria; phylum Actinomycetota; class Actinomycetes; order Propionibacteriales; family Propionibacteriaceae; genus Arachnia. The sequence goes on from CAJPNZ010000128.1 coordinate 6,345, forward strand.
CCTCGTAGGCGGGGGAACTTTTCGAAAGGGCGGTTTGGGGACCGTTGATCAGAAGCGCGACGTGACGTCCGGTGGGGCTGGCGACCATCGTGCGGGAGACCGCCATGTAACGGATCTCGGATAGTTTGTCGTGATAGTCATATTGGGTGTGGGGGCGCCGGTAACTCCACAGGGTGGAGCCGTCGATGGGATTGAGTGCAGTGACGCCCTCCTCGGCGAGGATGACCGGCCCGGCCGCCCCGGCAACCACTCCGAGCAGACCGGGGGCCTCCCGGGACCATGCGACATCGGAGCCGATGCGGGAGGGGCGTTCCGGCAGGTTCGCGGAGGGGGAGGCCGTCGTGTGTGAGATCGCGGCCGCCGGGAGCAGGAAATGTCCAGCGGCGACCGCGGCGGTCAACGCCACCACGGGAGCCAGAACCAGGCAGATCCGACGAGGCCAGCCGAACGACCAGCGTTCCCACGGCGCGGTGTCGCCGGATTTCCGTTCCTCGCGGGTGCGGAAGCAGAGCCGGGCGGGATCCTCGAGAGAACCGCGATGAGCGCCCTGAAGGTTCTGGAACCCCTGCAACACCAGACCGGTGACGGTGGTCAGTCCCAGGCCGAGCGACCCCATGGCCTGCGCCAGCAACGGAACCGCGCTGAAGGAGGAGGCCGAGTAGACCATCCACCACGAATACCCCTGGAAACCGGCCAGGGTGAGCCATCCCGCCCCGAGCAGCACCGCCGGAACGAGTTTCCGGCCATTGCCGATGCCGTAGGCGAGCAACCAGAGAAAGAGCAGCAGAGCAGCGGAGACGAGGAAACGGGCGTCGGTCTCTCCCGATGCGCTGAACACGTCCACCAGGGCGAACCTGAGCACCGTCCCGGCGAGGAATACGAGCAACCCCGCGAACCGCAGGGTCCGCAGCAGTGGGACGTGCCGAAGCGATGAGCCGTCGTCGATGAGCGGGACCATGGTCAATTATCGGTCAGAACCACTCACCGGGGGTGGGGATACGAGGAAATACCGGGTGGTTTCGACTCGGGCTGCTCCTTCGTCGCAGCCCGGCTCAACCGGCTTTGCTCTTTCCAAAGCTGGTTGAGCCGACCTGCGAGCTCTGCGAGCTGGTCGTGTCGAAACCATGGTGGCTTGGGGTCGGGTCTGCTTTTCGGCTGCCGGGTGGTTTCGACTCAGCCGTTCGCTGGCGCTCACGTGCTGGC